>NZ_JBWKWB010000011.1:8320-181921 GCF_059421985.1 Pseudomonas sp. GW821-FHT02A11
TTTGTCCTGCGTCTGGCTTGGGGCATCTACAGTTTCGTCTTGCGCCGGGCTTGGTTGAACAGTTGGCTGCAAAAAGCACGGGGCTTGATGCAGGACCTTTGAAGAACTCCGGGCCCCCTGTGGGAGCGAATTCATTCGCGAGACGGTCTTTCAGCAGTCACAGATGTGGGGCTTGCGACGGCCCCTCGCGAATGAATTCGCTCCCACAGTTTTTTGTCCTGCGTCTGGCTTGGGGCATCTACAGTTTCGTCTTGCGCCGGGCTTGGTTGAACAGTTGGCTGCAAAAAGCACGGGGCTTGATGCAGGACCTTTGAAGAACTCCGGGCCCCTCTGTGGGAGCGAATTCATTCGCGAGACGGTCTTTCAGCAGGCACAGATGTGTGGTTTGCAACGCCGCATCGCGAATGAATTCGCTCCTACAAAAAAACGGCGGCGTATCTGCGACGTTAAATTTGCCGACGCGATGAACGTTCTAGCTGGGATAAGGCCCGCTTCCGGGTTGGAAACAGGTAGAGCAATGACGATTTCTCGACGAGGGTTCATCGCGGGGCTGGCGCTCACTGGCGCGGCCGTGCCGGCGGTCTATTACGCGCATCGCGAGCTGGCCCGCCCTGAATTCCCGATCACCCCGCAAGAGGCGAAAGTCGAGCTGCCGGACACCCAGGGGCGGCAATTGGCCGACACCTTGCGCGGGGTATGGGACATTCGATTTCAGGGCGCTGATGCCGGGTTTGAAGGGTTGCCGCAGGCCGGGGTGGAGATGTTTATCGACATCGCCCAGCGCGGGCGCGGGGTGCGCGGTTGTGTCGACACCGGTGCAAACCTGCGTTCGGCTCAGGCGCCGCGTTATCAGGTGGTGGGGGATCTGGCCCAGGCCAACCCGGCGCTGCTGCACTGGCGCCTGTTCGATACCTGGAGCGAAGAGGGCACCGGCGGCTATGAGCTGGAAGTGACCCTTGATGAAGTTTGGGCCGATTTCGGCAATGCCGGCAGCGCCACCCTGAGTGGTCGCGTGGTGCGCCTGGACAGGCCCGCGCAACTGCCGCTGCGGGACAATCGCTTCGTCGCGGTCAAGCGTCTGTTCCCCGAAGCCCGCCAGCGCATCGGCCTTAATGAGCCACTGCTGGCCTGGCTGATCGCGCCGGAACATCGGTTGTTTCACCAGCTCTGGCATGCCTCGCGGGACAAGTGGCACAAACTTTCGGCAAAAAAGCGCGATGCCCTGCGCGGCATTGGCTGGCAGCCCGGCCCGCGTGACGGCGAGCGCGATGCCCGCGGCGACACCAAGGACCGCAACGGCTCGGGCGTCGATTTCTTCTTCATGCACCGCAACATGCTCAGGAGCGCTCGCGCCCTGCAGGACTTGCCATCGTGGCAGCACTTCCCGTTGCCGCAACCGGAACTTGAGCGTGATCGCCAGGGCTTCGCCCGCTACTTCGATAACCACGACGGCTACTCGATCCCGCCGACCTGGCTGGCCCACGACGATGACGAGTACACCCAGTGGGTCAGCGACATCAAGAATGCCGAGACCTTCCACAGCAATTTCCAGGTCTGGGAATCGCGCTATCGCAACCCGCGCTACCTGTCGAAGCTGACCCTGGGCCAGTTCGGTTCCGAGATCGAGCTGAGCCTGCACGACTGGCTGCACATGCGCTGGGCTTCGGTGCCGCGCGACCCGTCCAACGGTGGCGCGGTGCCGATGGCCCGGGACCCTGCCGACTTTGCCGCGCGCTGGTTCGCACCTGAGAACGACTTTCTCGGCGATCCGTTTTCCTCCCACGTCAACCCGGTGTTCTGGCACTTCCACGGCTGGATCGATGATCGCCTTGAAGACTGGTTCCGCGCCCACGAGCGTTTCCATCCCGGCGAGCTGGTGCGTCAGCCGCTTAACGGTGTGCCGTGGTTCGCTCCGGGGCGCTGGGTTGAAGTCGCCGACCCGTGGCTCGGGCCGCTGACCCACGGCTGCAGCACCACGCCGGGGATTTTGCCGGGCAAGAGCCTGGAGATGGACCCGGAAACCATGAAGCTCGCCCTGCGCATCACCTTCGAGGACGAAGACACGCTCACCGGGCTGTTCAAGCGCGTGCCGCAACGCCCGTGGTATGCGCGAAACCTGCGCAACGCGGTGCCCTGGGCCTGAGCGCGAACGGCATGCAAGGACAAAAAGAGAAGGGCGCCCATGGACGCCAGAGCGCATCTGCAGATTTTTTTCGCAAATGCGTCTGGTTTTTATTCGTGATCCGTCTCAGTTATCAGAGGCGCGAAAAGACGCCGTCAATCACTTCATATCAAAAGGATCATTCACGATGTCCACCGCGTTTCGCTCTTCCCCTGACAGGGTCTTCGCGCTGCAGGCCTTGCCGCGTGCCGTTCGTTCCATCGCACTCGGCGCAACGCTTGCGGCTCCCGTGGGCATCGCCCTGTATTCGGGTTCGGCATTCGCAGAAGAAGCGGCCAAGACCGATAACGCCTCGGCGCTGCAACTGGACGCCACCAACATTGATGGCCAGGGCCTGGGGCTGACCACCGAGAACACCGGGTCATACACCACCGGTGCGACGTCGACAGCGACCAAGCTGCCGTTGTCGTTGCGCGAGACGCCGCAGTCGGTGAGTGTCATCACCCGTCAGCTGATGGATGACCAGAACCTGACCAGCATCAACGACGTGCTGAGCTTCACCCCTGGCATCACCAGCAACCACCGCGACAGTGAGCGTTACACGTTCTACTCCCGCGGGTTTCAGATTCAGAACTTCATGTACGACGGCATCCCGTCGCAGGTGGCCAACGAATCCCAGCAGTACACCAGCAGCCTGCTGGACATGGCCCTGTATGACCACGTTGAAGTGGTGCGCGGCGCCACCGGTTTGATGAGCGGCGCCGGTACGCCGTCGGCAACCATCAACCTGGTGCGCAAGCGTCCTACCCGCGACATCCAGGCCTATGTTTCGGGTGAGGCCGGTGCCTGGGACAAATACCGCAACGAGGCTGATGTCTCCGGCCCGCTCAACTCCGAAGGCACCATCCGCGGTCGTCTGGTGGGCGTGTACGAGAGGGGCAACTCCTTCGTCGACTGGTACCACACCGAGAAGAAGGTCATGTATGGCGCGCTGGACTTCGATCTGAGCGACGACACTCTGCTGCGTCTGAGCCTGGATTATCAGGACACCGATTCCGACGGTGTTTCGTTCGGCCATATTCCGCTGTTCTACAACAACGGCACGCAGACCAACTTCTCGCGCTCGTTCAACCCGGCCGCACGCTGGAGCTACCTGGACAACACCCACTACAACCTGACAGGGCTGGTGGAGCATAAACTGGGCAATGACTGGACCCTGAAAACGGCCTACAGCCACCAGTATTCGTACCGTAAGGGCACCACCGGTTCAGCCAGCGGCGGGTTTCCGGATCCTGTGACCGGCGAAGGCATGTACATGTATGTCAACCGCCTGGACAGCCATCAGGAGCAGGACACCCTCGATGTCTATGCGTCCGGCCCGTTCCAGCTGGGTGGGCGAGATCACCAGTTGGTGGTCGGCGGTACTGCCAGCCACACACACCTGAACTACCCGACTTACCAGAACGATTTCCCGGACATCCCGAACATCTTCGCCTGGGACGGGCACCAGATCGACAAGCCGCACTTCAGCAAGGCTGGCGAGAACGTGACCACCCTGACCCAGACCGGCCTCTACGCGGCGGCCAACTTCAAACCGTTCGACCCGCTGTCGGTGATCATCGGGACACGCGTGAGCAACTGGAAGCAGGACGACTTCAGCAGCACGTTCGCCACGGACACCGACCCGTACACCGCATCGACCGATCGCACTAAAAAATCCGGCGTCGTGACGCCGTATGCCGGCATCATCTACGACATCAACGACACTTACTCGGTCTACGCCAGCTACACCGATATCTTCCTGCCGCAGACCTTCTTCAAGACCGCCAGCAACACGTCGCTGGACCCGCTGACCGGCGACAACTATGAAATCGGTCTGAAGGGCGAGTTCTTCAACGGCGCACTGAACGCCAGCATCGCGTTGTTCGATGTCGAGCAGGAAAACACGCCGCAATTCGTCGAGAACGACCCGCAAACCGGGCGTGAGGTGTACCGCGCAATCAGCGGCACCAGTACCAAGGGTGTCGAGCTGGAAATCAACGGTGAAGTGGCCGATGGCCTGAACGTGTTCGGTGGCTACACCTACCGCGAGTCCCACGACAAGGACGGCGAGCGCGTCGAAACCAACCAGCCGTCGAACCTGTTCAAGCTGGGCACGACCTATCGCCTGCCTGGTGCGTGGAATCGCCTGACCGTGGGTGGCAATGTGATATGGCAGAGCGAGATCTACGCGGCAAACGAGTTTGACGACGGCATCCACAAGGCCAAGCAGGACCCGTACGCCGTGCTCGGTTTGCTGGCCAACTACAAGGTCGACGACCACTTGACGGTGGGCGCCAACTTCAACAACGTCACCGACCGCAAGTACTACGACGGCCTGGGCACGTTCAACTCCGGCTCCTACGGCGAACCCCGCAACCTGATGTTCAACGCCAAATGGAAGTTCTGATCGGCTGATCGGGCAGTGCTGGTAACACAAAACCCCGGCCAGAGCGCATCTGGCCGGGGTTTCGTCATGGGTCACAGGTCAACCTGTTGCAAGCGTCGCTTCAGGGGCAGACGGGGTCACTGGGCCAGGACGTTGTGCACCGTCCCGTCCTCCTTCAACTGTGCAAACGCTGCGGTGATCCGCTTCACCGTCTCAGCCGGCGTCTTGCCGCTCAACGCCACGTAGAGCCCCTTGGACAGCTCATCGATGGTGTAAACGCTCTCCAGATCCTCGAAGGCAATGTGCAGACCTTCGCACTGCTCTCGCGCTTCGCGCTCGGGCATGGGCACCAGCATCACCTGGCCGCTGAGCAGCTTGCGCAGGTTGTCCAGGTTGTTGGCCGAGACCACCATCTTGCTGAACCCCTTGCCCTCCAGGTACTCCTGGCGCGAATCGTCGCGCACCACTCCGACCGTGTAGCGCTTCGCATCCGCCAGGTCCTTGACCACCACATCGCGACGGGCGCGCAGTTTGTAGAACAGCGGCGTCACCTGATCCAGTTCGCCCACCCATTTGAACAGCGCCTCGCGCTCGCTGCTGCGGATGATCGGATAAATCAGCACGTTGGGTTCCAGCCGCGCCAGGTCATAGGCCCGCGCCCAGGGGTATAGGCTCATGCGGTAATCGGTGATGCCCGCACGGGCCAGGGTCTGTTCTACGATCTCGCTGGCAGGCCCGACCACCTTGCCGTTTTTCAGCGAGCTGTAGGACGAATCCTCGGTGACCACCTGAATCGTGTCGGCGTGGGCGGTCAGACCGAGCAGCAGCACTGCGGTGGCGGACAACACGCTCAAACCCTGTTTGATCGACGATGGGCAACGGCTCATTTCACATCTTCTCTCTGATCAGATCACACACCGGTTACGCCCCTGGCTCTTGGCCCGGTACAAGGCCTTGTCAGCGCTTTGCAGCAACTGGTCGAAACGGTCCATCGTGGTGGCATCGAGCTCGGCGATGCCGATGCTCAGCGTGATGAACGGCGAGACCGGCGAGGCGCTGTGGGGCAGTTTCTGGTTGGCCAAAAGCTCTTGCACACGCTCCGCCGAGGCCAGCGCCTGCTGTTTGTTCTGTCCCGGCAACAGCACGGCGAACTCTTCACCGCCCAGGCGCGCCACCAGTTCGCCGGAGCGGGAGAACAGCGCGCTCATGGTCAGCGCGACGTCGCGCAGGCACTGATCGCCTGTGGCGTGGCCGTAGGTGTCGTTGTAAGCCTTGAAGAAGTCGATGTCGCACATCAGCACTGAAAATGGCTGGCCATGGCGCAGCGCGCGGTTGAATTCCAGCTCCTTGAGCTCATCGAAATGACGACGGTTGGCCAGGCCCGTCAGCGGGTCGAAGCGGGTCAGGGCTTCCAGGCGAATATTGGCCGCCTTGAGCTGTGCGGTGCGTTGTTCCACCAGCTCGGCCAGTTGATCGCGGCTGGCGGCCAGGGCCAGTTCGTCCCGGGTCTGGCGCTCGATATGGTTGGCCAGTTTGTCCTGCAGGTCGTTGACGCCGGCTTCGAGCAGGTCCAGTTCGTCACTGGTCTTGCCATCGCGTCCCAGCACCAGATGCTGCTTCAGATTCTGCGGGGTGAGCTGTTCCAGGTGCCGCGCAATGCGCCGCACGTGCAGGGTTACCGAGCGGTTGAACATGCCCATGATCAGCCCGGCCAGGGCCAGCGACTGGATGATTTGGGTCAGCATAATGATCCCGACCTCTTTCCACAGGCGTTTCCACAGCAGGCTTTCGTCGCCTTCGATGGTCAGCTCGCCGACCACTTCGTTGGCGCCGGGGTAGGGGGTGACGGTCAGTTGGCGGTGCAGGGCAGGGGCCAGGACCGAGCCGGAGTGGCCGGGGTGCTGGCGTTCCACCGTTTCCGGCGCGCGATTGGGGCGCAGGATGCGCAGTTCGACGCGACCGACCGGTGCGGCGAGGGCGACGCTGTCGATCTGCGCCTGCAACGCCTCGCTGTCCATTTCCCAGACGGCCTTGGACAGCGTGCCCTGGAACACCTGATCGATCAGGCTCAGCTCGGCGTTCATGGTCGAGAGGTTGGCGTTCCAGGCAAACCAGGTGCGCACCGACACGGTGGCCAAGGTGAACAGCACGCAGAAGGCCAGTGTGGCGATGACCAGCCGACGCGCCAGCGAGCCTGTACGCGGCGGGGCGAGGGTGTCTTCAGCGAGTTTGGAGCCGGACTCTGCGAGCATGCTCAATTCCATTTCCGCGCGATGGCGTCAAAGGTCCCGTTTTCACGGAGGGTCTTCAGGCCTTTTTGAAACAGCTGCACAGTAGCATCGGGTGTCGCGGCGCTGAAAGCCATGTTGAAGCCGCCAGCGTCCTCAAGCGCCGGTATACGCAAGGACTGCACCAGGGTGAGGGACGGATCGTCACCCGCCTGACGGGCCAGGTACCTGGCGTTCAATTCATCGGAAATCCACAGGTCGACGTGGCCGGTGCGCAGCTTCTGGTAATTGAGTTCGTAGCGGTTGCTGGACTGCAGTTGCTCGCCGATGACGAATTTTCTGGCGGTCAGGTACTGCTCTCCCACATCCTCGTTGACGGTTGCGGTCTGCCAGTCGCGGGCATCATCCAGGTCCATGAGGCTGATCGGATGGTCTGCGGAGGAGTAGATGTACCAACGCGAGGCGGCGATGGTGCCGACCCACTTGAACAGGTTTTCGCGCTCGGCCGTGCGGGTGATGGAATAGATCAGCACGTCCGGCTCGTGCAGGGCCAGATCGTAGGCCCGCGCCCAGGGCATCGACTGGATGCTGGCCTGAACGTTGACCTCCTTGAGCACCGCCTGCACCACCTCGGTGCTCATGCCGGTCAACTGGCCGTCGCGGGTCATGTTGTAGGGCGGCAGCTCTTCGGTCACCACGCGGATGGGCTGGGCGTGAGCGTCGAAAACACTCAGGCACAGCAACACCGCGCCGTACAGCACGCTGCGAGCCTTGCGTCTGAGTGTGGGGGGTGTCATGGACAGCGACCTCATGAGCGGCAGTCGAGGCACTTGTCCGGGGTGCGGAAAAGTAGCAGCGCCTGACCCGACTGCCTCGTACAGCCACGATATCGGCTGAAAAATCCGCCACTTGAGGCGTTTATCTGCCGTTCATCATGCCACCGTCTGCCGGGCTTGCCCCCAGAACGCGGGCAGAGCGCCGGTGGCGCTGTGGCGTTGTGTCACACCGGGCCATCGGGCTTTGTTGACCTGGATCAAAGGTCTTGGAAGGTGCTGTAGGAAAATTGCTACGCACCCCGACGAGTCTTCAACATGCCCGGTCCCTTCGATTTCCTCAAACACCCACTGGCGAAAGAGATCGGCCTGATCCTGGTGATCAAGCTCGTCCTGTTGATGGGTATTCGCAGCGTCTGGTTCGACGCTCCGGTCGACGTCAAGGCTGACGGGGTGCAAGCAGGCCTGCATGTATTGGGCGCCCCTCCCGTATCTGATGAGAAGAACCCAAAATGATTTCGGAATCAGTCGTTGACCTCTCTCGGCTGCAGTTCGCGATGACCGCGCTGTATCACTTTATTTTCGTGCCGCTCACGCTGGGCATGACGTTCCTGCTGGCGATCATGGAGTCGGTGTACGTCATGACCGGCAAGCAGGTCTACAAGGACATGACCAAGTTCTGGGGCAAGCTGTTCGGCATCAACTTCGCCCTGGGGGTCACCACCGGCCTGACCATGGAGTTTCAGTTCGGCACCAACTGGGCCTACTACAGCCACTACGTCGGGGACATTTTTGGCGCCCCGCTGGCCATCGAAGGCCTGATGGCGTTTTTCCTGGAATCGACCTTCATCGGCCTGTTTTTCTTTGGCTGGGATCGCCTGACCCGCGTGCAACACTTGGCCGTGACTTGGCTGGTGGCGATCGGCTCGAACATGTCGGCCTTGTGGATTCTGATTGCCAACGGCTGGATGCAGAACCCGGTGGGCGCCGAATTCAACTTCACCACCATGCGCATGGAATTGACCAGCTTCAGCGATCTGCTGTTCAACCCCGTCGCTCAGGTCAAGTTCGTCCACACCGTGGCTTCCGGCTACGTGACCGGCGCGATCTTCGTGCTGGCGATTTCCAGCTGGTACCTGCTCAAGGGGCGCGACATCGGTTTTGCCCGTCGTTCGTTCGCCATCGCCTCGGCATTCGGCATGGCCTCGATCCTGTCGGTGATCGTGCTGGGTGACGAGTCCGGCTACGAGATTGGTGATGTGCAAAAGACCAAACTGGCCGCCATCGAAGCCGAGTGGGAAACCGAGCCTGCGCCGGCGGCGTTCACCCTGTTCGGGTTGCCGAATCAGGAAGCCCAGCGCACCGATTACGCGGTCAAGATCCCTTATGTGATGGGCATCATCGCCACCCGTTCGGTGGACAAGCAGGTCACCGGCATCAAGGATCTGGTCAGCGAGCACCAGGGCCGCATCCGCAACGGCATGGTCGCCTACGACCTGCTGGGCAAGCTGCGCGCCGGCGACAGGAGCGAGCAAACCCTCAACGCCTTCAACGAGGTGAAAAAAGACCTGGGCTACGGCCTGCTGCTGAAGAAGTACACCGACAAGGTGGTGGACGCCAACGAGCAGCAGATCAAGCAGGCGGCGCTGGATTCCATCCCTCACGTAGCGTCGATTTTCTGGACCTTCCGCATCATGGTGTTGAGCGGCGTGTTGATGCTGCTGTTGTTCGCTTGTGCGTTCTACGCGTCGGCGCGCAAGAACGAATCCAGCAAACGCTGGTTGCTCAAGTGGGCGCTGTTCAGCCTGCCGCTGCCGTGGATCGCCACGCAGACCGGTTGGTGGGTGGCCGAGCACGGTCGTCAGCCCTGGTCCATCGGTGAAGTGCTGCCGGTCCACCTGTCGGCCTCGACCCTGTCCAGCGGCGATGTGATCGGCTCGATCCTGGCGCTGGTGGCGTTCTACACCGTCCTGCTGATCATCGAGATGTACCTGATGATCAAGTTCGCCCGTCTGGGCCCAAGCAGCCTGCACACCGGTCGTTATCACTTCGAGCGCCGCGAGAGCGAAATGCCCGCTGCCCAACAACCGACGCTGGCCTGAGGAACACACGATGTTCGATTACGAGACACTCAAACTCATCTGGTGGGTGCTGGTCGGCGTGCTGCTGATCGGCTTCGCCCTGACTGACGGCTTCGACCTGGGCGCGGCGATGCTGATGCCCTTCGTCGGCCGCACCGACAACGAACGGCGCGTGGTGATCAACACCATCGCCCCGCACTGGGACGGCAATCAGGTCTGGCTGATCACCGCCGGTGGCGCGCTGTTCGCGGCCTGGCCGCTGGTCTATTCGGCAGCGTTCTCGGGGCTGTATTGGGCGCTGCTGCTGGTGCTGTTCGCGCTGTTCGTGCGCCCGGTGGGCTTCGACTACCGCAGCAAGCTGGAAAACACCCGCTGGCGGCAGAGCTGGGACTGGGGCCTGTTCGTCGGCGGTCTGGTGCCTTCGCTGGTGTTCGGCGTGGCCTTCGGCAACCTGCTGCTGGGCGTGCCATTCCAGTTCGACGACACCCTGCGCTCCAGCTACCACGGCAACTTCTGGCAACTGCTCAGCCCGTTTGGTCTGTTGGCCGGTGTGGTCAGCCTGAGCATGCTCGGCCTGCACGGCGGCAGTTGGCTGATGATGCGCACCGAGGGCGCGATTGCCCGTCGTTCCCGCCGCGCCGCGCAGTGGCTGTCGCTGGTGTTCCTGCTGTCGTTCATCGGCGCGGGAGTGTGGCTGTTGCTGGGCGGTATTCAAGGCCTGGCGATCACCTCGGCATTCGATGCCGGTGCAGCGCTGAACCCGCTGGCCAAAACCGTAGAGGCGAGCAACCACGGCTGGATGGCCAACTACCACGCGCATCCGTTGACCGTGATGGCGCCGCTGCTGGGCATCTTCGGTGGCCTCCTGGCGCTGCTGGGCGCCAGTGCGGGGCAGGGCCGTATGGCGTTTCTGGGCAGCAGCCTGGCTATCGTCGGTGCGCTGTGCACCGCGGGGTTCGCCATGTTCCCGTTCGTCATGCCGTCCAGCCTTGACCCTGCATCGAGCCTGACCGTGTGGGACGCGGTGTCCAGCCACAAGACCCTGATCATCATGCTGGTGGCGGCGAGCATTTTCGTGCCGCTGATCCTCTGCTACACGCTGTGGTGCTACGCCAAGATGTGGGGCAAGGTCACCACCGCGCACATTGACCACAACCCCCACGGCCTGTACTGAGCCCGGATTTCATCGAGGAGAGCATCATGTGGTATTTCGCCTGGATACTTGGCGTATTGCTGGCTTGCAGCTTCGGCATCATCAACGCCCTGTGGCTGGAGTCGTCCGACGCCAACGCCGTGGAGAACGGCCGTGACCGCTGAGGCGCTGAACGCACCGTTCAGGCACACCTTCGGCAGGGTTTTGTCCCTGCTGATGGCGGTGCCCTTGAGCCTGGTGCTGTTGGTTCATCCGGCGTCGATGCTCGACGCCAACGGCCACTATTCCCACAGCCTGTTGATGCTGATCATGTGGGGCGTGGCCGGCGGGTTCGTCCATGGCGTCGGTTTCGATCCAAGGGCGCTGGCCTGGCGGGTGGTGTTTCACCCGCTGCTGGCCTGGGGGCTGATGGCGATCGGTTACGCGATCTGGCTGATGGCCCGTCAGTGGGTCTGAGGCTGGGCTGACTTCAGGGCCGGGACGATGGACAGCGCAATCAGCGCGGCAATCACGCAGAGCAGGCCGGAGATGAAGAACGCCGGCAGGTAACTGGCAAAGTGTGTGCGTGTCCATCCGGCCCCGAAGGCGGCAAACGCGGCGCCCAGTTGATGGCCGGCGAAGATCCAGCCAAAGACGATGTTGGCGCGGGCCGCACCAAATCGCTGCACCGTCAGCTTGACCGTTGGCGGTACGGTGGCGATCCAGTCCAGCCCGTATATAAGGGCGAAGAACGACAGGCCGTACACCGTGAAATCCGAGAACGGCAGGATGATCAACGCCACGCCGCGAAAGCCGTAATAGCAGAAGAGCAGCCAGCGGTTGTCGAAACGGTCCGACAGCCAGCCTGAACCGATGGTCCCGACAAAATCGAAAATTCCCATCACCGCCAGCATGCTGGCCGCCGTCGTCGCGATCAGGCCGTAATCGCCGCACAGGCTGATGAAGTGGGTCTGGATCAGCCCGTTGGTGCTGGCACCGCAGATGAAAAACGTCATGAACAGCACCCAGAACGTCCAGGTTTTGCACACCTCACCCAGCACGTGCAGTGGCATGATCAGCAGTTGGGCGAAGGTTTGTGTGCTGGCCGCCGTAGGCTGGATTTCGGTGTCGCCATAGGACGGCAGCTGCAGATCGGCAGGGTGGTTGCGCATCAATGCGAGCACCGCGACCCCGGCGATGACGATGGCCACGCAGATGCAGGTCAGCGCCGTACGCCAGCCAAAGTGCTCGGTCAGATTGGCGAGCATGGGCATGAACACCAATTGGCCGGTGGCAGAACTGGCCGACAGCAAACCCATTGCGATCCCGCGTCGTTGGGAGAACCAGCGCGTTGCGACCGTTGCGCCCAGGACCATGGCCGTAAGCCCCGTGCCAAACCCCACCACCAAGCCCCACAGCACCACCAATTGCCAGAATTGGGTCATGAACAGCGACAGGATCATGCCGCTGGCGACCAGGGTCAGCGCGGTCAGCACCACGCGCCGCACACCGAAGTGGTTCATGAACGCCGCTGCGAAGGGTCCAACCAGACCGAACAGCGCGAAGCGCACGGCCAACGCAGAGGAGATCTCTGCCGTATCCCAGCCGAACTCGGCCTCCAGCGGCTTGAGGAATACACCCGGAGCGCCGACTGCGCCGGCCATCACCAGCATGGTCAGGAACGTGACCGCCAGGACGACCCAGCTGTAGTGAATGCGACGACGAGACAGCGACGCCGCCAGAACAGACGAAACCATGCGTGAATCCCCGAGAAGCCAGTGCGTGAATTTGGAGTATGACCGTTAGCCAATATTCACGCTCAAACGGAGCGTGCTCGTCAAGGGAATATTTCTGAATGTTTCATAAGAGTTCCCGAGACTCTGCCACAGGTCCCGCGGCGATCGCCCATCTTCGGCTCACTGCAGCATCCTGTAGGAACAGTCGGAGGTTACGATGGCCGCGAAAGCGGTATGTCAGGCAACTCATTCATGACTGACCCCCCGCTTTCGCCACTGTCGCACAGCTCCAGCAGCTCCCACAGGGATTGCACTCCATCTCTACACCTGAGCAAGCCCTGACAGGTTTGGCGGTAAGCCGATGACAAATGATCGCCGCAGAACGGTAGGAGCAGTCGGAGGTTACGACGGCCGCGAAAGCGGTAGATCAAGCGCTCGAGATTGACCGGGTAGCCGCACAGCACCACCGGCAAGCCGTGCTGCTACAGTGCGCTTTGGCGATCGAGCCTTTACTATCGCGCCCATTCAGCCCCTCGTCGTGCCGAGCCACCCATGGACAGATTTCAGGAAATGCAGGTCTTCATCGCCGTGTGCGAAGAGCGCAGCTTCGCCACGGCGGCGCGGCGCTTGAACATGTCGGCGCCCAGCGTCACCCGGGCGGTGGCGGCGCTGGAGAAGCGCATCGGTACGCTGCTGTTGTCCCGCACCACCCGCAGCGTGCACCTCAGCGAAGCGGGGCAGCGTTACCTCACCGATTGCCGACGCATCCTGAGCGAGCTCGAAGAAGCCGAAGATTCGGCCGGCGGCAGCATCGCCGCGCCGGTCGGGCAATTGACGGTCACTGCGTCGCTGCTGTTCGGCGAGCTGTTTGTCATGCCGCTGGTGGTGGGCTATTTGCAGCAATACCCCGGCGTCAGCGTCAATGCGCTGCTGCTCGATCGCGTTACGCAAATGGTCGAGGAGGGCATCGACGTTGCGGTGCGCATCGGCCATTTGATGGACAGCAGCCAGCACGGCGTGAAGGTCGGCGAAGTACGGCGGGTGCTGTGTGCATCGCCAGCGTATCTTGCCGTTCATGGCAGGCCACGGCATCCGGTGGACTTGAAGGAACACCGGTTGATCGTCTCGGCGGCCAGCGTGCTGGTGCGTCGCTGGGAGTTCATGGAGGGGGGCAAACCGCTCCAGGTCGATCTGCAATCGCGCCTGACGGTGTCCGCCAACCAGGCCGCCATCACCGCCGCGAAAATGGGCTGGGGCGTGACGCGGGTCTTGTCTTATCAGGTCGCCAGCGCAGTGGCGAGCGGCGAACTGCAGCTGATTCTGCAGGACTTCGAAGAGCCGCCGCTGCCCGTTCACGTCTGCTATCAGGCCGAGCGCAAGGTCTCGGCCAAGGTGCGCACCTTCGTCGATTATTGCGTCGAACGCATGACCCAAGACCCCGCGATCAAGGCGGCCGGGCAGAGCCGCGGCTGATGGACCGGCATCAGCAGATGCTGATTTTCGACGCCGTAGCCAGCGAGCAAGGGCTGGCGGCGGCGTCCCGGCGTCTGGGCATATCCGAGGCCACGGTCAGCCGTTCTCTCGCCGCGCTGGAGAAACGTCTGGGCACACCGTTGCTGGAGCGCAGCACCCGCGGCGTCACCCTGACCGGGGTGGGCCGATTGTTCGCCAGCGATAGCGCACGTTTGCTGCGCGCCGCTGAAGAGGCGGACGCGTCGGCCAACGGGCTGCACAGCGAGCCGCGCGGGATGCTCAACCTGGTCACGCCGCTGATGTTCGGCGAGCGCTTACTGCTCCCAGTGGCGCTCGACTTTCTCGACACCTGGCCGGGCATCGAGATGTCGGTGGTCTATCAGGACCGCTTTCCTAACCTGCACGAAGAGGGCGTCGACGTCGCCGTGCTCATCGGCCCCTTGCCGGACGGCTACATGGTCGCGCGCAAGCTCGGCAGCGCGCGGCAGATGATCTGCGCCAGTGCAGATTACCTTCGCCGTCACCCGGCGCCCTTGGCTTTGCGTGACCTGAGCGCCCATGCTCTGGTGTTCTGCAGTGCCGATAATCCGGTGCTGGAGTGGCGTTTTCAGCGCGACGGCTCGCCGCGCAGCGTCGCGTTGCGTCCGAGCCTGCGCTGCACCACTCAGGCAGCCACGGTTGAAGCTGCGCTCAGCGGCGCAGGGCTCGCCTCGTGCCTGAGCTATCAGGTGCACGAGCATCTGCAAACAGGAAGGCTGCAACCGGTACTGGAGGCGTTCGAACCTGCGCCCCTGGCTGTGCATCTGGTCTATCGCGAAGGCCGGCGGGCCTCGGCGCGAGTGCGTAGCTTCATCGACTTTGCCCTCGAGCGCCTGCGCAATCATCCGATGCTAAGCCCCTGATCCAAGCGGCCCATTCGCTCGATTATTTCACCGGTTGAAACGCTGGATTGCTTTTTGTGGTGATTCTGCTGGTGGGCGTCGAGGTCCACTATTCATCCCATCAGCGCGATGAATCACACCCTCGACATCAACCCCGCTGACACTCATTCACGACAGTCCAGGAGCCAACACCATGAACGCGATCAAGCTCTATCACTTCCCGTTGTCCGGCCACTCCCACCGCGCACAGCTGATGCTGTCGCTCTTGGGCATCGATCCACGGATCGAGTTGGTGGACCTCGCCAAAGGCGCGCAGAACACCCCGGAATACCGCGCCATCAACGTCTTCGGCCAAGTGCCCGTGATCGATGACAATGGCACGATCGTCGCCGATTCCACTGCTATCCTGGTTTACCTGGCGAAGAAGTACGACGCCTCGGGCAAATGGCTGCCGGAAGACGCCGATGGCGCTGCGCAGGTTCAGCGCTGGCTGGCGGTGGCGGCAGGGCAGATCAACAATGGCCCGGCTCGTGCGCGTCTGATCACTGTGTTCGGCGCAGGTTTCGACCCTAAAGACACCCTCGACCGCGCCCATGCCGTCCTGAAAGTGATCGACCAGCATCTGGAAGGTCGTCACTTCCTCGCCGCTGACCACGCCACCATCGCCGACGTCGCAGGCTACAGCTACATCGCCCATGCACCTGAGGGCAATGTTTCGCTGGAAAGCTACCCGAACGTGCGGGCCTGGCTGGCGCGCATCGAGGGCCTGAAAGGCTTTGTACCGATGCCGCGTACCAAGGCTGGTCTGGTGGTTTGATCAGATACGCGATTGGTCGTTAATGTTGTGAATGCGATCTTGTAGGCGTGAGCTTGCTCGCGATCGGGCTCGCCGGGTGATCCCTCAGGTGCCTGATCGGACGCCATCGCGAGCAAGCTCGCTCCTACAAGACACCCGCCACTGTCACTGTGGAAGTCCGCGCCATGAACGATATCCCCTCGGAAAAAAACTCACCCTGGCACACCGGTGAGCTGCAGGTGCAAATCCATGCCGGTGTTGTCGAGCGCATGGACGTGGTGGGTCGCAAGTTCGTCCGCGACTTCATGCCCGATCAGCATCGCGATTTCTATGAGCAGATTCCCTACCTGATCGTCGGCGCCGTTGACGCCGAGGGCTGGCCATGGGCGAGCATGATGGATGCCCACGAGGGGTTCATCAGCACCCCGGATTCCCGCCAGCTGGACATCGAATGGCTGCCGGATGCCACCGACCCGGTGAGCGCGGCGTTCAAGCCTGGCGCGGCCTTGGGATTACTGGGGATCGATCTGTACACCCGCCGGCGCAATCGGCTTAACGGGCATATCGACACGTTGAGCGAGTCCGGGTTTTCCCTGGCGGTCGAGCAGTCGTACGGCAATTGCCCGCAGTACATTCAATTGCGCCCGTTGGAGCGCGCCGACGAAACGGCGGTGACCGAGCGCCCACCGGTTCAGCACCTGGACGCGCTGGATGATGCAGCAATCGCGACCATTCGCGCCGCTGACACGTTTTTCGTCGCCAGTTATGTTGACCAGAAAGGCGACTGGCCTGGCGAGCAATCACATCGTTCGGTGGATGTCTCTCACCGTGGCGGTCGTGCAGGGTTTGTCCGGGTCGAAGGCGATGTCCTCACGATTCCCGACTTCGCTGGCAATCTGTTCTTCAACACCTTGGGCAATCTCCTGGTAAACCCGAGAGCCGGGCTGGTGTTCATCGACTTCGCCAGCGGCGACATGCTGCATGTCGCGGGGCTCGCCACGGTGATTCTGAAAAGCCCGGAAATCGCCGCATTTCAAGGCGCCGAGCGGCTCTGGCAGGTCAAGGTCGAAAAAGTGCTCCGGCGCCCGGCCGCCCTGCGTTCGCGCTGGGGGTTCAAGGGGTTTTCACCCAACAGCCTGATGACCGGCGACTGGGAGCAGACCGCTGCGCGGCTGCAGGCCGAGGCCCTGCGCGATCAATGGCGGCCGCTGCGGGTGATGCGTGTCGAGGATGAAAGCCAGGGGATTCGCTCGTTCTACTTCGAAGCCGCCGATGGCGCGGGCGTGTCCGGGTTCAAGGCCGGGCAGCACTTGCCGCTGCGGGTTTCTCTGGAGGGGCAAGCCAAACCAGTGATCCGCACGTACAGCCTGTCCAGCGCGCCCTCGGATGATTTCTTCCGCATCAGCGTCAAGCGCGACGGGCGGGTGTCCGGGCATCTGCACGACACCCTCAAGGTCGGCGACCTGATTGAGGCGCGCACGCCCCAGGGCGGTTTTTTCGTCGATCCGCTGGAGCGTCGGCCGCTGGTGCTGCTGGGGGCCGGTATCGGTGTCACCCCCATGCTGTCGATGCTGCGCGAGGTCCTTTACCAGAACAAACGCAAGCGTCGGAACCGGCCGGTGTGGTTTGTTCAGAGTGCACGTCGTCTGGTGGATCTGGCTTTTCGTGAAGAATTGGACACACTGATTGCCAGTGCCGGAAATGAATTGACGGTCGTCCGTCTGCTGAGCCAGCCCGAGAGCGAGGCCCGCGCAGGACAGGACTTTCACCTTGCGGGTCGCATTGACCTGACACTGCTCAAGACGCTGTTGCCGTTCGACGACTTCGATTTTTATGTCTGCGGACCGGCAAGCTTCACACAAGGGCTGTATGACGAACTCAGGGCCATGCACATCCGTGACGAGCGGATTCATGCTGAAACCTTCGGGCCGTCGACCTTGAAGCGCACCCGCGACGAACGGACTGCCGGCGTGCAACAGCCGCCTGCCGCCACCACTTCGGTACCTGTGGTGTTCGAACGCTCGGCCAAGGAGGCACGTTGGCAACCCGATGGCGGCACCTTGCTGGAGCTGGCCGAGAGTCGCGGCCTTGAACCCGAATACAGCTGCCGCAGCGGTTCGTGCGGCACCTGCAAGACCCGGCTGATCAAAGGCCAGGTGCATTACCCGGTCCCGCCTGTCGACATGCCGGCGGCCGACCACGTGCTGATCTGCTGCGCAGTCCCGGCCGAAGGGCCGCTGGTGCTCGATCTGTAAACATCCATGCGTGTGCAGAAATGCGTCAGAGGAGTGGTTGAGATGAGTGAATGGCCAGCGTTCGAGAAAGAAGACGATCCCAATCTGATGCGCGTGACCGAGCAGGAAGTGTCCTGGCTGTTGCCGCAATCTCTGGCCTCACTGGCCGGAGAGCTGGCGGCCGAGCATGAGCAGCACGAGAACCCCGCGACCTTTCGCCTGATCAGCTGGGTGCGCTCGGTGTCCACCTTCAGTCGTCACCGGTGATTGCCCGCCGTTTCGCTGTCTGGTAAACGAAGGTTTCCTGGCTTGACTTCAAAGTCAAAAAAGCCGAGCGCTATAGTTGTAAAGACATGACGCTCCGGGGAAGATGGGCGGCGATTCCTCATCCCCCCTAACAAGGACACCCGACATGAAAGTCAGCGCCCGCAATGTTTTCAAAGGCACCGTCAAACAGATTCAGGAGGGCGCGGTGAACGCCGAAGTCGTCCTGACCCTGCCAGGCGGCGAAGATCTGGTGGCCGTGGTCACCCTGCAAAGCGTCAAGAGCCTGGGGCTGGCAGCGGGCAAGGAAGCGGTGGCGTTGATCAAGGCGCCGTGGGTCATGCTGATGACCGACTCCAGCGGTTTTCGCCTGTCTGCGCGCAACGCTCTGGAAGGCAAGGTGACCAAGGTCAGCGACGGCGCGGTCAACGCCGAAGTCGTCCTCGAACTGGCCGGCGGCACCGAGGTGTACTCGATCGTGACCCGCGAAGCCCTGACCGAGCTGGGCCTGGCCCCAGGCGTCAGCGCTACGGCAATCATCAAGGCCTCGCACGTGATTCTGGGCGTGCCTGCCTGATTTCATCGATCACCCCGTGCAACGACCGCCTTGGCAGAGGGCGGCCGTTTCGGGGATCATGCTGGTTCATCTGCCACGACAAGGACGTGTATGTTGATCTCTCGCAGAACCCTGCTCGGCGCATCGCTGCTGGCGATTCCCGCGCTGTACAGCCTCACTGCTCATGCGGCACTTGCCGCTCCCCCTGGCAACCCCTCTCTGGAGCAACGACTGGCGGAACTGGAACGTCGCCATGGCGGGCGTCTGGGCGTGGCCATCCTCGACACCGGCAGCCAGCGTCTGATCACCCATCGCGGTGACGAGCGCTTCGCGATGTGCAGCACCTTCAAGGCGTTGGCCGCCGCTCACGTGCTGGCGCGGGTCGATCGCAAGGAAGAAGACCTGTCGAGGCGGATCGTCTATGGCAAGGACCAACTGGTGCCGTATTCGCCGACCACGGAAAAACACACGGGTGAGGGCGGGTTGAGCGTGGGTTCGATCTGCGAGGCGGCGGTCACCCTGAGCGACAACACGGCGGCCAACTTACTGCTTGACAGCTTCGGCGGGCCCAAGGGCTTGACCGATTGGCTGCGTTTGACCGGAGATCAGGTCACGCGGCTTGATCGGCGCGAACCCGACCTCAACGAAAATCGCCCGGGCGACCTGCAGGACACCACCACACCGATTGCGATGGCGCAGACGTTGCGTACGCTGATCTTTACCGAAGTGCTGTCCGACCCGTCACGGGATCAGCTGATTGCCTGGCTGGTCAGCAACACCACGGGGGATAAGAAACTGCGGGCGGGTTTGCCGAAACCCTGGCGGGTAGGGGACAAGACCGGGTCCGGCGCCAACAACGCCAGCAACGATGTGGCAGTGATCTGGCCCACCGCCCGCGCGCCGTTGATCGTCACGGTTTATTACACCGATTCGAAAGCCAACGGCGATCAGATCAATGCAGTGATGGCCGAGGTCGGGCGGTTGGCGGCGTCGATTTAGCGGTCGCAGGATAGGTTGGACTGTAGGCCAACCCTGTGGGAGCGAATTCATTCGCGAGACGGAGGTTCAGGCGATACATCGTTATCGTCTGAACCGGCTCCACGCGAAAGAATTCGCTCTCACAGCTTTACGGCCGCGTCTGGCACGAAGCGCGCGCTTACGGAATCAACCGCCGCGCCCGCAGTTCATCAAAGACATCGCCTGATCGCTGGCTTTGAATTCCTTAAAGCCCAGGGCGCGACTCTTCGACATGTCGGCCATCTGTGTTTCCAGCGCAGACACGCTCGGCGGGAAGGCCGCCAGGTGGAGGCCGAAGTAGTCGGCGATCCGGCCCCACATCCACTTCCAGCGAAACACGTCGCCATTGGTGATGTTGAACGCCTGATTGGCCGCCGTCGGTGTCGCCCACAGTAGGAGTGATCATCCGTTTCGGCCCTGAAGACTCAAAGCCGAAGGTGTTACAGAGGTTCAGCGGAATGCGCTCAGCCCACCAGCAGCGCAGTGCCGTACATGCCGATGGCAAATACCACATGGCCGATGACATTTTGCAGCCGCGCCACCGGCGGGTTTGGCGCCTTGTTGCAGGCAACGCCCACACCCATGCCGGGCTGCAGGATGAACCAACCCGCGCCGACGGTGACCAGCCCGACCACCAGTGCCGGGAAAAAGGTCGGCGAGTGTGCCCACTGCACGCCCCAGATCAGCAGCAACACCGCGGCGAACAACACGCCCACCGCGTAGTGCATGGTCCAGCCGATCCTTAGTTCGTTGGGCACTTCAGGGGAGTTGCCGATGCCGTTGCGGTGCACGAAGCGGCCTTCACGCATGCCGGCGAACCAGCGGCCTACCAGGTGCCAGGGCGGGGTGGGCAAGCCCAGCGTGGCCTTGAGCAGTTGTGCCCAGAGGTCGAGCAATGCGGTTGCGCCGATGCCGATGAGTAAGGCGTAGAAAATGAAGGCGACCATGATTTTCCTTGGGGCTGTCAGTGGCGCCACACGTTAGCAGCTTTGCGCGGAGCTTGGCATGGGCCAGCGTAGGCGTGGATCAGGCGAGCGGCCACTCACTTTGAAATATTCTGAAACATTCAGCAGAGGCCACCGGTCAACACTGCACGTCCCTGCCAAGAAGCCTTCATGAAACTGCCTCGTCCGTCCGCTCGACTCGAACCGCTGACCCAACTGCGCAACCTGAAAATGGCCCGATCTGCCCATGCCTACGTACGCGGCAGCACGGTGCAGTTCTACGAATGGCTGCACAGCCTGCCCGGTCGGCGCCTGCCCAGCGGGCCGCCCGTGTGGATCTGCGGCGATTGTCATGCGGGTAATCTGGGGCCGACCGGGGATCTCAAGGGCAAGATCGACATTCATATTCGCGACCTGGATCAGACCGTCATCGGCAACCCGGCCCACGATCTGGTGCGGCTGGCGTTGTCGTTGGCCACTGCGGCCCGAGGCTCCGATCTGCCGGGGGTAGCAACCGCGCGCATGCTTGAAGAGATGATGATCGGCTACGAGCAGGCCTTCGAAAGCAACGATGACGAAGAGCCGCCGCGCCCGGCACAGGTCAAGGCGGGCATGCGCAGCGCGGTGCAGCGCACCTGGAAGCACCTGGCCGAGGAGCGTATCGAAGACATGCGCCCGACCATTCCGCTGGGCAAACATTTTTGGCCGCTGGCCAAGGACGAGCGCCACGCCCTCAAGGCCCTGTGCGCCACCGATGAAATCCACGCCCTGGTCACCGCACTCAAGGGCCGCTCCAAGGAAGACAGCGTCGAGCTGCTCGACTCGGCCTATTGGGTCAAAGGCTGCAGTTCGCTGGGGCTGTTGCGCTACGCGGTGTTGCTCGGCGTGGGCGACGATGACGATCAGGAGTTTTGCCTGCTCGACATCAAGGAAGCCGTGGCCGCCGCCGCGCCACGCACCGCCAAGGCGGGTATGCCGCGCGACAACGGCAGGCGAGTGGTGCAAGGCGCACGTCATTTGTCCCCAGGCCTGGGCAATCGCATGGTCGCCACGCGCCTGCTCGATCATGGCTTCTTCATCCGCGAGCTGCTGCCTCAGGACATGAAGCTGGAACTTGACCAGCTCAGTCAGGCCGAAGCCATGCGCGCGGCGGGGTATCTGGCCAGGGTCGTCGGCATCGCCCATGCGCGGCAGATGGACCTCGCCACCCGCGCCTCATGGATGCGTGAGCTGCAGGCCAATCGCTCGCAGACCCTGGATGCGCCGTCGTGGTTGTGGTCCAGCGTCGTGCAACTGGTGGGCAGCCATGAGCAAGGTTATCTGGAGCATTGCCGACGTTACGCGTTGCAGAATTGACCGAGGCGCGCCTGCCATAACAAAAGTTATCGGTTGCCTTGAAAAAAAGTCGGTTCAGTCTGGCCCTTGCATGTGCTTACACTTGGCCCACACGTGGGGCTGCGTCCACGGCAAAAAAACAAGGAAATGCCATGCCATACCGATCTGCGCGGGAAGCCTTCATTCAGGGCGTTCGCACGCTGATGCCGCTGACGCCGGGGGTGATCCCGTTCGGTCTGGTGACCGGGGTGATGGCGATCGAAATGGGCATGTCGCCGACCACGGCCATGGGCATGACCCTGATCTTCTATTCCGGCTCCGCACAGATGGTCGCCCTGCAATTGCTGCACAGCGGCGCCTTGCCGGTGGCCATCGTGCTGACCGCGCTGATCATCAACCTGCGGTTCGTCATGTACAGCGCGTCCCTTGCACCGCACCTGCATCACTTGCCCCGTCGCTGGACCTGGCCGGTGTCCTACATGCTCTCCGATCAGTCCTACGCCCTGTGCACCCTGAGGTTCGCTTCGGGCGAACTGACAGGCCCGTTCGTCCACTGGTTCTATGCCGGGACCGCGTTCGCCATGTGGCTGGCCTGGCAGTTGTCGGTGCTGGCCGGGGTCTGTCTGGGGGCGAGCATTCCTGACTCCTGGTCCTTGAGTTTCGCCATCCCGTTGTCCTTCCTCGCGCTGTTGATTCCCGGGCTGCGCAATGTACCCAGCCTGGCGGCGGCCA
This sequence comes from Pseudomonas sp. GW821-FHT02A11, assembly GCF_059421985.1. NCBI lineage: Bacteria > Pseudomonadati > Pseudomonadota > Gammaproteobacteria > Pseudomonadales > Pseudomonadaceae > Pseudomonas > Pseudomonas sp. GW821-FHT02A11. The sequence continues at coordinate 31,053 of NZ_JBWKWB010000011.1, forward strand.
CCGTGGGCGGTCTGATCGCGGTGCTGGCGGTGAAGATGCCCTACAACCTCGGGCTGGTGACGGCGTCCATCGGCGGCGTGGTGGCTGGAGTGGTGACCGAGAGCCGGCGTAAGAAACCGGCGAACCCTGAATGTGCGTCCTCGGCAGAAGGAGAAGCGCAATGAGCGACCTGACCCTGTGGGGAATCTTTCTGGCGGCGGGGCTGGGCACCTTCGCGATGCGTGTGTCGTTCATCGAACTCTATGGCCGTTGGCGCATGCCTGCGCGGCTCAGCCGCGCGCTGGTTTACGTCCCGGCAAGCGTGCTGGCGGCGCTGGTATTGCCAGCGGTGGTCTACCCGAACGGGCAGGGCGCCTTCGTGCTGAACAACCCGCAGATTCCGGCGGCGATCATCGCGACCTTTGTCGCCTGGAAGACACGCAACACTTTGCTCACCTTGGGGTTGGGGATGGCGGCCTTGTGGGCGTTCAAGTTCATCGGGGCCTGATGCCACGGGGTCTGCAGCAGTGTTCGTGGCGAATGACGGCTGCCAGGCCTGGAATCACTGAATCATCATGCATGGCGAAATTTTGATAGGAGACGTCGGGTCGACGTGAGCGACGACAGGCTGGCGCAGATTATTGTTTTCCCACCGTTGCAGGAAAACAATCATCATGCTGGCCCCCAACAGAAGAATCGACAGTCACGTTCATTTTTATACCGCGCAGGATCTTCATCGCGTTGCAGGTTCATTGCCTTACGCCTTGCCCGAACCGCATTCACTGACGAACTACCTGAACCAACTGATCGATAACGAAGTTGTTCCGACCCTGCTCAATAATGTTCATCTGAGCATTCTTCCTGACTCGGAAAATGTATTTACCTCATTTGAAGAGTTGCAGGCCCTTCAGGCGAAAGACCCCGTTCGCTACGGCCACATTCGCCTGGTAGGTACGATCAAGGCCGACCCTGGATACGCCACCGAGGCGCGTCTGGCCCACCCCCAGGTGGTCGGCGCACGCATCGTTCTGCACGACGCTACACCCCAGAGCATCGGCCCCGCACAGTTCAGCGATGAGCACTGGATGGCGTTCTACGCGCGTCTGCTTCCTCATCAGCATCTGCATGTCTACGCCAAGGAAGCCGAGACCAATCTGCGAGTGCTGCGGCAGGTTCCGGACTCCGTGCGGGTGATCATCGACCATCTCGGCAGTTGCCACAGCGAACGCGGGGCATATGAACCGGCCTATCAGGCGCTGCTGGCCGAGGCTCGGCGGCGGGGCAATGTCGGGTTCAAGGGGCCGGGTTATCGCACCTCGGTCAACCCTGAAGAGGTCGCCGGTTTCGTCACGCAGATCATCGAGTGGGTCGGCGCGGACAACTTGCTGCTGGAAGCCACCGATGCGCCCCATGTCGGCGCGGGCAATAACGCCGCGCCTTATGCCAGTCAATTCGATGCACTCGCTACGTTGCGTTTTATCGATGCCGTCGCGACGCATGTTAGCGCCACTACTTCCATTCAAGTTGACGTATTGCTGCGTGGTGCCACGCGTCAATTGATCGGTTAAATAACACCCACGCCTGACTTAGAGACAGTGAACAATGACTGACATTCAAACAAAAGAAATCAACTTCGCCGTTCAGTATGGCGACCAGACGCTCAACCTCAAGGGCTGGGTATTCGAACCTTCCGCTGACGGCGCCAATGTCGAAAAATTGCCACCGGTGGTCTTCAACTCCGGGTTCACCGGCGGAGTGTCGATGTACGGCCAGCTGTTCGGTCGCGCACTGGCGGCCCGTGGTTATCGGGTGATGACCTACGACGTAGCGGGCTTCTTCTCCAACAAGGAGGTGCGTAACACCCATCGCGCCGACGGCCTGGTGATCACCAACGTCAACCTGGAAGACCAGAAGGATGAAGTACTCGGTGCGGTGCAGTGGGCCAGGGATAACTTTGGCGAAATGCCGGTGGTCGCGTCCTGGGCAATGGGTTCGGTCGCCAGCCTTGGCGCGGTGGCGGCACTGGCTGCGGCCGGTGGCGAGCAGATCCGCTTCTGGGTGCCGATGAGCTACACCACCATTGGCAAGCTGCAAGCACTGCGCGCCGATCCACAGGCGGCCGATGCGGCCCTGCGTCAACTGCCTGGCGATGCGCCGATTCCGCCGTTCGATACTGGTACCGACGCTAGTCGTCTGGGCTACTACCCGCTGGACCCGGACACCCAGGCCTATGTCGATCAGCAACTGGGCGGCTACACCGAAGCTGGCGGCGCGGACCGCTGGCCGGGTTGCACCCACGTGACCGCCAAGTCGTACACCTCTTACGTGGCGTTCGACCCCGAGCAGACCATCGAAGGCGCCAAGGGCTTCCCGCCTGCGTTGATCATCCACGGCGCCGAGAACACCCTGCACATGCCGTCGGAGTCCGAGCGTCTGCATCGCCTGTACCCCGGTGATGCCGGAGCGAAGGCATTGATCGTGCCGCACATGCAGCATGGTCAGCAGAACCAGGTTGACAGCCCGGTGTTCAAATCGATGATCCAGAGCATCGACGAAGCGATCCGCGCCCGCGCTTGAAGGAAGTGACGCTGGCTCGCGCAGGCGGGCCGGTGTCTGGGCTTGGATCTGTGGGAGCGAATTTATTCACGAGAAGCCGTTTCAAGCGCCGCAGAGGTGTCGGCTGTCAGCGCGCATCGCGAATGAATTCGCTCCCACAGGTTTGGCGCCAAACCGCAACTTCCTTATCTGTCACCCAAATCCCGTCTGGCTGTAATATGCCTGCCCACGCTGCATAGCCCTGTGTTGCGGGCGGCAGGCATGACCCACGACAAGGATCCGGCGATGGCAAGTCCTGTTGAATCTCCCGCGCCCGTTAACGGGCAAGCCGCCCGGCGCATCGGGCTGCTCATTCTTCCACAGTTTTCCATGATGGCCCTGGCCGGGGCGAGCGAGCCGTTGCGCGCGGCCAATCGGTTGTCGGGCAAGGCGCTGTACGACTGGACGCTGCTGTCCGAATCCGGCGGCATGGTCAGTTCCAGCAGCGGTTTCGAGATCCACACCCTGCCCATCGAAGCAGCCCCCGATGTCGACCGGTTGTTCGTGCTGGCAAGCCTGGACATCGAGCACCAGAAGCCACCAAAAATGCTGCGCTTTCTGCAGCGTGCTTCGGCGCGGGGCAAGACTGTCGGCGCGCTGAGCACCGGGACGTTCATCCTGGCCCGCGCCGGGCTGCTCGATGGCAAACGCTGCACGCTGCACTGGGAATCCATCGGCCAGTTTTCCGAAGAGTTTCCCAACATCGAGGTGACCAAAGAGCTGTACGTCAACCACGACAACCGCTGGACCTGCGCCGGGGGCACGGCCGCCATCGACCTGATGCTGGCGCAGGTGGCGCTGGACTTCGGCAATCAGCTGGCGGCGAGCATCGCCGAGCAGTTCCTTCACGCGCGGATTCGCGCCCCGGAGGAACATCAGCGCATGTCCATCCAGTGGCGCTTCGGCATTCACGACCGACGCCTGACCGCGGCCATCGCCTTCATGGAAGACCACCTGGAGGACGTGGTCGGCATCGAGACCATCGCCGACAAGTGCAACCTGTCCCACCGCCAGCTGGAACGCCTGTGGCATCAACATTTCGGCATGACGCCAAAAAAGTTTTACCTCGAACTCAGGCTCAACGAAGCCCGTCGCCTGCTGCGCGAAAGCACGCAGCCGATCGCCTCGATTGCTTACAGCTGCGGATTCGTTTCGGCCTCCCATCTGGGCGCGGCCTATCGCCGGGTATGGGGTTGCACGCCGGGCGAGGAGCGGCGGAAATTTGATGAGGCGCACTCCTGAGGCCAACGATCGGCGTCCGACAGCCTGGCGGTTATAGGGCAGGGCGTCGGGGGGCAGGAAAATCCCATAGCAAGCTAATGAAATGGCTAGCGGGCCGCTACCAGGCGCGATGGCGTGGGCCCATCCTGCCAACGCTGTGCGATGTCCCATGCACGCAGTAATCTGCGACCGGAAAAATCTGCGTGACGTCGATTTTTTGATAGAGATCGTCGGACTGAAAGCTCAGCCGCAGCCAGGGAGCAGGTTAAGGTTTCCTACAAAACCGGCGTCCACTTCCAGATGCACCGCCGGCAAAAAATAACAATGACATGAAGGAGGCACACGACGATGCAAACCTTGAGTTTCATTCTGGAAAACGGCGGGCTGATCAGCCTGTTGCTCGGGCAGCACCTGATGATCGTGATGATCGCGGTGGGCCTGGCGATTCTCACGGGGGTGCCAGTGGGCATCGCGATCTCACAGCATCCGCGCGCCCGTCGCTGGGTCCTGGCTTTTGCCGCGGTGCTGATGACCATTCCCTCCGCCGCGCTGTTCGGCCTGATGATCCCCGCGCTGTCACTCATCGGTTACGGCATCGGCGTCGTTCCAGCGGTCATTGCGCTGTTCCTCTACTCGCAGCTGCCGATCATCCGCAACACCACCACCGCCATCTCCAACCTCGATCCAGCCCTGCGTGAGGCTGCGATCGGCATGGGCATGTCCACCTGGCAGCGGCTGTTGCAGGTCGAATTGCCCCTGGCGGTACCCCTGATCATGGCTGGCGTGCGCATGGCCACGGTGATCAACATCGGCATCGCCGCGATTGCTGCCTACATCGGCGCGGGCGGCCTGGGCAGCCTGATCATTCGCGGCATCGCGCAGTCCGACCCGCGCCAGTTGCTGGCCGGTGCGCTGATCATCAGCGTCATCGCCATTGCCGCCGATTACGCGCTGTACGCCTTGCAGCGCGTCCTGACGCCGAAAGGCCTGAACAAGATGGCCGCAGCCCCACTGAAGGAAGCCACGACGTGATCCAGATCGATAATTTAAACAAGAAATTTGGCACCACCACCGCCGTCGAAGACGTCTCGTTCAACGTCGAAGAAGGGCAGATCTGCGTGCTGCTCGGACCATCGGGCTGCGGCAAGACCACGACCCTGAAGATGATCAACCGTCTGATCACCCCAACCTCTGGCCGCATCCGCATTGCCGGGCGCGACACCTCGGAGCTGGACAGCGTGACGCTCAAGCGCTCGATCGGTTACGTGATCCAGCAGGTCGGCCTGTTTCCGAACATGACCGTTGAGGAGAACATCTGCGTCGTGCCCAACCTGTTGGGCTGGGACAAGACCAAGAGCCGCAAGCGCGCCGCCGAACTGCTGGAAGTCGTGGCGCTGGACCCGGCGCAGTTCCTCAAGCGTTACCCGTGTGAGTTGTCCGGCGGTCAACAGCAACGGGTCGGTGTGGCCCGCGCCTTGGCCGCCGACCCGCCGGTAATGCTGATGGACGAGCCGTTCGGCGCCATCGATCCGATCAACCGCGAGGTGATTCAGGACGAGTTCATGCGCATCCAGCGCCAGGTCGGCAAGACGGTCCTGTTCGTCAGCCATGACATCGACGAGGCGGTGAAGATGGCCGACTGCGTGGCGCTGTTCCATAACGGTCGGATCGAACAGTTCGGCAGCTCCGATGATCTGCTGGCACGTCCCAACAGTGAGTTCGTTGCCAACTTCATGGGCGGCGACCGGATCATGAAGCGCCTGCGCCTGATGCGCGCCGTGGACGTCGCGACCCAGAATCCTCCTCGCCAGCACATGCAGGTGGTGGGCGGAAACGGGGCGGTGTCCTCGCGTTCGCAACTGGTGGTCCGGCCCGGCGATGACCTGCGCCAGGTGCTCTCGCAACTGCTCGGCAAAGGCCAGGACTGGGCGCTGTGCAACGACAGCGACGGGCGTTTCATCGGCTATGTCCACCAGAGCGACATCCTCGCCCGGCTGGTGGAAAACACGACTGCGGCGGTGCACTGATCATGTCCGAGCTGATGATGAGATTCTGGGAGGGGCTTCAGGATCACTGGAGTGACATCACCTATCTGAGCGGCCAGCACCTGCAGATCGTCGCCATCAGTGGCGGCCTGGCGCTGATCGTCGCGCTGCCGCTGGGGGTGTGGATGAGCCGCCCGGCCAACCAGCGTTATGCCATGGCGGCCATGCAGGTGCTCAACGTCGGCCAGGCAATCCCCAAGCTGGCGCTGCTGGCCTTGGCCATGAGTCTGTTGGGCGTGGGCGGTGGGGCGGCGATTTTCGGTTTGTGGGTCGCGACCTTGCTGCCGGTGGCGGTCAACACCTATGAGGGCTTGCGCGCGGTGCCGACGCATTTGCTGGAAGCGGCCGATGCCATGGGCATGACGCCTCGGGAAATCCTCTGGAAGGTGGAAATTCCCAACGCGATGAACGTGATCTTCGCCGGGGTGCGCACGGCCCTGGCGATCAACGTCGGCACCGCGCCGCTGGCCTTTCTGGTCGGCGGCGGGGGATTGGGTGAACTGATCTTCACCGGTATCGACCTCAACGACTTCGGCATGATGCTGACCGGTGCGATCTCCACAGCGCTGCTGGCCATCGCCGTGGACATGGCCTGCGGCGTGCTGCAGACCGTCACCGTGTCCCGAGGCCTGCGGCTTGCGGCGCGCTGACCCCAACAACGCTGTGCAAAAAACAATAATCAGAGGTGCATGATGATTGCTCGAACGCTCGCCCGTCTGGCCCTTTCCCTGGCCGTACTCTGCGGCCTCGCCGCCCAAGCCAGTGCCGACAGTACGATTGTCGTTGGCGGCAAGAAATTCACCGAGCAGCAGTTGGTGGCCGAAATGACCGCCCAATTGCTGCGCGCCAATGGTTTTGGCGTGGACAAACGCCCTGACCTGGGCTCGTCCGTGTTGCGCTCGGCACAGGAGAACGGCCAGGTCGACGTGTACTGGGAATACACCGGCACCTCGCTGGTTATCTACAACAACGTCAAGGACCGCCTTGATGCAGACGAGACCTACAAAAAGGTCAGCGCTCTGGACGCGCAAAAGGGCATCACCTGGCTCAACCCGTCCAAAGCCAACAACACCTACGCCTTCGCCATGCGCAAGGACGAAGCGGAGAAGGAAGGCATCGTCTCGATCAGTGATCTGGCGAAAAACATCGGAGGCGGCAGGGCCTACAAGTTCGCTTCCAACGCCGAATTCTTTTCGCGCCCCGATGGCTTGCGTCCGCTGCAGGAGATGTACAAGTTCGAGTTCGAACGCAAGAACATCATCCGCATGGACGGCGGGCTGACCTATCAGGCGCTGCGCGACGGTCAGGTGGACCTCGCACTTGTGCTTTCTACCGATGGCCGGATTCCTGCATTCGGTTTCGTGGTGCTCAAGGATGACAAGGGCTTTTTCCCCAGCTACGCGCTGACCCCGGTGATCCGCACCAAAGTGTTCAACGAAAACCCCAAGGTCGGCGAGTTGCTCAACGCACTGTCCTCCAAGCTGGACGACAGCACCATCGCTCAACTCAACTCCCGGGTCGATGTCGGCCGTGAGTCGATCGAGAGCGTAGCCAAGGAATTCCTTCAAAACAATAAGCTGATCTGACCCACTTCCTTTTCTTTCGCCTGCCCTCATCTGGAGCGTAATCAATGCGGTTGAATCACTGTGTCGTGGCAGGTTCGTTTTTCATTCTGGCAACGGCGGCCCATGCCGACAGCAACATCGACGGCATGACGCTGGCCGACATGCGTCAGGCGCTGGACAGCGGCAAACTCAGTTCAGAGCAACTGGTCCGGCACTATCTGGATAACATTCAGACCAACAACCGTGCGGGTCAGCAGATCAATGCGCTGGTGACCCTCAACAACAAGGCCGTCGATCAGGCGAAGCAGTGGGACGCCGAGCGAGCAAAAAATCCTGACGCAAGGCGCTCGGCTTTGGCCGGCATCCCCTTCGTGGTCAAGGACAACTACGACACCCAGGGCCTGATCACCTCGGGCGGCTCCTACGTGTTGCGCGCCTCGGTGCCGAGCCAGGATGCGTTCGTGGTCAAGACACTGGTCGACCGCCAGGCGATCCTGCTGGGCAAAACCAATCTCTCCGAGTTGGCGGCGTCCTTCGGCTGGTTCGGCTACAGCTCGTTCGGCGGGCAGACGCTCAACCCCCGCAACACCAAGCGCGATGCTTCTGGTTCCAGCAGCGGTTCGGCAGCGGCGGTGGCGGCGAACTTCGCGCCGTTCGCGTTAGGCTCGGACACCAGCGGCTCGATTCGCGCCCCGGCCAGCGTCACCGGCACGGTCGGCCTGCGTCCTTCGCTGGGGCTGGTCAGTCGCAGCGGCATCATTCCGCTGTCGCTCAGCTTCGACACCGCGGGCGTCATTACCCGCAACGTGCAGGATCAGGCGGTCGTGCTGGACGTGATCAAGGGGCAGGACAAGGGCGACGCGGCGACGCTGGATCTGGCGTCGGACAGCGTGCAGTTCACCAGAAACCTGAGCCGCACCTCGCTCAAGGGCAAGACCATCGGCGTGCTGACCAACTTCAAAGGCGGTAATCCGGAGGTCGACGCAGTGTTCCAGAAGGCTCAGGACACCCTGCGTCAGCGCGGCGCGAAAGTCGTTGCGATCACACTGCCCAAGGGCTTCGAAACCCTGTGGAGCGACGTGCTGGGGCCGGTGGGGGACAGCGAATTCAGGCCGCAATTCGAGCGTTACCTGAGTACCTTGGACGCCGCTCAGCCGCGTACGCTGGACCAGTTCGTCGAACTGGCGAAGAAGAATCAGGCCGACAACGCCGATCACGGCATGAACCCGGCGCGACTGGCGGGGCTTGAGGCGGTGGCGAAAGTGGGCAGTACCGACTCGCCGCAGTACATCTCGATTCTGTCGCAGACGATCCCGCAACTGCGCGCGCAGCTGACTGGCATCATGAAACAGCACATGGTCGACAGCCTGTTTTTTGCCACGATTAACTGCCCGGCATCGGTGGTGCACGGTGTGACTGACGACAGCTACCTGTGCAAGGCGGGCGACACCTATGCCTCATCGTACATTGCGTCAGCCACCGGCTTTCCTGAAATGACCGTACCGGCGGGCACTATCAAAGGCAACCTGCCGGTCGGGGTGTCGTTTCTGGCAGGCTTCGGCGAGGACGCCAAGGTCGTGAACTTCGGTTATTCATTCCTCGGGCGCTGATTGCGTCCTCATATCTGCTCCAGCAACCACGCCCGAAATGCCTGCAGGGACGGCAGCATTTCGTTGCGTGGCGGGTAGGTCAGGTAATAGCTGCGCTGGCTGGGGAAGGGCAGGTCGAGGCTGATCAGCTCGACGTTCTCCAGCTCGTCGGCCACCAGAATGCGCGGCACCAGGCCGATGCCGATCCCCGCTTTGACGGCCTGAATCAAATGCGAGGTCAGCTCGAAACTCGGTCCCAGGCGCATCATGGGGTGAGGCAGGCGATGATGGCTGAACCAGTCGCCCCAGACGTTGGGGTTGTTGGCGACGTTGAGCAGCATCTGTCTGGCGATCTTCTCCGGCGTCCAGTCCTGATGGTTACCGGCGGCTTGTGGAGAGATGATCACCACCAGCTCTTCGGCAAGCAGGCGATGGCTGATCAGCCCCGGCAACCCGGCGTGGCCGACGACGATGGCGGCGTCGATGCCGCTGGTTTCGAAATCCACCGCATCGATGCGTGAATTGATGTGCACCAGCATGCCGGGGTGCTGCTGGTAGAAGTCATGCAGGCGTGGCAGCAGCCATTTGGAGCCGAAGGTCGGCAGGGTCGCCAGGCGCAGGCTGCCGCCACCGGACTGGTAGGCCATGGCCTGCAGGGTTGCGCTGCGAATGCGCCCGAGGGCTTCGCTCATTTCTCGTTGATACAGGCGCCCGACGTCGGTCAGCTGCACCTGACGACCTTCGCGGCGAAACAGCGTCAGCCCCAATTGCTGCTCCAGCGCTTGCACCTGACGGCTGACCGCGCTCTGGGTCAGCGACAGTTCGACGGCCGCGCGGGTGTAGCTTTCATGACGGGCCGCGGCTTCGAATGCCAGCAGCAGGGACATGGACGGCGTGAGATGGCGGTAATTCATTCAGAAAAGTCATCGATAGCGGCAGGAATATCCGTTTGTGTCGCGCCGAAGCCTGCGGGATCATTGGCGCAAACAACGACCTGCAGCTTAACGATTAATGCTCAGGCGACAAGTATTTTGCTGTTTCCCGTGATCAGACCGACGAGAGGCCATCCTTTGATGATCGCCCAACTGCCTGCCGCCGCACCTGCGGCCCAGTACCCCGAATTTCTCGACGCGTTGCGCGCCAGCGGTTTCCGCGGCCAGATCAGCGCCGACTACGCCACCCGCACGGTGCTGGCGACCGATAACTCCATTTACCAGCGCCTCCCGCAGGCTGCGGTGTTCCCGCTGGACGCCGATGACGTCGCCCGCGTCGCCACATTGATGGCCGAGATGCGCTTTCGTCAGATCAAACTGACCCCGCGCGGCGGCGGTACCGGCACCAACGGCCAGTCGCTGACTGATGGCATCGTGGTCGACCTGTCGCGACACATGAACACCATTCTGGAAATCAACACCCAAGAGCGCTGGGTGCGTGTGCAGGCGGGCGTGGTCAAGGACCAGCTCAACGCTGCGCTCAAGCCCCACGGGCTGTTTTTCGCGCCGGAGTTGTCGACGTCCAATCGCGCCACCGTCGGCGGCATGATCAACACCGACGCCAGCGGCCAGGGCAGCTGCACCTACGGCAAGACCCGCGATCATGTGCTGGAACTGCACAGCGTGCTGCTCGGCGGCGAACGTCTGCACAGCCTGCCGATCTCCGACGACGAACTGGACGCCGCCTGCGCCCGGCCCGGTCGCATCGGCGAGGTCTACCGTACCGCGCGGCAGATTCAGGAGACCCAGGCCGATCTGATCGAATCGGTCTTCCCCAAGCTCAACCGCTGCCTGACCGGCTACGACCTGGCGCACCTGCGTGATGACGCAGGACGTTTCAACCTCAATAGTGTGCTGTGCGGCGCCGAAGGGTCACTGGGTTACATTGTCGAAGCCAAGCTCAACGTGCTGCCGATTCCGAAATATTCGGTGCTGGTCAACGTTCGTTACGCCAGCTTCATGGACGCCTTGCGCGATGCCAACGCCTTGCTGGCGCATAACCCGCTGTCCATCGAAACCGTCGACTCCAAGGTGCTGATGCTGGCGATGAAAGACATCGTCTGGCACAGCGTGGCCGAGTATTTCCCTGCCGATGCTGCGCGTCCGACCCTGGGTATCAACCTGGTGGAATTCAGCGGCGATGGGGCGGATGAGGTGAATGCGCGGGTCGAGGCCTTCGTTCGCCACCTGCAAACCGACACCAGCGTCGAGCGCCTGGGGCACACGCTGGCCGAAGGCGCGGCGGCGGTGAACAAGGTCTACACCATGCGCAAGCGTTCGGTGGGCCTGCTGGGCAACGTCGAGGGCGAGATTCGTCCGCAGCCGTTCGTGGAAGACACCGCCGTGCCGCCGGAGCGTCTGGCCGATTACATTGCCGAATTCCGCGCGCTGCTTGATGGTCACGGCCTGGCCTACGGTATGTTCGGCCACGTCGATGCGGGCGTGTTGCACGTGCGCCCCGCACTGGACATGAAAGACCCGGCCCAGGCGGCCTTGGTCAAGCCGATCTCCGATGCCGTCGCCGAGCTGACCCAGCGCTACGGCGGTCTGCTCTGGGGCGAGCACGGCAAGGGTCTGCGTTCCGAGTACGTACCAGCGTTTTTCGGCGAGCTGTACCCGGCGCTGCAATCGCTCAAGGGCGCGTTCGACCCGCACAATCAGCTCAACCCCGGCAAGATCTGCACCCCACCGGACGCCGCCGAAGGCCTGCTCAAGGTCAACGAAGTGACCCTGCGTGGCGATCTCGATCGGCAGATCGATGAGCGCGTCTGGCAGAGCTTCGGCAGCGCTGTGCACTGCAATGGCAACGGCGCCTGCTACAACTTCGACCCCAACGACGCCATGTGCCCGTCGTGGAAGGCAACCCGCGAACGCCAGCACTCGCCCAAAGGCCGGGCATCGTTGATCCGCGAGTGGCTGCGGCTGCAAGGCGCGGCCAACATCGACGTGCTGGAAGCGGCCAGAGGCAAGGCCCACTGGATCAAGGGCCTGCCTGCGCGGCTGAGCAATAACCTCAAGCGCTCCCGTGGTCAGGCGGATTTCTCCCACGAGGTCTACGACGCCATGGCCGGTTGCCTGGCCTGTAAATCCTGCGCGGGGCAATGCCCGATCAAGGTCAACGTGCCCGAATTCCGCTCGCGCTTTCTTGAGCTGTACCACGGCCGCTATCAGCGTCCGCTGCGTGATTACCTGATTGGCTCGCTGGAATTCACCATCCCGTACATGGCCTGCGCGCCGGGGTTGTACAACGCGGTGATGGGGTCCAAATGGGTGAGCGGCCTGCTGGAACGCCACGTCGGCATGCTCGACAGCCCGTTGATCCACCGCTACAACCTGCAAAGCACGCTGACCCGCTGCAACGTCTCAGTCGCCAGCGTTCCGGCCCTGCGTGAGCTGAGCGATGAACAGCGTCAGCACAGTGTGGTACTGGTGCAGGACGCCTTCACCCGCTACTTCGAAACGCCGCTGCTGGCGTCGCTTATTCAACTGGTGCACCAACTGGGTTACCGCGTCTTCCTCGCGCCCTACAGCGCCAACGGCAAGCCGCTGCACGTGCAGGGTTTCCTCGGCGCGTTCGCCAAAGCCGCGATTCGCAATGCTTCCCAGCTCAAGGCCCTGGCGGACTGCGGCGTGCCACTGGTGGGCCTGGACCCGGCCATGACCATGGTCTATCGCCAGGAATACCAGAAAGTGGCAGGGCTGGAGGGCAGCCCGAACGTATTGTTGCCGCAGGAATGGTTGGTCGACGTGTTGCCGGAATCGGCGGGTGATGGGGCGGCGCAATCGTTCCGCCTGATGGCCCACTGCACCGAAAAAACCAACGTCCCGGCCAGCACCGCGCAATGGGAAAAGGTCTTCGGCCGCATGGGCCTGAAACTGGTCACCGAAGCCACCGGCTGCTGCGGCATGTCCGGCACCTACGGCCACGAAGCGCGCAATCAGCAAACCTCAAAGACCATTTTCGAGCAGTCCTGGGCGACCAAACTGGACAAGGAAGGCGAAGCCCTGGCCACCGGCTACTCCTGCCGCAGTCAGGTCAAACGCCAGGCCGATCGGCAGTTGCGTCATCCGCTGGAGGTGGTGTTGGAGCGGCTGTTGGTGAAGTAAGGCGATGCGGTTCGCCATCGACCTGTAGGAACTGCTGGAGCTGTGCGACAGTGGCGAATGCGGTGTGTCAGGCAAGACGCTTTCGCGGCCGTCGAACCTGCGACTGCCCCTACAGGTTTTGTGGTGAACCGAATTCTGATGAACGCCACCGAACCTGTGGGAGCTGCTGGAGCTGTGCGACAGCGGCGAAAGCGGTGTGTCAGGCAAGACGCCGGCGAATGGGCTTCAGTGCAACATCCGTCGGCTTTCGGTCAGGCTTTCCTTGAGCAGGTCGTTGAGCTCTTTCCACGGATAGCGCGCGCCAGCGGTGGACGCTGTGCAGGCCTCGGTGTGTTGGAACGGTTGCTCGTCCAGCGCAGGACATTGGCCAGCGCCGCAGCTGCGGCAGACCAGTTTGTGGCCGAGGATGATCCAGTCCTTGTTCCAGCCATCCATGGTGAAAGGAAGACGTCTGTTCGGCATGTCTGCACCTCCCGGTATTGAGTCGGTTGATCGAGCCTGAGCGCAGTAGCGCGGACGGCTGGACGCCTTCTGCGGATAAACCAGTTGCAGTGTAGGCGCGTTTTTCAAAGCCGCGGCGCGGTTTGTCGCGCGCCAGTGAAATCGTCTGGCGCCACGCCCGTCATCCCTTCAAAAGACTCAGTACCGCGTCGGCAAACGCCTTGGGGGCCTCCTGCGGCACGTTATGCCCGACGCCGCTGAGCACCAGTCTTTGCACCGGCCCTGTGAAGCCGCGAACGGCGGCATCATCGCTGCGTCGTGAGGAAACGCCATCGTCAGCTCCCGAAAGAATCACCGTCGGCACCGTAATGGGCGGGCGTGCGGCGAGCCTGTTTTCGATCTCGGCGTACTGCGGATCGCCCGCCACCAGGCCGAAGCGATGGCGGTAGGAGTGAACGACGACATCGACGAAATCCGGGTTGGCAAACGAGACGGCAGACTGCTCGAACGTCGCGTCGCTGAAATCCCAGCTAGGCGACCACGACGACCAGAGCAAGCGACAGAACGCCTCGCGATTGGCGGCCAGGCCCGCATAACCCCGTTCACCGTGCAGGTAGTACTGGTACCACAAGCGCCGTTCCGCTTCAGGGGAGGAGGGCGCGTTGGCGGCGGCGATGTCCTGAATGTTGTAGCCAGGGTCGCCGCTCACCAGGCCAATGACCCGCTCCGGCCACAGCGCCGCCACCACGCACGCCGCGCGACCGCCCCAGTCATAACCCGCCAGTATTGCCCGCTGGACGTTCAAGGCGTCGAGCAACGCCAGCAGGTCTGCGCCCAAAGCGGCCTGCTCGCCAGAGCGTGGGGTGGCCGGGTCGATGAAGCGCGTCGGGCCGTAACCGCGAAGGTAGGGAATGATGCAGCGACAACCGCCCTCGACGAGGATCTTCGCAGCTTCGCCACAGGCATGAATGTCATAAGGAAACCCATGCAGCAACACGACCACCGGCCCATCCGCAGGCCCAAGATCGAGGTAGGACGTGTTCAGTACCCCAGCCGAAATCTGCTTCATCAATAGCCCTCCGCTGATGTGCGCCGCCAGGTCCCGCACCTGGCTTGTCAGATGAGACCGCGAAACGTTCGGTGAGGTCTAGCCGATTTTGAGCGCAGCACGCCCCTGACACTTTGTTTGATCCTTTCATTTTTGAAAGGATAGCTTTCGGATGATTCTATTTTGGAAATATCGAGCCCTCGATATGCTGCTCCCACACCGCACCAACCTATCAAGTAACTGACTTGAACATCTGGAGAAACATCATGGCTCGCAAGCTCGAAGGCAAAATCGCACTGGTCACCGGCGGCACCACGGGCATCGGCCTGGCCACCGCCAAACGCTTCGCCGAGGAAGGTGCACACGTTTACATCACTGGCCGCCGTCAGGCTGAACTGGATGCAGCGGTCGCACTGGTCGGCAACGCCACCGGCGTACAGGTCGACTCGACCAAACTGGAACAACTGGATGCGCTGTACGAGCAGATCGGCGCCGAGAAGGGCCGTCTGGATGTGCTGTTCGCCAACGCCGGTGGCGGTTCGATGCTGCCGCTGGGCGACATCACCGAAGCCCACTACGACGACACCTTCGAGCGCAACGTCAAAGGCGTGCTGTTCACCGTGCAGAAGGCGTTGCCACTGCTGGCGAAAAACGCCTCGGTCATCCTCACAGGCTCCACCACAGGCAGCTCGGGCACCGCAGCGTTCAGCGTGTATTCGGCCTCGAAAGCGGCAGTCCGCGCCTTCGCCCGCAGCTGGATTCTGGACTTGAAAGACCGCAACGTGCGCGTCAACACCTTGAGCCCAGGCGCTACCAAAACCCCAGGCCTGGTTAACCTGGCCGGCCCTGACGCCGCGCAACAGCAAGGCCTGCTGGATAATCTGGCTTCGCAGGTGCCGATGGGTCGTGTCGGTGAGCCGGTGGAAATCGCCAACGCAGCGGTCTTCCTGGCCTCGGATGATGCGAGCTTCGTCAACGGCATCGAGCTCTTCGTCGACGGCGGTCAGGCTCAGATCTGATCCGATAAACACGCATTCGGACAACGACTGACGTTGTCCGGATGCGTTTGTTACCCGAGGATCATCGATCACTCGGGCACACGCTTGCTGATCGACCATCGCTCGCCACTGCTGCACGCTCGACCGCGCCTGCATGCGGGCGTGCCAGGCCCGCAGCGCCTGGCATTGTTCAGGCACGTCGAGTTTGACCAGCGAAGCGAAAATCATGCCGCCCAGCAGCGCGATATCGGCCATCGAAAATCGCTCCCCGGCCACGAAGGGCTGTTGCTGCAGCACGCTGTCGAAGTAGTGCATGCCCCTGATGGCCTTGTCCCGCATGCGGTTGCCCCACTCGGCGTTCTGACGCAACTCCACCTGCGGCCCGAGGCCCGGCGTGGCGTGGTGGAAGCGGCGAAGTCAGCGGCGCAAATGCACGGTTACAGCGGCATCAACTTCCGCAGCATCGGCGAGGCGGTGGGGATCAAGAACGCCAGTATCTATTACCACTTTTCCAGCAAAGCCGATCTGGGCGCAGCGGTAGCGCAGCGATATTGGCAGGACACGGCCAAGGTGCTGAGCGCGATTCGCGAGGCCAATCCTGACCCGTTTGCGAGCCTTGCGATCTACCCGTCGATCTTCCGCACCTCGCTGGAGCACGGCAATCGCCTGTGCCTGTTCAGCTTCATGGCCGCCGAGCACGAAGATCTGCCCGAGGAGGTCAAGGCTGAGGTCCGGGCGTTCGCCGACACCAATGTCAGCTGGCTGACCCACGTATTGACCGATGCGGGCGTCGGCAACGCGCAACAGTGCGAGCGACGCGCCCGCGCAATCTATACCGCGGTTGCCGGTGCTCAATTGATTGTCCGCACTCGGGGTGAAATTGCGGTATTCGACGAATTGATCCTTAGCTATCGCGAAGCCGGGTTGATCCCCACTTCACAGGCCTGACCCGCAGTGGCCGACAGCGGCGTTGAACAGCTCGTTGCGCATGGCCTGTGGTGGCTTGCCGAAGGCGCGCAAAAACGCCTGGCGCATGCGCTCGCGGTCGCCGAATCCGGTTTCCTTGGCCACGACTTCCACCGGATGCCGACTGGTTTCCATCATCACCCGCGCGGCTTCCAGGCGCAGGCTTTCGATGGCCTTGGCCGGGGTCTGCCCGGTCTCCTCGCGAAACACCCGGCTGAACTGTCGCGGGCTGAGCCGGGCCACGGCCGCCAGCGCCTCGACCGACAGATTGTCGGTCAGGTTCTCGCGCGCATACGCCATCGCCAGTTGCACGCGATCGGATTTGGGGTCCAGTTCCAGCAGCGCTGACAGCTGCGACTGCTCACTGCCACGGCGCTGATAGATCACCAGTTTACGCGCGATCCTGCGCGCCAGGTCCGGCCATCGCCGCAACCAACGCCAAAGCCTTCATCGAAACGGCGGCCAATACTGGCGAGCTGGTCGCACCCTCGGTGCCGCGCGCCCTGACCGTGGCGCAAATCAAGACGCTGGTCGGGCTCTATGCCAAGGCTGCAAGCAACGCCAGTGCCGCCGGTTTCGATGGCGTGGAAAGCCATGCGGCGAACGGTTATCTGGTCATCCAGTTCATCTCCGAACACGCCAATCAGCGCGATGACGAGTACGGCGGCTCGCTGGAAAACCGCTTGCGCTTTCTGCGGGAAATCATCGACGCCGTGTCTCGGACCATCGGCGCGGAGCGTCTGGGTGTGCGTTTCACGCCGCTGTTCACCACCACCGATCAGGACCGTGTGTACATCGGCATGGTGGAAAGCGATCCGCACCGTACCTACATCGAAGCGATCAAGGTGTTGGAGCAGGCGGGCGTGGCCTACGTCTCCATCGCCGAAGCCGACTGGGACAACGCCCCCGACCTGCCCGAGGCGTTCCGCCGTGACGTGCGCAGCACGTTCAGTGGCCGGATCATCTACGCCGGCCGCTACACCGCAGAGCGTGGCGCGCGGCTGGTGGAGGCGGGGCTCGCGGACCTGATCGCGTTCGGCCGTCGGTTCATAGCCAACCCGGATCTGCCTGCGCGGATCATCAACGGCTGGCCCCTCAACCCCCTGAACCCGGCGACGATGTACGGCGGCAGCGAAGCGGGTTTCACCGATTACCCGGCTTACGCCGGCTGATCACAGGCACCAGCCGGCCCTGCTGACCGCCATTCCAACCTTGCTCATGGTTTGCTGGCCTTGTCCACCCCTTGGCTGGCGCGCCGGATCGGGCGTGATCGGGTGATCCTCCTGGCCTTGGCGGCGCTGTTCGCCGTCATCGGTTTGCGCGGGTTTGGCGGCTCGATCGCGACGCTGTTTCTGACCGCCGTCGGCATCGGTGCCGGGATCGCCGTGGCCGACGCCTTATCGGCACTAGCAGTGATTCACAGGCGTCGATCACACCGTCTGCCAGTACTGCGTCAGCGGCGGCTGCTTGCCGGAAACCGGGTCCGTTCCGGGGAACGGCAGCGTAGCGATGCGTTGCAGCATGGCCTCGGTGGGCGCCTCACGGCAAATATCCCAGGGTTGATCCGGCGGGTAAGCGCCCACCACCAGAAAATCACTGCTGGCCCAGAGACGGCAGTGGCCGGTGCCCGCCGGCAGCAGCACCACATCGCCCTGGGTCACCTCTACTTCATGGCCGTTCGGGCCACCCAGCATCAGCCGGGCGGAACCGGCTGCAAATCCCAGCACCTCATGGGCGGTGGAGTGATAGTGATGGTAGTCGTCGATGCCGTTGCGCCACTGTGGCGGCCAGCCATTACGGGCGAACAACGCCTCCATTTGCGCAGCGATATCGCCGCCGCCGATCACGCCGCTGTAATGAAGCACCGGCAAGCGAGGGTTGTTCGGCACCCAGTCATTGCGCTTGAGCAACAGCGTCTGAGGCGCCGCCGGTGTCTTGGCTGAAGCCGCGTGCGCAGGTAACGCCACCGATCCTGCGCCGATGATCAATGCACTCTTGATGAAGCCTCGTCTGTCGAACGTCGCCATGCTGGATCTCCGCAATCGGAAGGTTTGACGGTGCCTGTCGGAGTGGGTGATGGGGCAAACCCCGAACGGGCGTCTGCGCGTTGGACCTGCAGAGGGGCCGGGCAGTGCCCGGTCGACAAAAAACCGTGCTTTACTGACCCCTTTTTCAGACGTGACGCCGATGGCCCACCTCACTCTCTGCGCTGCCCGGTTTTGCTCGATCGCCGGCGATCTCGACGCCAATATCCATCGCCACCTGCGCTTCATGACCCTCGCCGCCGAACACTGGGTCGACTTTCTGCTCTTCCCGGAATTGTCCCTTACCGGCTACGAGCCCTCGCTGGCCCGCGAACTTGCGCAAACCCCGGATGCGCCGTGCCTGCAGCCGCTGCGTGAGCGTGCGCAACGCCTGGCCATGACCACTGTCGTCGGCCTGCCGCTGCGTCAGCCGGGCAGCGACGCCATCCTGATTGGCGCGCTGGTGTTGGCTGCCGATGGCACGCAGGCGATCTACATCAAGCAGCACCTGCACACCGGGGAAGACGTGGTGTTCAGTGCTGGCAATGGCGGGGCGCTTTCTGTCCTCTCAAGCGGCGGTGAATATCAGCGGCCAGTCCATCAGCGTTGATGGGAATGTGGAATACCTCTGACAGCTTCGCGGACGCGGGAAAGGGTAGATACTTGTTGAACAAAGATGTGTCTTGGTCAGCGCTCTGTGGCCAAGGACCGCTTTTGGCCCAGAGTGTGTAAAAACGTCGACCAAAAACCGAGGTGCGTGCTCGTGCGTGAACTTTGGAAAAACACGGCAGAGCGGCCGATAGCTTGATCAAACCGTCGCTTCACCTTCGCCGGCATGGCGCCACGCTGGGCGCGGCCTGCGATGTGCCTGATCTGGCGCTGTTCCCGGCGCGTTATCCTGGCGTACGTGATGTCGAGTTCCATGCCGCGCTGGAGTTGCGCATTCAACACGTCGCACTCTGGTCGGCGGCAGCGGTGAGACGGAGTGGGGTGCCGATGCCGGTCGGTCGGTGGGCGACTCGGCTGAACCGGTTTTCCGATCTCATGCTGGACCGTTTTGGTAGCGACCTTGGCGCGATGCAGGTTGAGGTGCTGGGGACTGCCGAGAGTGGCGAGCGAGGTTGCTCAAGCTTGAAGACTTCGATGCCGAGTTTGAGCGCTGGAACATCACGTCAGAATGTTCCGAGCAGGGCTTATGACACACGATCGGCCAATTGCGGACGCTCCTGCTTTACCAAATGCCTGTTACGACAGGGATTAACGCTTCAAATCAAAAAAGTATCGACTCACATCAAACGCTTTTCCACCCAACGCCGATATTGACGAGTGCGAAATGCCATTCCGAGCTGCTGCAGGATCAGCGCACGCATCGGTGAAACGTTCGGATCGGGCTTTTTCGCCCGGCTCAATTTTCGTAATTGAAACTTCACTACCGCCATGTTTGCCAAAGATGCGATGGCTTTATTTTTCCAGGTAATCGGCGGCAATTGCGGGGCACTGTCTTTGCCCAGCAGCCAGTCTCGAGGCAAGTGCGGGTCGATGGCTAACGCCGTTCCTATGCCTACCATGTCCACGCCACTCTGCACCACGCTTTCGGCCACCGGGCGGCGACGTATACCGCCGGTGACCATCACCGGCATTTTTGCGACCGTTTGGATATCACGGGCGAACTCGACGAAATAGGCTTCGCGAGCCAGGGTGCGGCCATCTCGCGCCTCCCCCTGCATGGCCGGCGCTTCGTAACTACCGCCGGATAATTCCACCAAATCCACACCACGCCCGTTAAGTAACTCAACGACTTTTTTCGCATCATCGGCGGTGAAGCCTCCGCGCTGGAAATCGGCGGAATTGAGTTTGACCGCTACCGCAAATTCAGCTGAAACCACGGCCCTGACCGCCTTAACGATTTCGAGCAACAGGCGCGCCCGGTTTTCCAGAGACCCACCCCACTCGTCGGTCCTTTGATTGGTCAGTGGCGAAAGGAACTGGCTCAGTAAATAACCATGGGCGGCGTGAATTTCTACGCCGGTGAAGCCAGCCTGTTCGCCCAAGCGTGCGGTATTCGCAAAGCGCTGAATGACCTCTTCGATCACGCTTGAGGTCATAGCTTGAGGCGTGGCAAAACGCTTGGACATTTTGCCCAGATCCAGCGGCACAGCCGACGGCGCCCAGGTTTTTTGCCCAAGGTTGGCCTGCATTTGCCGACCTGGGTGATTGATCTGCAACCAGACCTGCGCACCACCGGATCGGCCAACCCGCGCCCAGCGCTTGAACTTTTCCAGTTGCTGATCATCCTGTAACACCACGCCACCCGGCCCAGTCATGGCGCGGCCGTCGACCATTACGTTACCGGTGATGATCAAGCCGGCACCACCGTCGGCCCACGCTTGATAGAGGCGCATCAGTTCTTCAGAGGGTGCCTGATCAGCGTCCGCCATGTTTTCTTCCATGGCGGCCTTGGCGATTCGGTTCTTGACGGACGAACCGTTGGGAAGCATCAGGGTGTCGAACACATTCATGGAGCAGTCCTCAACTGGATATGAGGCTACCTTAAGTTTGAAGCCAACTTTAAGGTCAACACCTTTTTCCGGGTCAGTCGATGTTCACCGCGCCAGACCCTGGCAAGTGCCTCACCCGTTCAGCACCCAACAACAATGCGGGCGTGTAAGCCCCGCCAGTCGGACGCACTTGCAACGTAATCAACCACTGCCAATGCGGCGTCGACCTCAGGCTGTACACGTTCGCGGTATGCACGCGTGCGGTTTTGCAATCACCCGGGCGTTACGAAGCTCGCCCCCACATAAGTGCCTTGGTCGGCGCGTTTTTCCTGATCCGGGCCGATCACCGTTTTGCCAACTCTCGCGTTGCACAGTCGCTGCACGAACGGCAAACCCAGCAAAGGACGAATCCAGTTAGCAAACCATTTCATCCGCGTATCGACGTTGTCTTGCTGGCTCATGCATGGCTCCCGAGTGAATCAGTGACGGGCGTCATTGCCTTGCCCATCCAGCATCAGACGCTAACGTTAAAGTCAGGTTGAGGGGCAAGTTAAAGTGAGCGAATAGCGGTGAATATTGTTTGCAGCAGCGGGGTTGACCTTAAAGCGAGGTTTAAGGTGAGCATGCACTGACCTGCTTGATTGATGGAACCGGGATGATGCTCAAGTCCTTTGTTTCTTATGCGTTGATATTGATAGGTAGCGCTTTCATGACATTTGTAAATGCTGACACCGCCCCTTCCACAATTTCTGCCAGGAATCGCCAAATTCTGGTGATTCTAACCAATCACTCCAGCTATCCCTCGCGCACTGATACGACGGGGTTGTGGCTGACTGAGCTGACGCATTTCACCGATGTAGTGGAGGCAGCTGGCTACAGCACAGTTTTTGCCAGCCCCAAAGGCGGTGCAGTGCCTCTGGATGAGCGCAGCCTCGGTTGGCTGTACATGGACAACGCCGCCCGTGAGCATTTGCAGTCTCCCGCCTTTCGTGCTCGCCTGCAAAACACGCTGCCGATCGCCGATGTCGACCCCACCCAGTTCGGCGTTATCTACTTCACCGGCGGCCATGGGGTGATGTGGGACTTCCCCAATAATCCCGATCTGCAACGTGTCGCCGAAAGCATTTACAACCAGGGCGGTATCGTCTCGGCAGTCTGCCATGGCGTAGCGGGTCTGTTGGATCTGAAGGATGAAAAAGGCCAGTTGATTATCAAGGGCAAGCACATCACCGGCTTCTCGGATCGTGAAGAGTTGCTCTCCGGCATGAAAAGCCAGGTGCCTTTCTTCCTGGAGGACAAGTTAGTGGGCCAGGGTGCGCGGTACCGCAAGGGCTGGCTGCCATTCACGTCATTTGCCATCACGGATGGAAGGCTCGTCACCGGCCAAAACCCTCAATCGCCCAAAGCCGTAGCTGAAGCCGTGATGGCGGTGCTCTCTGGCGACACCCTGGCTCGCTGAACCCTCAAATAGTTCCCATCACCCGGAGAGAGACCGATTGAAACTCGCAAGCGACGTAGTAACAGGATTGCTGTACAGCTCAATTGCCAACCATGCGTTGGCGGGGACGCCTGAAATGCTCAGCTCGAATGAAACCAACACAATCGATATCGCAGGCCATACGGTGCCGGTCGTCAAGGGCGGCCTGTACGACCGTTATCGCTCGAATCCGCCCCTGTCGGTGATTGCAGCAGAACTGCCAGGTGTGGATTTGAGCTGGTTCAAAGGACTGGAAAAACAAAAAGTCGACATTGGCTTCGAATCATACTCCCCGAACTTTTACTACCAGAACAGTCGGGTTACGGCGGTCTATACGGCCGATCTGGATGCACTTCGAGCATTGATACCGCCGCAAGTATTGGCAACCGTACACCCCCTGCAAATCTGGCCAGGTCGCGGTTTGATTGCATTTACCGCGTACACCTATGAGCACTGTGATAATGACGCCTATAACGAAGTGGCGGTGTCGATCATTACCAACAAGCCAGGCAAAGCCAATCTGGGGCCGCTCACGCTGATTGGCCAGTCGATGTCTGGCGACTTCTGGGGCTATGTGCTCAAGCTGCCGGTCAATACCGAGCTGGCACGGGTGCGCGGTGTCGTCGGTTACAACCTGCCAAAATGGCTGACCGGTATTGACCGCAAAGAAGATGCCCAATCCGTGGTCTATGACATCACCGACAGCCAATCAGGAAAAGTCGACGTGTCCTTCAAAGCGAAGAAACTCGACAACCTGTCTCATGATGCCGATATTGTCACCAGCAGCTTCACCAATCTCGATCATCAGGGCCAATTGGCGTACGGATATGCGGTTTCTCGCCAGCTCAGTCACGGCTCCAGCCGCGACGCAGAATCGGTCACCCTCACGCTGGGCGAAGGCAGTCTGTCGAAATACCTCCGCGCCCTGAAGCTGGGGAAAATGATGAAGTACGAATACGTGCCAGAGTTCCAGAGTGCGCTTTATGCACCCCAACCACTCGCCAGTCTGACTGGCCAGCGCTGAGACAGTTTGCGCCTGTCAGGCCCCGGAAGCCTGGCGGGCTTTTTTCTTCGTGGAAGACGTTGCCTTACGCCCACCCGAAGCTTTGCCAATCCCTTCTTCCCGCAGGCGATTTATCAGCATTTGCGCATTGTCCCCACATGCCATGCCCTCGGGCTTACCTTCGATGCCCTTGATGACGAGCACAAGTTGCGCCTTGTTCTGCGCTAGTCGCTCCTGCAAGACGCTGATTTCCTCGACCTTTTGCTTGAGTCTGGCAAGCAACTCGTCATGCCGCCAGGCACCGGCGTTCATCGGCATCAGTTGCCGAATCTCCTCCAACGAGAACCCCGCCGCCTGTGCGCCGGTGATGATGTCCAAAACCCACTCGGTATCAGGCGCGTAGTCACGGTAGCCATTAGCTTTGCGCTCGACGGAGCTGATCAAGCCACTGGCCTCATAGAATCGTATGCGTGACGGCGCCAGTCCGCTGATTTTCGCCAGTTCGCCTATTCTCATACCTCACCCTGAAAAACCTGTTGACCTTAAAGTTGACTTTAAACCTAAAGTCATCGGGCGACCAAGCACAACATGGCTTGGTCGCAATGGCGCTCATGGGGAAGCCGGACTAATCCATCACCCCCTGAACTGCCTAATGGACGGGCTGCACTCTGTTCATTCGAGGCCATGATCGGAACACGATTCGATGACGGCCTTTACTTCACACAGGAGATACGAATATGGGGTATGTCACTACGCCGGATGGTGTCGAAATCTATTACAAAGACTGGGGGCCACGCGATGCCCAGGTCATCTTTTTCCACCACGGATGGCCACTGAGTGCGGATGATTGGGACGCGCAAATGCTCTTTTTCCTAGGCAACGGCTACCGGGTTGTAGCACATGACCGGCGGGGACACGGGCGTTCCACTCAGGTTTGGGACGGTCACGACATGGATCACTATGCCGACGACGTCGCGGCCGTAGTTGATCATCTGGCTGTGCAAGGCGCCGTCCATGTCGGGCATTCAACCGGCGGCGGCGAAGTCATTCACTACATCGCTCGCCATGGCGAAGACCGAGTATCAAAAGCAGCCATCATCAGTGCGGTACCCCCGTTGATGGTTCAGACGCCGACCAATCCTGGCGGCTTGCCGAAATCAGTGTTCGACGACTTGCAGGCACAACTGAAAGCCAACCGCGCGCAATTCTACTATGACGTTCCAGGGCCTTTTTACGGCTATAACCGCCCAGGTGCAAAATCGTCCGAGGGCATTGTCTGGAACTGGTGGCGACAGGGCATGATGGGATGTGCAAAGGCACACTATGACGGAATCGTGGCGTTTTCTCAGACCGACTTCACCGAAGCTTTAAAGAGCATCAAGATCCCCGTCCTGGTGATGCATGGGGATGATGACCAGATCGTGCCTTATGAAAATGCCGGGGTCTTGTCGGCCAAACTTCTGCAAAACAGTACGTTGAAAATCTACCCCGGCTTTCCTCATGGGATGCCTACAACCAACGCCGAGACGATTAACGCCGACCTACTAGCGTTCGTTCGGCGTTAGAAATCCGGGCGGTATGATCCCGCCCTTTTTTTGTTTCTACATTACTGGATTGACATTGTACTTACACCGAGTGGCCCATGGCGGCGAGCAGTTCGGGAGAGGGCGGCACGCCGGCTTCGGTATCGGCAGTGGCTTCGGATATGCCGCAAGCGAGTGTCGATAAGAATCCATCCAAAAAAAAGGGGATGCAGACCAAAATCCGCTTCCCCTTTATCGTCTATCTCCGTCGCAGTACGGCTTGCCCGCAGTGGCCTCTTTAAAACCGCTGCCGGTGGCAAGCCGTGTTGCTGCAGATGGATCACCTGATGATCAGATGACCGCCAGGATCGCCTTTGTCACTGCCTCAATGTTGCTCTTGTTCAAAGCCGCCACACAAATCCGCCCGGTATCCAGCGCGTAAATCCCGAACTCATTGCGCAGACGATGCACCTGCGGCGTGGTCAGGCCCGAGTACGAGAACATGCCACGCTGACGCGCCACGAAACTGAAGTCCTGACCTGCCGCATTGTTGGCCAGACGGTTGGTCATCTCCTCACGCATGCCCTTGATGCGAACGCGCATCTCGGCCAGCTCGTCTTCCCACTTCTGACGCAACTCAGGGTTGTTCAGCACGGCAGCGACGATGGTTGCGCCATGGGTGGGGGGGTTGGAGTAGTTGGTGCGGATCACACGCTTGACCTGCGACAGCACGCGCCCGGTTTCTTCTTTCGAATCGGTCACGATCGACAGCGCGCCGACGCGCTCACCGTACAGCGAGAACGATTTGGAGAACGAGCTGGAAGCGAAGAAGGTCAGGCCCGAGTCAGCGAACAGACGCACAGCGGCGGCGTCTTCATCGATGCCGTCGCCAAAGCCCTGATAGGCCATGTCCAGGAACGGCACGTGCCCTTTGGCTTTGAGCACCTCGAGGACTTTTTTCCAGTCTTCGAGGGTCAGGTCGACGCCGGTCGGGTTGTGGCAGCACGCGTGCAGGACGACGATCGAACCCGATGGCAGGTTCTGCAGGTCTTCGAGCATGCCGGCGCGGTTCACGTCGTGGGTCGCGGCGTCATAGTAGCGGTAGTTCTGTACCGGGAAACCAGCGGTTTCGAACAGCGCGCGGTGGTTTTCCCAGCTTGGGTCGCTGATGGCCACGACGGCGTTCGGCGACAGTTGCTTGAGGAAGTCAGCGCCGATCTTCAGGGCGCCAGTGCCGCCGACGGCCTGCACGGTCAACACGCGGCCCGAGGCCAGCAGGGGCGACTCGGCGCCGAACAGCAGGGTCTGCACGGCTTTGTCGTAGGCGGCGATCCCGTCAATCGGCAGGTAGCCGCGCGGCACGTGTTGAGCGACACGGATTTCTTCGGCTTCGGCAACGGCACGCAGCAGCGGGATTTTCCCTTCTTCGTTGCTGTAAACGCCCACACCCAGATTGACCTTGGTGGTACGGGTATCGGCGTTGAATGCTTCGTTGAGGCCCAGGATAGGATCGCGTGGTGCCATTTCGACAGCGGAGAACAGGCTCATTTTGCGGCGGCTCTGAATGGGAGTGAATGGACTGCATCGCTCCGGCCGAATGCACTAGAGCGGTGCGCAAACGGGGAGTCAGTATAGAGAGCATCGGGGGCGGGGGCGACAGGTGCGGGGCGGTTTTTTCCGGGTTTTTCCGATTATTTTCGACCATTAGTCATGTCGCGCGGACTAATGTCCTGATGACGGCTTGAAAGCTGGTTATATGAACACCATCTGTAGTCCCATCATCTTTTCTTCGAACGCCTTTTCTCCTGGCGAGAGCAGTCGTCCGCGCTCATCACGCCTTGTCCCGATCCTGTTTCGGGGCGAGGCGAACACAGAGGTACGTCATGTCCGAGTTTCAGCTCGTTACCCGTTTTGAGCCGGCCGGTGATCAGCCGGAGGCGATTCGTCAGTTGGTAGAAGGCATCGACGCCGGGTTGTCGCACCAGACCCTGCTCGGGGTGACCGGTTCGGGCAAGACCTTCAGCATCGCCAACGTGATCCAGCAGGTGCAGCGCCCGACCCTGGTGCTGGCGCCGAACAAGACCCTGGCGGCACAGCTGTATGGCGAGTTCAAGGCGTTTTTCCCCAACAACGCGGTCGAGTACTTCGTCTCCTATTACGACTACTACCAGCCCGAAGCCTATGTGCCGTCGTCGGACACCTTCATCGAGAAGGACGCCTCGATCAACGATCACATCGAGCAGATGCGTCTGTCGGCGACCAAGGCTTTGCTTGAGCGCAAGGACGCGATCATCGTCACCACGGTGTCGTGCATCTACGGTCTGGGCAGCCCGGAAACCTACCTGCGCATGGTTTTGCACGTCGATCGTGGCGACAAGATGGACCAGCGCGCCTTGCTGCGTCGCCTGGCCGACTTGCAGTACACCCGCAACGACATGGACTTTGCCCGTGCGACCTTCCGCGTGCGTGGCGACGTGATCGACATCTTCCCGGCGGAATCGGACCTGGAAGCGATCCGCATCGAGCTGTTCGACGATGAGGTCGAGAGCCTGTCGGCCTTCGACCCGCTGACCGGCGAGGTCATTCGCAAGCTGCCGCGCTTCACCTTCTACCCCAAGAGCCATTACGTCACGCCCCGGGAAACCCTGCTGGACGCGATGGAAGGCATCAAGGTCGAGCTGCAGGAGCGCCTGGAATACCTGCGCGGCGCCAACAAGCTGGTAGAAGCGCAGCGCCTTGAGCAGCGCACCCGTTTCGACCTGGAGATGATCCTCGAACTGGGTTACTGCAACGGCATCGAAAACTACTCGCGCTACCTCTCCGGTCGTCCGGCCGGCGCGCCGCCACCGACCTTGTACGACTACCTGCCGGCGGACGCGCTGTTGGTGATCGACGAATCCCACGTCAGCGTGCCGCAGGTCGGCGCCATGTATAAAGGCGACCGCTCGCGCAAGGAGACACTTGTGGAATACGGCTTCCGCCTGCCCTCGGCGCTGGATAACCGGCCCATGCGTTTCGATGAGTGGGAGAGCGTCAGCCCGCAGACCATCTTCGTGTCGGCCACCCCCGGCCCTTACGAGGGCGAGCACGCAGGGCGTACGGTCGAGCAGGTGGTGCGGCCGACCGGCCTGGTCGACCCGCAGATCGAGATTCGTCCGGCACTGACTCAGGTCGATGATCTGCTTTCGGAAATCAAGAAGCGCGTCGAGCTGGAAGAGCGCGTACTGGTCACCACCCTGACCAAGCGCATGTCCGAAGACCTCACCGATTACCTGGCCGACCATGGCGTGCGCGTGCGCTACCTGCACTCGGACATCGATACCGTGGAGCGGGTCGAGATCATCCGCGATTTGCGTCTGGGCACCTTCGATGTGCTGGTGGGGATCAACCTGCTGCGTGAAGGTCTGGACATGCCGGAAGTGTCGCTGGTGGCGATTCTCGATGCCGACAAGGAAGGCTTCCTGCGTTCCGAGCGCTCGCTGATCCAGACCATCGGCCGTGCGGCGCGTAACCTCAATGGCCGAGCGATCCTCTACGCCGACAACATCACCGGCTCCATGGAGCGCGCCATCGGCGAAACCGAGCGCCGTCGTGAAAAACAAATCGCTTTCAACCTCGCCCACGGCATCACCCCCAAGGGTGTGTTCAAGGATGTGGCCGACATCATGGAAGGCGCGACCGTGCCCGGCTCGCGCAGCAAGAAGCGCAAGGGCATGGCCAAGGCCGCCGAGGAGAACGCCAAATACGAAGCCGAGTTGCGCTCGCCCAGCGAGATCAACAAACGCATTCGCCAGCTGGAAGAGAAGATGTACCAACTCGCCCGCGACCTGGAATTCGAGGCCGCGGCGCAGATGCGCGACGAAATCGCCAAGATGCGCGAGCGGTTGCTGGCGGTTTAGCGCATTGGACCTGTAGCCCCATGGCTTTTCATCAGACAGGGTAGTGTGATGCCACGAACCACCGAACGACTGATCTTGAGAGCACCGACCCCGGACGATCTGGAAAACTTGTTCGCGATTTACGGCGATCCGGCGACGAACCAGTTCAATCCCTCAGGCCCACTGACCCGCATCGAGCAGGCGCAGGGGCTGCTCGATGGCTGGATGGCGCACTGGCAGATCAAGGGTTACGGGCAATGGGCGATCGCCACCCGCGAGGCGCCGGATGCGGTGATCGGTTTCGGCGGCATCGATGCGCGCAAGTACCTGCAAGTCGAGCGCCTGAATCTGGGTTACCGCTTCGGCGTGAAGGCCTGGGGGCAGGGCTACGCCACCGAGCTCAGCCAGGCGGCGCTCGATTACGGCTTGCTTGAGCTTGCAGTGCCCGAGGTCTACGCCATCGTCAGGCCCCAGCACCATGCATCGATACGGGTGCTGGAGAAGGTCGGCATGCAACGCATCGACACCCTGAACGATGTGCCGGGGCAGGCGGCGAGTCTGGTTTATCGAGCGAGGCGGTAAATTCCTCGTGAGAGTGAAACCAGACATCAAAACCACCACAACAATGTATTTGGCCAGCGTCCTGTGGGAGCGAGTTCATTCGCGAGACATAAGTACAGACGACAGAAATGTGTCGGATGTGCCCGCCTCTGGCGAATGAATTCTCCCACAGGGTGTAGGCCAGACGTTGAGAGGGCCGCCCACATTGATCGCCGTCCTACCAAGCTCAGCCTCCCGTCATCAGACCGCGCCTGTTTCCGGCAGCTTGGCAATGACCTTGATTTCGAAATCAAACCCATAGAGCCAAGTCACGCCCACCGCCGTGACGGTCGGGTGTGGCGCCTGGCCCCAGAACTCCGGCACGACGCTCCAGATCTCCTCGAACCGTTGCTGCGGGTCGACGATAAACACGGTGACGTCGATCACATCGTCGAAGGTGCAGCCGGCCTCTTTGAGGATTGCGTTGAGGTTAGTGAATGCCAGTCGCACCTGTGCCTTGAGTTCAGGCTCGGGTGAGCCATCTTCACGGCTGCCGACCTGGCCGGACACAAACAGCAGACCATTGGATTTGATCGCAGGCGAGTAGCGGTTGATCTCGTAAAGCGCTTGGCGACCCGGTGGGAAAACAACGTCACGTACAGTCATGTGCAGCCTCCAATAGCGGGTCAACGTTGACCCATCATTAACGATGGCGTGACTGTAAAGGGCTTGCGCGGGACGGATAAACGAGCAACCTTGATCAGCACTGTTTGGTCATTGCAAACAATCATGCTGATTCCGGGAGCCGTAATGGACCGTTTCGATGCAATGCAGGCGTTCGTTCGTGTGGTTCAAACCGGCAGTTTCACCAAGGCTGCGAACACGCTGCATATGAGCAAGACCAGCGTCACACAGCTGATTCAGCAGCTCGAAGCGCGCCTGCGGGTCAAGCTGCTCAACCGCACCACGCGCAAGGTCAACGTCACGGCCGATGGTGCTGCCTATTACGAGCGTGCGGTGCGGGTGCTGGCCGATGTCGATGACGCTGAAACGAGCCTGTCCAGCGCCGCCACTTTGCCACGCGGACGACTGCGGATCGACGTGCCCAGCCCGTTCGCGCGGTTCATTCTGATTCCGGCGCTGCCTGCCTTTCATGCCCGCTATCCGGACATCCAGATCGATCTGGGAGTGAGCGATCGCATGGTTGATCTGATCGGCGAAAACGTCGACTGCGTGGTGCGCGGCGGCGAGCTCAAGGACCAGTCGCTGATGGCGAGGCGCATTGGCGACCTGCAACTGGGTGTCTACGCCGCCCCGGATTACCTGCGCACAGTGGGCACGCCGAGCCACCCTCGCGAGCTGGAAGAGCCCCATCACCGCATTGTCGGTTACCGTTGGGCGCGCACCGGCAAGCTGTTCCCCATGATCCTGCGCCGCGCAGGCGAAACCATTCAGGTGCAGAGCCGCTATGCGCTGGCAGTGGACGACGGAAATGCCTACATCGCCGCTGGCCTGGCGGGAATGGGCGTGCTCTGGCTGCCGACCTACATGGCCAAAACGTCAGTGGAGAAGGGCGAACTGGTGCCGCTGTTCGAGGACTGGCAACTGGAGGTGATGCCGATGTTCGTGGCTTATGCGCCCAATCGGCACATCAGTCTCAAGCTGCGGGTGTTCATCGACTGGGTCGTCGAACTGATGGCGGGGCTTGCGCCGCAGATGCGTTGAATGGTGAGGGCAATGCCTTGCAGTGACGGCGCGTTGGCCGTCGGTGTGGGCCTGGCGCTCGTCGACGTGAATATCGTCGTGGCGGCCATGGCGATCGGCATTGCGACCACGGTCATGGTGACCATCGGCGTGATGCTGGGCCGCGTGCTGGGAACGGTGGTGGGCAAACGCGCCGAGATTGTTGGCGGCATTGTGTTGATAATGGTCGGCTCAACCATCCTCTACGAGCACCTGTCGGCAGTCTGATTCGATGAATAAAGCAGTTGAAAGCATGACCCCCACACGCGCGCCACGTCGCTTCCTCACACTGATGCTGGCGGTGCCGGGCGTGATCGTTCTCGCGGCCCTCGGCTTCTTCGCCTGGCAAAGCTTCTTCCCGGTGCAGGCCAGCGATGGCTGGCGCGTTGATGTCTTGCACAAGGGCGTGCCGAAAGCGGCGTCCATGGTGGTGAGCGAGGACGGCTCGCTGGTGGTCAGCCAGGAACTGCGCGACGGCAAAGGCAGCATCGTGCGCATCCGGCCCAGTGGCCAGCGGGAAACGCTGGTCGAGGGTTTGTCAAAACCCGATGGCATGATCGCGGCGCGGGGCGGCTGGGTGTTCAGCCAGGAAGTCGACGGCGCGATGGTGAATTTCTTCAAGGACGGCAAGGTCACCGAGCTGTTCAAAGGCGCCGATGTGCAGGGGTTGTGGAACGAGGGCGATGACCTTTACGCCATTGAGGACCGCAAGGGCGATGGCCGCTTGCTGCGCTATCACTGGGGCGACGGCTCACTGACGGTGCTGCGCGCCGGGCTCTCGGAAACCGAATCCATTACCCGCTGCACCGATGGCCGCATGCTCTACACCGAGAAGGAAAAGGGCGTGATCCACCAGCTGACCGAAGATGGCCACGACCCCGTGGTATTCAGCGGTTTCAATCAGCCCACCTTCCTGATGTGCGACCCGCGTGGCCTGTGGATCAGTGAAGACGCCACTCATCGCGCCCGGTTGTTATTGATCGACCCGCAGGGCAAGCGGCACACCATTGTGTCGTTCCTCAAGGCGCCGCAGTCGATCATTCCCACCGCGCGGGGCACGTACCTGTTGGCCGAGGGCGGGCGTGACCGGATTCTGGAGCTGACCCCGGCACCACTTTGAGCCTGGGTTTTACTGGGCAAGGACTGCCACGCGGCCCTCGCGCCAGCTTTGCTCGGTGAAGGCTTTGGTGCGGATGATTTTCATGGTGTTTTCCTTGGTTCAAGGCAGCCGGCGACACAGGTAGGCCTGGGTCTGATAAGGGAAATCAATGGTTTCGCGACCGTGCAGGGCAGGGTGAGTCTTGATCAGCTCGCGCAACTGTGCAGTGACGATGGCTTTGTCCGCTTCAGGCAGCGCGGCGATGAAACTCACCGACAGAAAGCGGTTCATGATCACGGTTTCCGGCGGGCCGCTGTGGCTGTAGTTGAAGCAAGTCAGTTCGGGCGAAGCAAACAAGCGTCCATCGAACGGCTGGCGCCACTGGCCAGTGTGGAAACGCGGGGTGTCGCCTTCATACGGCGTGATGATGCGGGTGATCTCGGCGACCCAGTCCACCGATTCATCGCGCACGTTCCAGATCAGCCCCAGTCGGCCACCGGGCTTGAGCACTCGATGAATCTCGCCCAATGCGGCTTCGTTGGCAAACCAGTGAAAGGCCTGGGCGCAGACCAGCGCGTCGGCGGTGGCATCGGCAAGCGGAAGAGATTGTGCGGTGCCGTGAAGGATGGGGGTGTCGGGAAGGCCCTTGGCGAACTCCTGCCGCATGGGCTCGACCGGCTCGATCGCGGTCAGATGTTCGGTCAACGGTTCGAGCAACCGGGTGAACTTGCCTGTACCGGCGCCCAGGTCGACCACCCAGGCCTGGGCGTCGATGGCCAGGGTGTGCCTGAGCCAGTTGCTCAACGCATCCGGGTAATCCGGGCGCCCCTGAGTGTATGTGCCTGCTTGCGTCGAAAATCCCACTTGCGCTGCTTTGTGAACGACCGACATGCCCAGCATCCTCTTCGTGGAAAAGTGGCGGGCACATTATGCGGTAAATTCTGGCGCTGATCAGCCCGCAGAAGCGTTGGTGTCGCAATCTTCATTTAACCGGTAAAGGTTGCGACGGGTGTTGGAACTCAGTTACTGCAAGCCCGGCGTGGCCTGCATCATGCGCAACAACGGCGCATATTCAGCGTGGCTGACCGGCACGATGCCGGAAGCTTTCTGAGCTTCGAGAAATTGCGCCAGGCCTTGCTGATCGTTGAGCATCGCGGCGCGAATGCGAGTCTTCAGGCGCGGGCAGAGGCTGCCGCTGAACACGAACGGGTCGTAGTAGATTGGCTCCGAGCGCCACAGAACCTTGAAGGTGTCGCGGGTGATCAGACCGTTGTTCAGGTACTCGTCGGCGCGCACGCTGGAGACGAATGCAGCATCGGCCTTGCGGCTGATCAGTGCGTCCAGGGATTTGTCGTGAGAACCGGAATACGCAATCGAACTGAAGAACTGCGCCAGCGGCATACCGACTTGGGCGGAAAACTCGGCGTTGGGGATCACGCTGCCTGAGGTACTGGCCGGGTCGGTCAGCGCCACTCGCTTGCCGCGCAGGGCGTTGAGATCGTTGGCGACGTCGCTGCGTGCCAGCAACAGCGCCTGATAGTGATGACCGGCAGGGGTGAAGAAGCCGTGGCGGATGGTCAGGCTGGCGAACGGCTCGATGCGCGAGTCACGTTGGTACGCCAGCATGTACGACGCCGGACCCAGCCAGGCGATGTCGACGCCGCCAGAGACAATGGCATCGACCACGCTCTCGTAGGACGAGGAGGGCACCACTTCCACGGGCAGGCCAGTGGCGCGGCTGAGCCGGTCGAGCAGGGGTTTCTGCTCCTTGAACAGCTCGTCCATGCTTTTCTTGGGAATGACGGCGATGCGCAGGCTTTGCTGATGCGCGCATTGCGCCTGGACGTTGCCGGCCATGAGCACGGTATTGAGCATCACCCCCATCAGCACGGCGGCAAGGCGTCTTACAGCAGGCATGGGGTTTGCGCGGCATCCATGTGGGCGGCGTCCATAAAGGGGGGGTATTCGGCGAGTTGCGCGGGGGCGAGCGGGCGAGCGAAGTGATACCCCTGAGCCACGTCGCAGCCGGCGAGTTTCAGGCACACCACTTGCTCGCGTGTTTCCACGCCCTCAGCCACCACAATCAGCCCCAAGCGCTTGGCCAGGATGATGGTGGACGACACGATGGGGCTGTCGTCCGGGCTGTTGGACAGCGGCGCGATCAGCGTGCGGTCGATCTTCAGCTTGGTCAGCGGCAGCGACTGCAGGTGAGCAAAACCGGCGTAGCCTTTGCCGAAATCGTCGAGGCTGATGTTCATGCCGGCATCGCGCAGGCGCTGCAGGTGTTCGATGGCGCGGCCTTCCTGATCCAGCAGGGTGGTTTCAGTGATCTCCAGTTCCAGCCAGTGCGGCGCGATGCCATGGCGTACGAGTTTTTTCAGCACACGGTCGCTGAAATCGGCCTGATGCAGCTGGATCGCCGAGACGTTGACCGCCAGGCGCAACAGGCGGCCCTGAACCTGCCACTGTTCAAGAGTTTCACAGGCCAGGCGCAGCACCTCCCAACCCAGTTCGATGATGAAACCACTGCGTTCGGCCAGGGAAATGAAGCGGTCCGGGTACAGCAGGCCGAACTCGGGGTGCTCCCAGCGCACCAGCGCTTCGTAACCGTCGACGACCATGGCATCGAGACGAACCTGCGGCTGGTAATGGAGCACGAACTGACGCTCGCTCAAGGCGTTGCCAAAGGCTTGTTCGAGAATGAATTCCTCGACGTCGGCGACGTTCAGCGACGGGTCGAAGAAACGGTACTGACCCCGGCCCGCACGCTTGGCTGAATACATCGCGGCATCGGCGCTGCGAATCAAGTCCTCGACATCCTGGCCGTCGCGCGGGCAGATGCTCACGCCCACACTGGGGCTGGTGGTGATTTCGTGCTCGCCCAGGGAGTAGATCGCCGACAGCTTGTGCACCAGCAAGCGCACCCAGGCATCGATCTGCTCTTCGGAACGCTCGCCGGCCAGCAGCACGACGAACTCATCGCCGCCAAAGCGTGCGGCTTCGTCATCGGGGTCGAGCATGCGCTGAATGCGGCCGGCCACCGCTTGCAGGAGCATGTCCCCGACTTTGTGGCCGAGCGAATCGTTGATGGATTTGAAGCGGTCCATGTCGATGAACAGAATCGCCATCAGCCGCCGCTTGCCGCGCTGGCTGGAGAGGGTGCTGGCGGCGACTTCGAGGAATTGGCGACGGTTGTGCAGGCCGCTCAGGTGGTCGGTCGCGGCGGCGTGGCTGCTGCGGCGGTGTTCGTCTTCGAGACGATCGATCAGTTCCTGATTGACCTGCTGAGCCTGCTCCAGCGCGTTGAAGGCTTCCTGGCGTTTGCGCAAAACACGCAGAGTCCAGATCAGACTGCCAAGAATCAACAGCGTCATGCACAGGTTCAGCCACAGCTGGCGCTCGTAGGTGAGCCGCGATGAAGCGAGGATTTCGTCGTGGGTCTGACTGACGATCACGCTGAAGCCGCGCTGAGGCACCCGCAGGAACATGCTCTGGTAATCGCTGGCGCCGCCGCGCTGAGCCAGCATGCCGGTCACTTCACCGCCGCTGCTCAATTCCGGCGTCATTGTCGCGCCCGCCACGACCACGCCGCTGTTGCTGATGCGCAGCCGCTCGTGGCCTTCGTTGTCGAGCAGACGCATCATGCCGCTCTGGCCCAGATCGATGTGCTCGAACAGCGCTGCGAGATAACCCACATCCAGCTGCACGACGAGGATGCTGTCCATTTTCCCGGTGGAAGAGTCGACCAGCGGCAACAGGAACGGCAGGCGCCAGCTGGGCAGGGCGGGGTTGATCTGCGCGGGCAGCGCGTTGGGCAGCAGTGCCTTGTAACCGAAGTGTTCGGCGTGTTGCTGCAACTGCGCCAGCCACTCACGGGGCAATTGCTGAGGTTCGTCGAAATGGCTGGCCGAGAACAGCGCGCCGTCGCTGTCGTAGAGGCTCATGCGCTTGAACACCGGGTCTTCGGCGAGCATGCGCACCAGTCCGCGATGGCGCTGGCCGAGGTCGTCCATGTCACCCCGGGTCACCCGGCCAATGGCCTGGGCGCGGTCGACCAGCTGACGCAGATTTTCCGCAGCGATAGTGGCCAGGTTCAGGTGTTCAGCGGATTTGGCAGCCAGGGCTTCGTGACGGGAGGTGGCTTTCTGCTGGAAATACAACGCCCAGAGAAACACCAGCGTCGCGGCGCACAGCGACATCAGCAGCCATTGCAGAAAGCTCAGAGAGGAGAAAGATCGGCGGATCACTGCATGAATTTCCTGCCGCAAAGTAGTGGCAGAATAATACTAGTTTGTGACGACTTCGTGACTGTCCAGGCGCCGTCTGCACCTGTCGATCAACTGCCCGGCGTAGACAATCTGATCGTTGCTCAGCGTGTTCTGATTGCGCAGTTGGATCGCCGCATCCAGCGCCGGGTGAATCACGATGCCGCAGGCGAAGGGCTTGTAGGTGTTCAATGCCGCCTCGTAGCGAGTCCCGAGGCCCTCGGTGATCTCGCGATAGTCCTGCTTGGTGCTGACGGTGTTGGCCCAGCCGCATTCGGCCGCGAGTTCGCCCGCAAGGCGCGGAACATCCTCAACAGCCTCGATGAGTCGCTGATCGGCCTGGGCGAAGTGGCCGGGCACATGAGTGGCGAAGTCACCGTGGCTTGCGTGCCATCGGTGGTGCGCTATTTCCTGCCCCAGGTGCTGCGCGCTTTTCACGAACAATACCCGCGCATCGTCATCCGCATCATGGACGACGGCGCCAGTGACGTGCTCTCGAGTGTGGTGCGCAGCGAAGCGGATTTCGGCCTGAATTACATCGGCGTGCAGGAAGCCAACATTGAATTCGAGCCCGTCCTCAAAGAGGCTTTCGTCGTCGCCTGCCGCCGCGATCACCCTTTGGCAAAGCGCCCGCAGGTCAGTTGGGCTGAGCTCAAGGAGTACGACTACATGAGCGTCGCCAAAGCCAGCGGCAATCGCCTGCTGCTCGACCTGGCCCTGGCGCAAAGCCCCGAGTTGCCACGTTCGTTCTGCGAAGTGCGCCACGTGATGAGCGTCGTCAGCCTGGTCGAAGCCGGCGTCGGCATCGCCGCCGTCCCGCGCCTGGCGATGCCCGACGACGATCACCCGATACTGGTCAGCGTCCCGCTCACAGACCCGGTCGTCAGCCGCACGGTGGGGCTGATACGCCGGCGAGGGCGGGTGCTGTCGGCGGCGGCCCAGCAATTGTACGAGATGATAGGGGCGAGGCGTCGGGAATAATGGGTTATGGCTGTTTTCCAGACCGATAGAGCTGTCGAACGATCACCCAGCCAACCCCGCTCATCACCAAAAACCCGCCTGCGAGCACCGTTTCGAAATTGGCGACCGCGACGCTTGCCAGCGCGCTCATGATCCCGCCGATGACAAAGACCGTTGTGTTGAGTATCGACGCGGCTGCGCCTGACTGATGGGCAAAAATCTCCATCGCCCGCGAGGTTGCAGCAGGGCGAGCGATGGTCGTTCCGGTGGTGCAGATCACCATGGGCAACAGAAGGGTGAGATAACTGCCCTCGCTGGCGACATGCAAAGCCATCAGCACCAGCCCGGCAAGGGCAATCAGCGCAAGCCCCGTTTTCAGTTGTTGCCCGTGACTGATGACCTTCTGCAAACGGCTGGCCATCACACCGCCCACAACATAAGCGGCGCCGTAGACGAGCAATACCAAAGAGAACTGAAGTTGCGTGAGGCCGAAGTCGACGAGAAAGACGACCGGCGAAATGGCAATGAAGGAAAAGTGGCAGGTGAAGGCAATGGCGGCGATCAAGGAAAATCCCATAAATCGACCGTTCGAGATAATGCCACCGCAGGACGCCCAGAATCGCGCTGCCGAAGGATTGGTGAGCGAGGCAGGCAATACTGAAACCGCGTGGATCAGGACCAACCCTGCGATCAGCGCAAACAGATAAAAGCTGCCGGTCCAGCCGAACACGCGTTCAAGCAGCGTGCCCAGCAAAGGGGACGTCGAGATAAACACACCGCTCGCCGTTGTCATCAAGATCCTCACGCGATCACGTTCGTCGCTGCTGAAAAGGTCCTGAACCAACGCATTGCTCAACACGAAACAACCGCAGCCAATAGCCTGCACGATGCGGAAAAAGATGAAGCTCGAAAACGCCGCGCTGCATGCACAACCCACAGCACCTGCGAGTGATACCAGCATGCCGATGATCAACAGGCGTTTGCGGCCCAGCCTGTCCGAGAGCGGCCCGAGAAAAAATTGCGATAGTGAAAAACCGATGGCGAAGAGGCTGATGGACAGCGCGATGCTGGCGGAGGGTGTATTGAAGCGTGTGGACAAGGCAGGGAAGGACGGAAGGATGACGTCCAGTGGGAATACACTGAGCAGGCCCATCGATAGCAGTAAAAGCAGCACAGCATTTTTGTGATGAGGACGGGCTTGGGCCAGCGTGTCCGACATGGGCAGTTCCTTTGCCTTGGTGTGATAAGAGGGTATCTGCAGCGTACCCCGCTCGGTCGGCGGGTCAATAAACACCCAGGTGGGAAGGCTCTGGTCTCGCTGTAGGCGTCTACCCGCAACTCTGTCGCTTGTATCAACGCGCCTTTACAAAATCCACAAACGCCCGCAACGGCGAGGGCAGATAGCGTCGGCCGGGGTAATAAAGGAAGGGGCCGCTGAAGGTCTGCCACCAGGGTTCAAGGATGGGCACCAGGGCGCCGCTGTCCAGGTGCGGACGCAGCCAGTCTTCGAACAGGTGGATCACGCCGAGGCCATCGAGGGCGGCCTGGATCCCGAGGTCGATGGCGCCGGCGATGCGGATGACGAGGGGGCCTGTGGGGTCGACGCGGACGGTTTCGCCGTTCTTTTCGTATTCCCACAGGGGCATCGAGCCGCTGGGGAATTTGCCGCGCAGGCAGGCGTGGTCGAGCAAGTCGCGCGGGTGTTGCGGGACGCCTCGGGCGGCGAGGTAGGCCGGGGAGGCTGCTGTGGCAAAACGTTGAAAGCGCGGGCCGATGGGCACGGCGATCATGTCTTGCTCCAGGCGCTCGTCGTAGCGAATGCCGGCGTCGCAACCGGCGGCGAGCATGTCGACGAAGCTTTCTTCGACGATGACTTCCAGCTGGATGTCGGGATGGGCCTGCAGAAAGGGCGTAATGATCGCCGGCAGCACCAGGCGGGCGGCGCTGGCGGGGACGTTGAGTTTCAGGGTGCCGGAGGGGCGGTCGCGAAAATCGTTGACGACGTCCAGTGCCGATTCCACTTCAGCCAGGGCGGGCACGATGCGTTCCATCAATCGCGCCCCGGCCTCGGTCGGCGCCACGCTGCGGGTGGTTCGGTTGAGCAGGCGCACGCCCAGGCCCGATTCGATGCGCCGCACTGCATCACTCAGGCTCGATGCCGATTTGCCGCTGAGCCGCGCGCCCTCACGAAAGCCGCCTGCCTTGACCACGGCCACGAAGGCCATCAAATCCTGAATATCCGCTGCCATGCTTGCCGCCCGATGTGGATGCCGATTGTTCGATCAGCCGTACAACCTGTGCCGATTGCACCCCATTATCGCGCGGCGGGTCAACGCTTATAGTGGCTGGACTCACTTTCATAGAGGCACACGACATGAGCGACGCCAGCAAAGCAGGCACATTTCAGATCGGCGACCGGACTGTCAACCGCATGGGCTACGGCGCCATGCAACTGGCCGGCCCCGGCGTGTTCGGCCCGCCCAAGGACCCGAAAGCCGCCATCGCCGTGCTGCGCGAGGCCCTGGCATTGGGCGTGAACCACATCGACACGTCCGATTTCTACGGCCCCCACGTCACCAATCAATTGATTCGCGAGGCGCTGCATCCCTACGCTGACGACCTGACCATCGTCACCAAGGTCGGCGCGGTGCGTGGGGAAGATGCATCGTGGAACCCGGCGCACAGCCCTGCCGAACTGACCAGTGCGGTGCACGACAACCTGCGCAACCTAGGGCTGGACGTGCTGGACGTGGTGAATTTCCGGGTGTGGGGCAACCTGCATTCGCCAGGTGAAGAGTCGATTGCCGAGGGTTTCACCGCGCTGGCCGAGCTGCAGCAGCAGGGGTTGATTCGTCATCTGGGCCTGAGCAACGTCAGCAGCCTGCAGGTGATTGAGGCCCAGAGCATCGCGAACGTGGCCTGCGTGCAGAACCACTACAACCTGTCCCATCGCGCCGATGAACAGCTGATCGCCGACCTCGGCAAACAGGGCATCGCCTACGTGCCGTTCTTCCCCTTGGGTGGTTTCTCGCCCCTGCAATCGGACGTGCTGGCCAGCGTGGCTCAGCGCATGGGCGCCTCGCCATTGAACGTGGCGCTGGCCTGGCTGCTGCAACGGGCGCCGAACATTCTGCTGATTCCGGGCACGTCTTCGGTGGCGCATTTGCGCGAGAACCTCACCGCCAGCGAGCTGAAGATCGCGCCCGAGTGGGTGGCCGAGCTCGACGCTGTGGCTTGAGGCGCTGCGATTCAGCCGGGCAGCGATTCCCGGCTGAACGCTTGCACTTCCTTCACCAGGCCCTTAGCCGCCAGTCTCACCAGTTCGCCGCCTTTTTCCGGGGTCGCCAGTGCAGGGTCCGAGCCCATACGACCATCGGGGAAGCGCGCACGGAAGTCGCGCGCTTCGCGGATCGGCCCGGTCGGGGCGATTGGCGGGGAGTAGTCGGCCGACTTGATTGCGTCGGGGTAGGCCCATTGCGTCACGGCGATTTCCGATGGCGTGGCGTGAGAGCCGTGCCCGACGGGGAATTGCTCGTGGGCGAGCTTGCCGACGCCTTCCAGATCCCACCAGTTGTATAGCTTCAGCGCAAAGCCTGCGGGGCGGCGGGCAAAGCTCGCTTCGGCGTACAGCTCCGAGAATGCGGCTTCGATCGAGGCGATATTGCCGCCGTGGCCATTGAGAAAGAGGATTTTTTCGAACCCGTGGCCCGCCAGCGAGCGCGTCCAGTCGCCAATGGCGGCGATGAAGGTTGAGGGGCGCAGGGAAATGGTGCCGGGAAAGCCCAGATGGTGCTGGGCCATGCCGATGTTGAAGGTCGGCGCGATGAGGATGTCGGCGTCTTTCTGGGCTTCTTCGGCAATGATCTGCGGGCACATCCAGTCGGTGCCCAGCAGGCCGGTGGGGCCATGCTGCTCGTTGGAACCGATGGGAACAACGATGGTGCGGCTGCGCGTCAGGAAGTGCTCGATCTCGCGCCATGTCGACAGATGGAGAAGCATGTCAGGTCCTCGTTCAGGCAGGGCCGTTGTTGATGACGGCAAGGCAGGTCGAGGGAGAATGTCACAGGCGGGGAGGAGGGTGCAAAAAACACCTCGGGTGTATGGGCCGGTAGCGTTGCTCCCGCCGTGCTCCCACAGGTGATGCTGCGCCTGTGGGAGGCTTCGGTGTTCTGCGCGATTACCGGGACGACAGCGGCGGCGTGCGTGGCGGCACTTGGCGCTTGCTGCCGGTGGACTCGAACGCCGCGGCCAGGCGCAGCAGTTGCGAGTCGTCGTAGGCGCGGCCGGCGAACGTCAGACCCACGGGCATGCCGATGTCGGGCATCACGCCCATCGGCACGGTCACGGTCGGCACGCCCAGGTGGCGGATGGCGAGGTTGCCGTTGGCGACCCAGACGCCGTTGCTCCAGGCGATGTCGGCAGAGGCCGGATCGACGTCCGAATTGGCAGGCGCTACATCGGCCACGGTCGGGAACAGCACCGCGTCCAGCCCCAGAGAGTCCATCCAGTCTTCCAGGTCCAGCTTGCGGGTTTTTTCCAGCCCGCGCAGGCCGTCGGGCAACGTTTCAATCTCGCTCCACGGGGTGATGCCGCGCTCGGCCATGCGCACGTATTCGTCCATGCCCGCCGCCAGATCGCCCTCGCGGTTCGGCAGGGTGCCGGGGTCGTGGGGGAAAATTTTCGGGCCGTCGACGTCCACCAGCTGGTTCAGTTGCGGGTCGCCGTTGGCGCGCAGGAAATCATCGAATGCCCAAGCGGTCAGGTCCCACAGTTCGTGGTGCAGGAATTCCTTGGAGACGATGCCGCGATTGAACACGGTCGGCGCGCCGGGACGATCGCCTTCGCAGTTGGACACCAGCGGGAAGTCCACTTCGATCACCTGCGCGCCTGCCGCTTCCAGGGCTTTGCGAGCTGCTTGCCACAAACCGATCACCGACGGGCGGGTGTGGATGCGTTGCCCGGTGGGGCCGCCAATGCCCGGGGCTTCGCTGGTGCCGGCCTCAGCGTCGGCATTGATGTACATGCGCGGGATGCCCAGACGCTTGCCAGCCAATGCCTCGCTGTTCACCAGCAGCTCGGTGTAGGACGCCGGGCGCACCGAGGCAACCGGCGGAATCGGCACCCAGGGCTGCAAACGCCACAGGTCGCCACGGGTGTCGGTGTCTTCGGCGACCACCACGTCGAGCACTTCCAGCAAGTCGGCCATGGTCCGCGCGAAGGGCACGACCACGTCCATGGTCGGCGTCAGTGGCCAGTTGCCGCGCACCGAAATCACACCTCGCGACGGGGTGTAAGCGCACAGGCCGTTGTTGGATGCAGGCCCCCGTCCGCTGGACCAGGTTTCTTCGGCCAGGCCAAACGCCGCGAAGCTGGCAGCGGTCGCTGTGCCTGCGCCGTTGGAGGAGCCTGAGGCGAAGGGCGC
Organism: Pseudomonas sp. GW821-FHT02A11; assembly: GCF_059421985.1. Taxonomy (NCBI): domain Bacteria; kingdom Pseudomonadati; phylum Pseudomonadota; class Gammaproteobacteria; order Pseudomonadales; family Pseudomonadaceae; genus Pseudomonas; species Pseudomonas sp. GW821-FHT02A11. Next base: position 74,032 of record NZ_JBWKWB010000011.1, read on the forward strand.
GGTGAGGTAATCAGCGTTATACGGGCTTTCTGCGCGGCCGTAGACGCCGCGCTGCATCCCGCCGTTGGCCATGGGCGGCATGTTGGTCTTGCCCAAGCAGATAGCCCCGGCAGCGCGCAGGCGCTCAATGGTGAAGGCGTCACGGTAAGCGATCAGTTTGGCAAAGGCCGGGCTGCCCGAGGCTGCGGTCAGGCCCTTGACCAGATAGCTGTCCTTGGCAGTGTAGGGAATGCCGTCCAGCGGGCCGAGGGTCTGGCCATTGGCACGACGTGCGTCGGCGCCTTCGGCTTCTTTCAACGCCTCGGGATTGCGCACCACCACGGCATTGAGCGCTGTGCTGGTGTTCGGGCCGTCGTAGGCGTCGATGCGCGCCAGATAGGCTTTGACCAGCTCCACCGAAGTGGTCTTGCCCGACTCCAGTGCGGCGCGCAGGTCAGCGATGGAAACTTCGGTGACTTCGATCATGCGCTCACCGCCAGAGTAAAAATGTGAGAGGTCTTGGATGGGCTTTTCATTGTGCTCTCCGTTTCATGGCCTGTTCTCTGATGAGGGCTGGAACAGGCTGTAGGTGTAATCCGGGTGCTGTATTTAACACCAAGTCGGACAATGGAGGCAGAGGCGGGTTTTTGTAACATCATCTTAACATCACGTTGCTACCGTGCTTGCTTTGGTCTGGCTCGGTAGTACGGACATGCAGGCAGAACATTTCACCTTTACGCGGCCCAAGCTGCCCAGAGATCACCGTTGTGCCGGTGATCTGTGCAACGAGGTGCCCGGCATCGAGTCGGACTGCACCAACAATCGTGTGATGGAGATCTTCAGCGCGCACCGGGAGCGGGCCTGCCTGGCGGTGCTCGAGGGGGATCGTCCGATCGGCCTGATCAACCGCAATATCTTCCTTTCGCAGATGGCCAAGCCGTTTCATCGCGAGCTTTACGACAAGAAAAGCTGCATCGCTTTCATGGACAAGGAACCGCTGGTGGTCGATGCCCAAATGAGCATCGAAGCGCTGACCTTCAAGACCGTGGAGTTCGGCGAAAAGGCATTGGCCGACGGTTTCATCGTCACCCGCGATGGCCGTTTCGCAGGACTTGGCAACGGTCTGGAGCTGATGGCGGTGGTCGCGGCGATGCAGGCCGAGAAAAACCGCCAGATGATGCAGAGCATCGAATACGCCAGCGTCATTCAGCGCGCCATGCTGCGAGCGTCCCGCGAGGCGCTGACCTCAACCCTGGGCGACGCCTCGTTGCTGTGGGAGCCGCGGGATGTGGTCGGCGGCGATTTCTATCATTTCAGCGCCTACCCCGAAGGCTGGTTCGGCGCTATCGCCGACTGCACCGGGCATGGCGTGCCGGGCGCTTTCATGACCTTGATCGCATCGTCTTCGCTCACTCAAGCCCTGGGGCAGATCGGCCCGCGTGATCCGGCGCGGCTGTTGTCGGCGGTCAATCGCGGCGTCAAGGAGATGCTCGGTCAGGTCAACGGCCTCGATGGCACGCCGGAGTCCGACGATGGCCTGGACGCTGCGTTCTTCTGGTTCGACAACGCCTCCCGCGTGCTGACCTTCGCCGGCGCGCGCATGGCCCTGCACGTGCTCAACCCCGGTGCCGATCAGCTGGATACGTTGGCCGGGCGGCGCATGGGCGTGGGCTACGTGGGCAGCGATTTCGATTATCAGTGGTCGCTCAGCACCGTGCAGATGCAGCCGGGTAGCCTGATGTTCGTGGCCACCGACGGGCTGATCGACCAGATCGGCGGCCCCAAACGCATTGCCTTCGGCAAGCGCAAGGCCTTCGACATTCTTCTCGAGCGCCGCGACCAGCCCTCGACCACCATCTGCGAAGCCCTGCGCCAGGCGCTGGTGGTGTGGCAGGCCGAACAGACCCGTCGCGACGACCTGACCCTCTTCTGTGCCCGTATTCAGGAATGATGATGCTTAACTCAGCGACCGCCCAACAGGACTGCACATTTTTCGATCTGGCCCAACAGCGCAATGTGATCTTCTACCACATGGGCTATTTCACCCATCACATCATCTCGGCCATGGCCGAAGTGGTGAAGCTGCAGCTGGAAATTTCCGGGGTCAGCGGCCCTACGCGGCGCAAGCTGTTTTCCTCGTTCGTGGAGCTTTCGCAGAACATCATTCATTACTCCTCCGATGCCCTCAGTGCGTCGGTGTCCGAGGCATCCGGTCTGCGTCAGGGCGCGGTGTGCATCAGCACCGACGGCGAGCGCCACCTGATGCTCTGCGCCAACCCGATTGCCACTGCCGACATAGAGCGTTTGCGGGAGAAACTCGAACCGCTGCGCAATATGTCCCTTGATGAAATCAAACAAGCCTACAAAGTCACCCTGCGCTCTGAAACGCCCGAGGACAGCAAGGGCGCAGGCCTGGGTTTCCTGACCATGGCCCGGGATGCCAGTGCGCCGCTGGAGTTCGACTTTCATCCCCGCGCCGATGACCCTGACACGACGCTGTTTTGCCTTAAAGCCACTATCTGAATTGAGCGACGCTTAGCCATGGACAACTTCTACATCGAAGCAACGGCCACCTCGCCGGAAATCGACTTTCGTTTCGACCAGAATCTGCTGTCGATGAAAGGCGAGTCCTACCCGGAAAACGCCGCCGCCTTTTATGCGCCCATCGTGCAGCAACTGCGCACCTACCTGGCGAGCAAGGAAAGCGCGGCGATTACCGCGAACATTGCACTGGCCTATTTCAACAGCTCCAGCACCAAGATGCTGTTCAGTATTTTCGATGCGCTGGACCAGGCCGCCGAGGACGGCAACCGCATTGAAGTGAACTGGTATTACGACGAAGAAGACGAAACCATTTTCGAGTTCGGTGAGGAGCTCAAGGCTGACTTCACCTCGATCGTCTTCAACGACTGTCCGATCACCACGTGAAGAGGGTATTGGAGATGGCAGCTTCCGTCGCTTCTCGAGGCGTTTCCAGCGAACCGGCTCCGGACTTGTTCACCAGCGAAGCCGAAGCCCTGGAGCAGGTGCGTTCGATTCTGGCCTTGCCCGAGGCGCACGCGCAGGTCTATCGCCAGTCGCTGTCAGGCTTGGCAACCCATTACGAACGCCTGATGCGCGAAACGCGACGTTTGATCGGTCGCAGCGACCGTGCAGAGCGCGAGATGAACGCCCTCAACGCGCAGCTGCAGACCCTCGCCCGCCAGCTCGAATACCGCGCCACCCATGACGCCCTGACCGGCGTGCTGAACCGTGGCGCGATCATCGACATGACCGCTCAAGCGTTGCTCAGCAGAGGGGCGGTGCTGATCGTGCTCGACATCGACCACTTTAAACACGTCAACGACGAGTTCGGCCACCCGGCGGGCGATGCGGTGATTCAAGGCATCGTCGCCTGCCTGCGACGCATCGTCGGCGACGACGGCGCAATCGGGCGGGTAGGCGGCGAGGAGTTCACCGTATTGATCCCGGCCGGGCAACTCCAAGCGGGGCTGCGCATGGCCGAAGCGATGCGCCAAGCCATCGCCGATCACGTGTTCGGTCATCCGGTCAATCGCTCCATCACCGCCAGTTTCGGCGTCAGCGCCAACCCTCAGGGCACCGGTTTCGACACGGCATACGGTCTGGCGGATTCGGCGCTGTATCAGGCCAAACGGGCAGGGCGTAATCGCGTGGAAGTCGCCGAACAAGGAGCTTGACGGGCAGCCCGTCTGAGCCGCCCCCAGCGTACCGATCCCGGGACTAGACTGATCTCTTCACCTCCCGACTCTGGAGAACTGAAATGGTCAGCAAGAACACGGTCTGTCTCTGGTACAACGGTGACGCGCTGGATGCCGCGAACTTCTACGCCAGGACCTTCCCGGACAGCGCGGTCCAGGCCGTTCACAAAGCCCCCAGCGATTACCCGTCCGGCAAGGAAGGCGATGCGCTGACGGTGGAATTCACGGTCATGGGCACCCCCTGCATCGGCCTCAACGGCGGCCCGGAATTCAAGCACAGCGAGGCGTTCTCGTTTCAGGTCGCGACAGACGATCAGGCAGAAACCGACCGCCTGTGGCACGCCATCATCGACAACGGCGGCCAAGCCAGCGTCTGCGGCTGGTGCAAAGACAAGTGGGGGCTGTCGTGGCAAATCACCCCGCGCGTATTGACCGAGGCCTTCACCCACAAGGACAAAGCGGTGGCCAAACGGGCCTTCGAGGCGATGATGAACATGACCAAAATCGACATCGCCGCGATTGAGGCCGCCGTCAGAGGCTAGCGGGCGTAGGCGGGGTCTTCATCACCATGATGGCGAAGATTCAGGACGGCCCATGACAGCCCCGCACATGCTCGATACCAATGACGGCCTGTGTCAACGTAGGTGGCGCTTCAGATCTCAATCATCCAGACTGATGATCTGCTCACGCACGCAAAACAGCACCAGACCCGCCACATCGTAGATCTGCAGGCGTTTCATGATCTGGGAGCGGTGGGTCTCGACGGTCTTGACGCTCAGGTTCAGGCCGTTGGCAATTTCCCGGGTGGATTTGCCGCGCACGATCAGGCGCAGGATTTCCAGCTGGCGCGCGGTCAGGTTGTGGTTTTCCACGGTGTCAGGTTTGTTCGAGTGCGCGCTGATCAGTGCCTGATTGATCACTGTGTGGGCAATCGCCGGGCTCAGGTAGCGTTCGTCATTGCGCAGGGCTTGCAGCGCCTGTTCGATTTCAGTCGCCGTGGCGTCCTTGAGCAGGTAGCCATGAGCGCCGCCTTCCAGCGCGCGCATGATCATCTGCGGATCGGTGTGCATCGACAGGATCAGCACCTTGCTGTGGGGCAATGCCCTGTGCAGGCGCTCCAGGGCATCCAGGCCGTTGCTGTCCTTCATGGAGATATCGAGCAGGATGATGTCCGGTTTCAGGTCCAGGGTCATTTCCAGCAACTGATTGCCGTCGGCTGCCTCGCCGATCACCTGATAGCCGGGAATGTCGGAGACCAGAGCGCGGACGCCAGCGCGGATCAATGCATGGTCGTCGACCAGAAGAAGATTGCAGATCATGAGTGCTTATTTATCTCGGCGCGTTCGCGGGCGCGGGGCGCCCAGGGGAACAGGGCATGAATATTCGTGCCCTGGCCGGGCTGACTGTCGACGGTCAGATGGCCGCCGAGCAGGGCGGCGCGTTCGGACATGCCGGCCATGCCGCGCTGGCCTTGCTGACCCGGATCGGCAGCCGGAGAAAACCCCACGCCGTCGTCGGTAACGCTCAAGGCCAAGCCGTCCGGGCGGCGCTGGATGCGCACCAGCAGGTTCTTCGCCTGAGCGTGGCGAAGCATGTTGGTGACGGCTTCCTGGGTAATGCGAAACGCCGCGACAGCCATTTCCTCGGGAATCCCGGCCAGCCGCTGATGGCATTCCAGGCTCCAGAGGATCGAGGTGTCGGCCAGCGTGCGCAGCAGGTGCGCGCGCAGACTGGCTTCCAGACCCAGGCTGGTCAGTTGGCGCGGATTCAGGATGGCCGAGACGTCCCGCACTTTGGCCAGGGTTTCGTCGAGGATGTTGTTGAGCATCGTGCAGTGAGGCTGCAGGTCCTCGGTGGCTCGGCGTTGCATCCATTCGCTCTGCAGCTTGGCGGCAGTCAGCATCTGGCCGATGTCGTCGTGCAGTTCACGGCTCAAACGATGACGCTCGGTTTCCTGAACCTGCAGCATGTGATCGGCCAGTTCCTGAGGCTGGAACTGAATGGTCTGGCTGGGGCGACTCAGGCCATAGGCAACTGTTACAAATGCCAGAACATTGAGCAGTGCCAGGCCATTCGGCACGCCATTGTCGAAAAACCAGGCAATGGCATTACACGCCGATGTTGCCAGACACAATATAGCCACCCACCGAAGCATCCTGTTTGCGCCCATAGTCCGTAACTTGAAGGTCTTGTTGCTGCCATGCATAGCGGATGAAGCCATCGGATAATTATTGCGGATACCTGAACAGCGAAGTGTCAGGCCACTTAAGCGAGTCAGCATGACGCACATGCAGCTCACTTTTTACGTGTGTACAAGAACCAGGGGGCGATGTTCAACAAAGGGATGCGATTGCAGACTTACCTTCTCGATCGCGGGCGCAGATATTACCTTAAATACCGGCTTTATTAAGTGCCTACTGTAAATAAGTGACGTGCGATAGTTGTCTGAACCGTCAGGAAGTAATAATGGAACGATGGTGCTAATCAAGTGGCAAGTCGCCTCCTCTGTTTGAGAAGAGGGCATTGCACAACGAGCCTGCCGCATGCCGCACGCCGATGCAACCGAGAGCTGGCGAGCCTGTCGCGTTTGATCATGCTTGCGATTGAGCCGGACGCAGTCGTGGCAGTCCGAAAGGCTGCCCTGCTGGCAGGGCATGGAAGCGGACGCCGGATCAGCGTGACGCAGGGCGGTCCAGGTGTTCGCCCACGGCAGATTCGACAGGAGGGAGCGCGGTGGCCATCGGCGCGGTCCATTCAACGGCGACCGAATGGCTGCTGTCGAGCTGGCCAACTCCACAGCAGCAGCCGAATTGTTCGAGCAGTTCCTGCTGTTCATTGTCGTCCAATGGAAGCAGGCCTGACAGTGGGTCCACCAGTTCGACCTGCCAGGACAACAACGACAGGCACTGGCGCAGGGTCAGCAGGGCCTTGGGCTGAAGACGCCCGGCGGCGCTGGCGAAATAAAGCAGGTAGCGTAACTGCCGCGCGAACCCGGCAATGGCTTGCACCGATGCCGTATCGGCCAGGCCTGCGACCTTTTGAAGGGTGCCGAGCAGGCATTCAATGGCGTCCCTGTCGTCACTGATCAGGTCCAGATGGCTCAGGCATTCGTCTGCACGGGTCATCAGGACTTGGGTTTCAGCGAGGAAATTGCCGTGCAACTCATGCCATTCATTGCCGTTCAGCATGTCAAACCTCCACTCTTCATGGAACGCGATCCGCAAGCGCGTGGGGCGAGTGGCCCAAAGTTAATGTTGAAGGCAATAAAAAGTCTGTAGGGCGTTTCTGAATATTTTGATTGGTAGGTAGCCGTTGGCACGCAATCGTTTGCCACTCGCGTGCGCGAGGGCAGCCGAATATCGGCGATCTCTTTATTGACGAGGGGATCGGGGAATTCCACGAACGCGACCACGTAGCTGACTCCATTCACTCAATGAGAATGGCGTCACAATAATGGCTAAAAGAAAGCACGAATATCAGGTTTGCCCTGATCGGGTTTAAGGAATACCCCTAGGGGAATGCCTGAGTGCTGATAGTGGGAGATCAAATAGCCACTACTGGCGCATGTTCGTTCGTTTCAGATACACGGCAGTAAAGCATGATGTTAATGTGATATCAATTGGCGCGGCACACGTCGTTGTCACGATTAAGGTCTGCGACTGCGCTGCCGATAACCCAAGTGCGGACTTACTTGAACCCTGCTCCAGGAGCACCCGATGGCTGGCATTCTCGACACAGTAGACCAACGTACACAGCTGGTGGGTGAGAACCGCCTGGAAATTCTCATGTTCCGCCTGGCTGGTCGACAATTGTTCGCGATCAACGTGTTCAAGGTTCAGGAGGTGCTGCAACTGCCCAAGCTGACCCTGATGCCGCAACGTCATCCGTTCGTGTGCGGCGTGGTCAACCTGCGCGGCCAGACCCTGCCGGTGATCGATCTGTCCCAGGCCATCGGCATGCGCCCGCTGGTGCCCGAAGCGTCGAGCACCATCATCGTCACTGAATACAACCGCTCCGTTCAGGCGTTTCTGGTGGGCGGTGTCGACCGCATCGTCAACATGAACTGGGAAGCCATTCTGCCGCCGCCCAGCAGTGCAGGGCGTCAGCATTATCTGACGGCCATCAGCAAGGTCGATGACCAGTTGGTGGAAATCATCGACGTCGAAAAGGTACTCGCCGAAATCGTGCCGTACAGCGCCAAGGTGTCCCGCGACAAGCTCGACGATCCGGTGCTGGGCCGCGCTCGCGGTCGTGAAGTCTTGCTAGTGGATGACTCCAATGTCGCGCTGTCGCAGCTGCGCGACACCCTGGGCCAGCTCGGTGTGAAGATGCACGTGGCCAGCGACGGCCTCAAGGCGCTCAACATGCTCAAGGCGTGGGCGGACACCGGCGAGGTCATGACCGACAAGCTGCTGATGATCTTCACCGACGCCGAAATGCCGGAAATGGACGGCTATCGCCTGACCACTGAAATCCGCAACGACCCACGCCTGCGTGGGCTTTACGTGGTGCTGCACACGTCGCTTTCGGGCAGCTTCAACGAGTCGATGGTCAAGAAGGTCGGTTGCGACAACTTCCTGTCCAAGTTCCAGCCGGACAAGCTGGTGGACGTTGTGCGCGAGCGCCTGATGCTCGATCACTGACCGCTCACGCTTTCAGGCCCCTCGCTGTATGGAGGGGCTTTTTTGTATCTGTACGGTTCGCAGCGCTGATGGCTCGTATAAAGTGTGGCCTTCCCATTTGCTCACTCCAAGGACGCGTCCATGCTGCACCTCAGCGCGCTGTACCGGTATCCCCTCAAATCCTGCAAGGCCGAGTCGCTGCAACAGGCCAGTTTCGATGAATTGGGGCTCACTGGAGACCGACGCTGGATGCTGGTGGACGAGACCACCGGGCGTTTCTATAGCCAGCGCGCCATGCCGCACATGTCTCAGCTCTCGGTGCTGTGGAACGAGCGGGGCGGAGTCACGCTCTCGGCCCCTGGGCTTTCGCCGCTCGATGTGGCGTTGCCGGACAACATCGAAGACAACCTGCGCGGCGTCACGGTCTGGCGCGATACCTTGCGTGTCCCGGATGCAGGTGATGAAGCGGCGCGCTGGGTCAGCGACTTCATCGGCAAACCGACACGCGTGGTGCACGTCCCCAAGGAACGTGCCCGCTGGCTGCCCTCGGGCTTTGGCACGGTGGATGACAAGGTGGGCTTTGCCGATGGCTTTCCGCTGCTGTTGATCGGCCAGGCGTCGCTGGACGATCTGTCGAACCGGATCGGGCACCCCCAGGAAATGTTGCGCTTTCGCCCCAATCTGGTGGTGGAAGGCGCCGAAGCCTTCGCTGAAGACGGCTGGAAACGCATTCGCATCGGCACTCTGGAATTCCGCCTGCTCAAGGGCTGCGCCCGCTGCATCCTCACCACCATTGATCCGGCGACTGGCGAGCGCAGCGAAGACCGCGAGCCGCTGAACACGCTCAAGCGTTATCGGGAGAAAGAGGGCGAGATCTGGTTCGGCCAGAACATGGTCAACGACGGGCCGGGTAGGGTCAAGGTGGGGATGGAGGTAGAGGTGCTGGAGTGATGACTCATACCGTTCGCGGTCGTGAGTCATGGGCGATTATTGTGGGAGCCAGCAAGCCGGCCCCCACAGTTTCTCCCGCCGCGGGCTTGATCAGCGGTTACAAATCATCGAAAAACCGCTCATGCCAGTCCACCAGCGGCTGTGGCGCATTGAGCTTCTGTCCGTAGATCACCGCGTAAGACAGCACGTTCTGAACGTATTGCCGGGTTTCGTCAAACGGAATGCTCTCGACCCATACATCGAACCCCAAGTGGTTCGCGCCCTTGAGCCACTGCCGCACACGGCCGGGGCCTGCGTTGTACGCCGCTGACGCCAGCACCCGGTTGCCATTGAACTGCCCATGGATCTGGCTCAGATACGCCGCGCCCAGCTGGATGTTGGTGTCCGGGTTGAGCACCTGGGCAGGGGAGGCCAGTGGAATGCTGAACTTGCGGGCCGTTTCTTTTGCGGTGGCGGGCATCAACTGCATCAGGCCACTGGCGCCCACGCTGGAGCGGGCGTCGTCCATGAACGCACTTTCCTGACGTGTGATGGCGAACACCCAGCTCGAATGCAGGCCGCGGATCTGCGCTTCACGCACCAGCGTGTCGCGATGGGCCATGGGGAAACGGATATCCAGATCATCCCAATATTGCGCCTGGCTGATGGTGCGAATCGCCGGGAAATACCAGCCCATGTCATAGGCCAGTTTTGCCTGGGCGACCATCTCGTCGCGGGTGAAATGGCGAGTCACGTGATACCACTCGCGTCGCCCGTTCACCACTTCGCCACGCTGGTAGAACTCCAGCGCCCGACGCACGCCCGGCGTATTGCGCACCTTGTTGAGGGTCGCCTGGCTCAGCATCAACGGCTTGTTGTTGAGCATGTACGGGGTTTGCGTACGATCGGCGGCGAGGAAGCCATAGAAGTCGCGTTCTTTGGACACCGCGCGATACAACGCCGGCAGCTGAGGGTTGTTCGGTTGCGAAAGCTCCAGCGAACGTGCCTGCCAGTAGCGCCAGCGGTTCGTGGTGGCCAAGTCCTGCGGCAGGCGGCGGGTCAGCTCATAGGCATCACCCCAGCGGCCAAGGCGCAGCAGCAAGCGCAGGCGCCATTCGGTGACCGTGTTGTCGCGCAGGTCCGGATCGTATTTGGTCATCAGGCCCAGCGCGCGATCGTCGTAGCTGCGTGCCAGCGTCAGGCCGATTTCCTTGGCGATCTGCACCTGTTCTTCGTGGGAGAAATGCAGCACCGGCGCGTAGCTGTCGAGCAGCTCCATGGCCCGTTGCGGGTCCTGCTTGGCCAGGCGACGCAGGCCCAGGCCGACCACATCGGACATTGCCTCATCGGCCGGCATGAACTGGCCCTGGTTGTTGACCATCTCGGGCTTTTGCGCCACGGCGATCAGCAGCCGACCCTGAGGGGCGAGGGTGGTCATGCTGTTGACCAGTTGATTGGCCAGCGCATAGTTGCGCGCTTGAGCTGCCAGCTTGGCGCGCTGCCAGCGTTTCTGTTCGGTGAGTTGGCCTTCGACTGCCCATTGGGTGAAAAACGTGTCACACGCGGCGGGCAGGGTCTTGCCGGTCATCCACAGCTTTTCGGCGTTGGCGTAGCCTTCCGAGCGCAGGTTGTGGCTGAGCTGATAGGTGCCGTTGAGGCAGTCCAGCTCGGTGAAGTTGAGCTTGGGGTCGTAATACTGAACGAACGGCTGCCAGTCGCCACGTGACGCCAGCAGGCGCAGCCAGCGCAGCTTCATGAAGTTGGCCTGGGGCAAGTCGCCATGCTCGGCGAGGAATTTCTCGACCTCCTCGTTGCTCGCGCTGTTCAGGCGGGCAGTGAGTTCGTCATAGGCCAGATACGGCTCCAGCGGATAGTCGGCCAGTGCCGAGGCGTACATGCGGTACGGTCCCGCATCGCCCTTGGCCAGCGCGCGCTTGGCCTGGTCGTAGTATTGACGTTGAGTGGTGATATCGACCGCTTGGACAGACTGGGCAGCGGTGGCCGACAGAAGCAGGCAGGACAAAAGGCTGAACAAACGACTGCGCATGAGACTTCCGTGCAGATGAACCGTGAAAAGTGCCGCTAGCTTAGCCTTTTGCCGGCGCGGGTTGAAGGGCGAAGGTGCAGGTGGGTGGGTGATGGAAACAAATGCTTGCAGTTGGGGTGGAGGGATTGGGTCGGCTTGGGATTCTTACTCTGTTGCCCTGCGGGCCTAATCGCCGGCAAGCCAGCTCCTACATTTTTTGCAACGTACCGCATCCTGAGGGTCCGAGTTGTCAGCCTTTTAAAGCGATGCAATTTCTCGCCAGGCACCAAAACTGCCAACGCGGTCCATCAGGCCATGGCACGTTGCAAAAAATGTAGGAGCTGGCTTGCCGGCGAATGCGCCCGACAGGGCATCAAAGTAACGATTTAAAGCCAACCCACCCTCTATCTCAGGTAGAATGCGCGCCCGGTTTTTGGAGAAGCTCATGACCCTGCTCAAATTAAGCGATGTGTCCCTTGCGTTCGGCGCCATGCCGTTGTTGGACAAGGTGTCCTGGCAGATCGCCCGTGGAGAGCGGGTCTGCATCATCGGTCGCAACGGCACCGGCAAATCCAGCATGCTCAAGCTGGTCAAGGGTGTGCAGCTGCCTGATGACGGCAACGTCTGGCGCGCCCCGGGCCTGAAGATCGGCGAGCTGCCCCAGGAACTGCCTGTGGCGGATGGCCGTACCGTATTCGACGTCGTTGCCGAAGGCCTCGATGGCGTGGGGGCTTTGCTGGCCGAATACCACCACCTGAGCCAGAACATCGTCACCGCCGAAGACCTGGACAAGCTGATGCACGTGCAGTCAGACCTCGAAGCCCGTGACGGCTGGCGCCTCCAGCAACTGGTGGACAGCACCCTCAGCCGCCTGCAACTCCCGGCAGACAAGACCCTTGCCGAGCTGTCCGGCGGCTGGCGTCGTCGCGTTCTGCTGGCCCAGGCGCTGGTGTCCGAGCCGGATCTCTTGCTGCTCGACGAGCCCACCAACCACCTGGATATCGGTGCCATCGCCTGGCTGGAAGAAGCGCTGAAGGAATTCCAGGGCGCCGTGCTGTTCATCACGCACGACCGTTCTTTCCTGCAAAACCTCGCGACCCGCATCCTGGAGCTCGATCGAGGCGGCCTGATCGACTGGAACGGCGACTACGCCAGTTTCCTGGTCCACAAGGAAGCGATGCTGGCGGCCGAAGAAACCGCCAACGCGCTGTTCGACAAGCGCCTGGCGCAGGAAGAAGTGTGGATACGGCAAGGCATCAAGGCCCGTCGCACCCGTAATGAAGGCCGCGTGCGTGCCCTCAAGGCACTGCGCGTCGAGCGCGGCGAGCGTCGCGAGCGGACCGGCAAGGCGAATATCCAGCTGGACACCGCCGATAAATCCGGCAAGCAGGTCATGGTCCTGGAAAACGTCAGCTTCGCTCACCCGGGCGGGCCGATGCTGATCAAGGATTTCTCCATGGTGCTGCAGCGCGAAGACCGCATCGGTCTGCTGGGCGCCAACGGCACCGGCAAGACCACGCTGCTCAAGCTGATGCTCGACAACCTCCAGCCCACCAGCGGTTCGGTGGACGTCGGGACGAACCTTGAGGTCGCCTATTTCGATCAGTTGCGTCACCAGCTCGACCTGGAAAAGACCGTGGTCGACAACGTCGCCGAAGGTCGCGACTTCATCGACATTGACGGTCAAAGCCGCCATGTTTTGAGCTATCTCGGTGATTTCCTGTTCAGCCCGCAGCGTGCTCGCACGCCGGTCAAGGCGCTGTCGGGCGGTGAGCGTGCGCGCCTGCTGCTGGCCAAGCTGTTCAGCAAACCGGCCAACCTGCTGGTCCTCGACGAACCGACCAACGATCTGGACGTTGAAACCCTCGAACTACTCGAAGAAGTGCTCCTGACTTTCAAGGGCACTGTGCTGATGGTCAGCCACGACCGGGCATTCCTCGATAACGTGGTCACCAGTACCCTGGTGTTCGAAGGCGAGGGCAAGGTTCGCGAGTTCGTCGGTGGCTATCAGGACTGGCTGCGACAGGGCGGCTCGCCGCGTCTTTTGGGCGTGACCGAAAGCAAATCGGGCAAGGCCGACCTGAACTCGGCCATCGTCGAGCCGGTGGCCGCTGCGCCTGCTCCGATGCAGGAAGCGCCTGCCGCGAAGAAGAAGCTCAGCTACAAACTGCAACGCGAGTTGGAAGCGCTGCCGGGAGAAATCGACGCCAAAGAGCAGCAGATCACCGCCGTTGAAGCTGAAATCGCCGATTCAGGCTTCTATCAGCGTCCGGCTGCCGAGACCGCCAAGGTGCTGGCGTCGCTTGAGCAACTCAACAAAGAGCTGGATACCCTGGTCGAGCGCTGGGCCGAACTGGACGAGTGATCGCCGATCTGCCGACATAAAAAAGCCCGAGCCTTCAACGGCCCGGGCATTTGTGCTTGTGCCGGGTTTATTCAGCGCGTTTGACCAGGCGCACGGCCAATACGTCACACGGCGCACCATGAAGCACATCATTGGCAGTGGAGCCCAGCAGCAGCGACAGGCCGTGACGACCATGGCTGCCGACGACGATCAGGTCAACCTTGTGCTCTTTGGCCAAATTGTGAATTTCCTGACGCGGCTGGCCGTAGGTCAGGTGGCTGTCGCCGGTTTTGACTTCAGGGTATTTGAGTTTCAGGTTTTCAAGCTTCTCCTTGGCCTGGTCGAACTGTTGTTGCTGCAGTTGCGAGAGATCCATTGGCACGTCGCCGCCAAAGGCCATGGCCATGGGTTCGACAATGTGCACCAGTGACAGCTTGGCGTTAGTGCCCAGAGCCAGTTTCATGGCTTTCTTGATGACCGGATCGCACTCTTCAGTGAGGTCCACGGCTACCAGAATATGTTCATAGGACATGGGATGTTCCTTCTGAGGTCTGCGATGGTTTTGATTATGGCTCTTTTCACGCGCCTCATGGCACGCCGTCTTGTTTTGCCCGTCGCTCCCCGCGACAGGGGCATACAGATATGACGGTGTGGATAGTGCTGTCAATCGTTGCGGTTGTCTTGAGCCCTCTGGTATGGCTGCGACCGTCGCGCTCCCAGAGCGGACGAATGGCCATGCGCATGGCCGCGCGGCGCATGGGCCTGGTCATGCAGTTGATCCCTCAGGAGTGGCCGCACTGGCTGCCGGTCGAGCCCCCTAGCCCGTGCGCGCAGTATCACAGGCCGCGTACGGCGCGCGAGCCTGACGTCTGGGTGTACTGGCAGATGACGCCCGGCAACTGGGTCAATCAGTGGCGCGAACCCTGCGAAGACTCGCGTCTGTTGCCACATCTTCAAACGTTGCCCGCAGACGTTTACAAGCTCGAAGCCGGCAAGCAGTTGATTGCCCTGTATTGGGCCGAGCGCGGTGATGAAAATGTGTTGCAGCGCATTGCTGCGGTTCTGAAGGCCTTAGCGTAACCGGTGAGGCGCAGCGTTTGCCAAATCGCGGGCATTAAAAAGCCCGATAACAACATCGGGCTGGGGGTTGGCCAGGCAGGCCGTAATTCGTGTTGCTTTGCGGTGCAATGCCGCAAAAGACGTCCCGATTCGTTTCACAGCATTTCTGAAAACGACCCGTCTTGATGCAAGTGCGCTGAATGTAGACCTTATTGGTGCAGTTGTCTGCCGTGGATCCCATTATTTTTCCGGATTTGCGCACCGGTCGTCGCTTCGCGTGTTTAGTCACATCCTCGTTCACCGAGCGCGATCATTTTGCTGAATGGTCGTCTATCAAATGTGTCTTCTACCTGTGATTTGCCGGTTTTGTCCGCTGTCGGACGAATTGACAATTGCTGGAATATGGCAGAAGGTAGGCGCACCCAAATCAAACGGGCGTATGAATTGAGCGTTTGCCGTAGGAATGCTCTGACAGACGCTCGAATCGCGTCGACGGGGTAACTGGCGTTTGGTGTTCGCAACCACGAAAACATCGTGATTTGCGCCGGATTTCAGCGTCTGACGCGTATTGTTCAGCTTCCATATCGTGGAGATCAGTTGATGATTTACGAAGGTAAAGCCATCACGGTTAAGGCTCTTGAAAGTGGCATCGTCGAATTGAAGTTCGACCTCAAGGGTGAGTCCGTCAACAAGTTCAACCGCCTCACTCTCAACGACCTGCGTCAGGCCGTCGATGCCATCAAGGCAGACGCGTCGATCAAGGGCGTTATCGTCACCAGCGGCAAGGACGTGTTCATCGTCGGTGCCGACATCACCGAATTCGTCGACAACTTCAAGCTGCCGGATGCCGAACTGGTCGCCGGTAACCTTGAAGCCAACAAGATCTTCAGCGACTTCGAAGACCTCAACGTGCCGACCCTGGCCGCGATCAACGGCATCGCCCTGGGTGGCGGTCTGGAAATGTGCCTGGCTGCGGATTTCCGCGTCATGTCCGCCACCGCCAAGGTGGGTCTGCCTGAAGTCAAACTGGGCATCTACCCAGGCTTCGGCGGCACCGTACGCCTGCCCCGCCTGATCGGTGTCGATAACGCCGTGGAGTGGATCGCGTCGGGCAAAGACAATCGCGCCGAAGATGCCCTGAAAGTGGGCGCTGTCGACGCCGTGGTCGCTCCCGAGAAGCTGCAGGAAGCCGCCCTGGACCTGATCAAGCGCGCCATTTCCGGCGAGTTCGATTTCAAGGCCAAGCGTCAGCCGAAGCTGGACAAGCTCAAACTCAACGCCATCGAGCAGATGATGGCTTTCGAAACCGCAAAAGGTTTCGTGGCAGGCCAGGCCGGCCCGAATTACCCGGCGCCGGTCGAAGCGATCAAGACCATCCAGAAAGCTGCCAACTTCGGTCGCGACAAAGCGCTGGAAGTCGAAGCCGCCGGTTTCGTGAAAATGGCCAAGACCTCGGCTGCCGAGAGTTTGATCGGCCTGTTCCTGAACGATCAGGAACTGAAAAAGAAAGCCAAGCGTTACGATGAAGTCGCCAAGGACGTGAAGCAGGCCGCGGTACTGGGCGCCGGTATCATGGGCGGCGGCATTGCCTATCAGTCGGCGGTCAAAGGCACGCCGATCCTGATGAAGGACATTCGTGAAGAGGCCATCGAACTGGGCCTGAACGAGGCGTCCAAACTGCTGGGCAAGCGCGTCGAGAAGGGTCGTCTGACTCCGGCGAAGATGGCCGAAGCGCTGAATGCGATTCGTCCTACCCTGTCCTACGGCGATTTCGGTCACGTGGACCTGGTGGTCGAAGCGGTCGTCGAGAACCCGAAAGTCAAGCAGGCCGTGCTGGCCGAAGTGGAAGGGCAGGTGGGCGAAGACACCATCCTGGCCTCCAACACCTCCACTATCTCCATCAGCCTGCTGGCCAAGGCGCTCAAGCGTCCCGAGAACTTCGTCGGCATGCACTTCTTCAACCCGGTGCACATGATGCCGCTGGTTGAAGTCATCCGTGGCGAGAAGTCCAGCGAAGTCGCTGTTGCCAGCACCGTGGCCTACGCCAAGAAGATGGGCAAGAACCCGATCGTGGTCAACGACTGCCCGGGCTTTTTGGTCAACCGCATCCTGTTCCCGTACTTCGGCGGTTTCGCCAAGCTGGTCAGCGCCGGTGTGGATTTCGTGCGCATTGACAAAGTCATGGAAAAGTTCGGCTGGCCGATGGGCCCCGCCTACCTGATGGACGTGGTCGGCATCGACACCGGCCACCACGGCCGAGACGTGATGGCCGAAGGCTTCCCGGACCGCATGAAAGACGACCGCCGCTCCGCTGTCGATGCCCTCTACGACGCCAATCGCCTGGGCCAGAAGAACGGCAAGGGCTTCTACGTCTACGAGACCGACAAGAAGGGCAAGCCGAAGAAAGTCGTCGACGCCTCCGTGGTGGAGGTGCTCAAGCCGATCGTTTACGAGCAGCGTGAAGTCACTGACGAAGACATCATCAACTGGATGATGATTCCGCTGTGCCTGGAAACCGTGCGTTGCCTGGAAGACGGCATCGTCGAGACCGCAGCCGAAGCCGACATGGGCCTGATTTACGGTATCGGTTTCCCTCCGTTCCGTGGCGGTGCGCTGCGTTACATCGACGCCGTGGGTGTCGCTGAATTCGTTGCCCTGGCTGACCAATACGCTGATCTGGGCGCTTTGTACCACCCCACTGCGAAGCTGCGTGAAATGGCCAAGAACGGCCAGCGCTTCTTCGAATAAGTGCCCAACGAACAGGTGAGAATATGAGCTTGAATCCGAGAGACGTCGTGATTGTCGACTTCGGTCGTACTCCGATGGGCCGCTCCAAGGGTGGCATGCACCGCAACACTCGCGCCGAAGACATGTCGGCGCACCTGATCAGCAAACTGCTGGAGCGCAACAGCAAGGTCGACCCGGCGGAAGTCGAGGACGTGATCTGGGGCTGCGTCAACCAGACCCTGGAGCAGGGCTGGAACATCGCACGCATGGCGTCGCTGATGACTCAGATCCCGCACACCTCGGCGGCGCAGACCGTCAGCCGTCTGTGTGGCTCGTCCATGAGCGCGCTGCACACCGCAGCTCAAGCGATCATGAGCAACAACGGTGACGTCTTCGTCATCGGCGGTGTCGAACACATGGGCCACGTGGGCATGATGCACGGCGTCGATCCGAACCCGCACATGTCGCTGTACGCCGCCAAGGCGTCGGGCATGATGGGTCTGACCGCTGAAATGCTCGGCAAGATGCACGGCATCACCCGTGAAGCCCAGGACGCGTTCGGCGTGCGCTCGCACCGTCTGGCCCATCAGGCGACCGTGGAAGGCAACTTCAAGGACGAAATCATCCCGATGCAAGGGTATGACGAGAACGGCTTCCTGAAGATGTACGACTTCGACGAGACCATTCGCCCGGAAACCACCCTGGAAAGCCTGGCCGCCCTGAAACCGGCGTTCAACCCAAAAGGTGGTACCGTGACCGCCGGTACGTCTTCGCAGATCACTGACGGCGCGTCCTGCATGATTGTCATGTCGGGCCAGCGCGCGATGGATCTGGGCATTCAGCCAATGGCCGTCATCCGTTCCATGGCGGTGGCCGGTGTCGACCCTGCCATCATGGGTTACGGCCCGGTTCCGGCGACCCAGAAAGCGCTCAAGCGCGCGGGTTTGAGCATCGCTGACATCGACTACTTCGAGCTCAACGAAGCCTTCGCTGCCCAGGCCTTGCCAGTACTGAAAGATTTGAAAGTACTCGACAAGATGGACCAGAAGGTTAACCTGCACGGCGGCGCTATCGCTTTGGGTCACCCGTTTGGTTGCTCGGGAGCGCGTATTTCCGGCACGTTGCTCAACGTCATGAAGCAGAAGGGCGGCACCCTGGGCGTCGCCACGATGTGTATTGGCCTGGGCCAAGGCATTTCCACCGTATTCGAACGCGTTTAATCGGTGTGAGTGTTCAAGCCGGGGCCACGTGCCCCGGCTTTTGTTTTTGTCGGGAAACGATTTTTGAAAGTTTTTTTTCGCGTCAATCCGTGAGGTCCGCAACATGCAGTTGAAGCCAGGTCTTTACCGTCACTATAAAGGCCCCGAGTACCGTGTATTCGGTGTCGCGAAGCATTCGGAGACTGAAGAGGAAGTGGTGTTCTATCAGGCGCTGTACGGCGAATATGGCCTGTGGGTTCGTCCTTTGACGATGTTTCTGGAGTCAGTCGAGGTTGACGGCGAGCAAGTGCCACGCTTTGCTTTGGTCACGGCTGAACCTGACCTTTTTTCACGGTCCTCTGGCGAGACCTTGCAGTAGCCTGTGCTTGACCTCACCTTGTAGCCACTATATATAGCGGGGCCTCGACAGCTCCAACGTCTTTTTTTCTTGCATTAGGAATTTTCCGATCCATGGGCAAATCGCTGGTCATTGTGGAATCCCCGGCTAAGGCCAAGACCATCAACAAGTATCTGGGCAGCCAGTACGTGGTGAAGTCGAGTATCGGCCATATCCGAGACCTGCCCACCAGCGGTTCGGCTAGCGCTGCGAAAGAACCTGCCGCCAAAAAAGGCAAGACCGCTTCCGAAGCGCCCGCACTGACGCCCAAGGAAAAGGCCAAGCGTCAGCTCGTGGCTCGCATGGGTGTCGACCCGGAGCACGGCTGGAAAGCCAAGTACGAGATCCTTCCCGGCAAGGAGAAGGTGATCGAAGAGCTGCGCCGTCTGGCCAAGGACGCCGACACCATCTATCTCGCAACGGACTTGGACCGCGAAGGGGAGGCCATTGCCTGGCACCTGCGCGAAGCCATCGGCGGTGATGACGAGCGCTACAAGCGCGTGGTGTTCAACGAAATCACCAAGAAAGCCATCCAGGAAGCCTTCTCCAAGCCGGGCGAACTGGACATCGACCGCGTCAACGCCCAGCAGGCGCGCCGTTTCCTCGATCGCGTCGTGGGTTACATGGTCTCGCCGCTGTTGTGGCAGAAGATCGCCCGTGGCCTGTCCGCTGGTCGTGTGCAATCGGTGGCCGTGAAGCTAGTGGTGGAGCGTGAACGCGAAATCCGCGCATTCAATCCCGAAGAATACTGGGAAGTCCACGCCGACCTGGGTACGGCCAAGGGCGCCAGTGTGCGCTTTGAAGTGGCTCGCGAGAACGGCGAAGCCTTCAAGCCGTTAAACGAAGCGCAGGCCATGGCTGCGCTGGAAAAACTCAAGGCGTCCTCGTACAGCATCGCCAAGCGCGAAGACAAGCCGACCAGCAGCAAGCCTTCGGCGCCGTTCATCACCTCCACCCTGCAGCAGGCCGCGAGTAACCGCCTGGGCTTCGGCGTGAAGAAAACCATGATGATGGCCCAGCGTCTGTACGAAGCCGGTTACATCACCTACATGCGTACCGACTCGACCAACCTGTCGGCCGACGCGGTGGCCATGGCGCGCACCTACATCGAAACCGAGTTCGGCAAGAAGTACCTGCCGGAGTCGCCCAACGTCTACAGCAGCAAGGAAGGCGCTCAGGAGGCTCACGAAGCGATTCGTCCTTCCGACGTCAACACTCACCCGAGCAAGCTGTCGGGCATGGAGCGTGATGCCGAGCGTCTGTACGAGCTGATCTGGCGCCAGTTCGTCGCCTGCCAGATGCCGCCTGCGCAGTACCTGTCGACCACTGTCAGTGTCGCAGCCGGCACCTTCGAGCTGCGCGCCAAGGGCCGCATCCTTAAGTTCGACGGTTACACCCGTGTGCTGCCGCAGATGAGCAAGCCGGGCGACGACGACGTGCTGCCTGACATGGCTCAGGGCGACGTGATGAAGCTGATCAAGCTCGACCCGAGCCAGCACTTCACCAAGCCGCCTGCGCGTTACTCGGAAGCCAGTCTGGTCAAGGAAATGGAAAAGCGCGGCATCGGCCGTCCTTCGACCTACGCCGCGATCATCTCGACCATTCAGGACCGTGGCTACGTGGCGCTGCACAACCGCCGCTTCTACTCCGAGAAAATGGGCGATATCGTCACTGAGCGTTTGTCCGAGAGTTTCTCCAATCTGATGGACTACGGCTTCACCGCCGGCATGGAAGAGAACCTCGACGACGTGGCCCAGGGCGAACGCGACTGGAAAAACGTGCTCGACGAGTTCTACGGCGACTTCAAGAAAAAGCTTGAGGTGGCCGAAGTCACTGGCGGCGGCATGCGTGCCAACGAGCCGGTGATGACCGACATTCCGTGCAAGGTCTGCGGCCGTCCGATGCAGATCCGCACCGCCTCCACTGGCGTGTTCCTCGGTTGCTCGGGTTACAGCCTGCCGCCCAAAGAGCGCTGCAAAGCCACGGTCAACCTCACGCCCGGTGATGAAATTGCCGAAGACGACGAGGGTGAATCGGAATCGCGCGTGTTGCGTGGCAAGCATCGCTGCCCGATCTGCAGCACCGCAATGGACGCCTACCTGCTCGACGAGAAGCACAAGCTGCACATCTGCGGTAACAACCCGGATTGCGCAGGCTACGAAATCGAAGAGGGCACCTACCGCATCAAGGGCTACGAAGGCCCGAGCGTCGAGTGCGACAAGTGTGGCGGTGAGATGCAATTGAAGACCGGCCGTTTCGGCAAGTTCTTTGGCTGCACCAATTGCAAGAACACCCGCAAGCTGCTGAAAAACGGCGAAGCGGCGCCGCCGAAGATGGACCCGGTGAAGATGCCGGAACTCAAGTGCGAAAAGGTCGATGACACTTACATTCTGCGTGACGGTGCCTCGGGTCTGTTCCTGGCTGCCAGCCAGTTCCCGAAAAACCGCGAGACCCGTGCACCGTTGGTGCTGGAAATCGTGCCGCACAAGTCCGAGATCGATCCCAAGTACCACTTCCTGTGCGAGGCGCCGCAAAAGGACCCCGATGGCCGTCCGGCGGTGATCCGCTACAGCCGCAAGTCCAAGGAGCAATATGTGCAGACCGAAGTGGACGGCAAGCCGACCGGCTGGCGCGCGTTCTACGACGGCGGCACCTGGAAGGTCGAAGACAAGCGTTGATTGCCACTGGCCGCACTGAAAGCGGCTGGTAAGCACAGGCACTTTGCGCTAAAAGAATCCCTCGGTGGCCGTCCTGTGCATCGAGGGATTTTTTTGCCCGCCGTGCTCGTTTCAACTTTCATTGATGGGGAGGCCGCTGTCATGGCCCACGAACTCTACACCCGCACCAACCAGAAGATTTTCTTTGCAGGCCTGGCGCTGGAAGCCATGGCCAAGGCCACGGAAAGCCGGGCCATGAACGCCCAGGGCCTGGTCCAGGCCGAGCGCGAGTCAGCCGTGTTTCATCTGTACGGTGCGTTGTTGGGCCTGTGCCACGAGATCGCAGGTTTCTATCGCCTGCCCAACGCCAGCACGGCCCGCGCTGAAGACCTGCTGACCCCCAAGGTGCTGGAGGCCATCGCGATCCCTGAAATGGGCGAACTGGTCGAATTGGCGCAACAACGGGAAACCTGGCTGGCGCAGCTGCTGGCGTCCTACCACGCACTGTTCCTGCCGCCGCGCGAGCCGAAAAAGCCCAAGGGCGACGTCACGCAGCCGCTGATCATTGCGGTGGGGGCACAAGAGGAGGTCGAGCCCGAGCTGACTCGCGAAGAGATGGAAAGCTGGCGCCAGCAGCTCAAAGGCCTGGCGATTCGTTTCCGTGAAGGGTTGAGCGAGTGCTGATACTTGCCTGGTGATAGAGTGATCGGTGGGCTAGGGCCTGGGTCATCAGGCTGTTACAATGCCCGCCTTTCGTGGAGAACTGTCCTGATGCCAACCTCTTTTCTGGAAATTGTCGAACTGCCTGACGGCCGCATCGAGCTGCGCCGCGCTGAAGATGAAGGGTCTCTCGTGACCTTGAACTTCTCTGAGGATGCCAAGGCATTTCTGCAAGGCCAACACGTTGAAGTCGCCAAGGCGATGCTCAGCGTGGGTGTGCAAATGGCGGGTCGCCTGGCTGAAGGCGAGCTGACCAAGGAAGAAGAGGGGCCTCGCGTTCTGCACTGATCCTGTTCTGGATCAGCCCGGCATTATCTCTATCTGATGGCTTCTCGAGTGAGAAAAGCCTGGCCTGTTGCTGCACCCCTCTTAAAACTCCTGTTCACCCGGCGGACATCAGCCCAGGCGAATGTTCAGGCTTTGTGCGTCCCCGGTACGCGCCGCGCTGATCAGTTGTTGCCTGGCGCTGGCGGATATCGGGTTGATCCAGCTGACCACGGTGTGGCTGCGGCCAAGGCGCAGAGCCTCGCGGGTCAGCTCCAGCGCGGTCTGGGTGCCCCGAGGATGCATCAGGATAATGCGTTCCCGGTTCAGACCTGCGTCCCGCAGCCACGCCTGTGTGACGCTGGAGGGTGGGGCGATGAGGGTGAGCCAGCGATCGTTACAGTCCTGGCTGAGGTCGCGCAGGATGGGCGCCAGGAGGTTCAGGCAGTTCCCGGCAGCGCCGCGCAATGACAATTCACTGAAGACGTCGGGTTCGATGCTCCAGGGCGCTTCGACGATTTCGTCGAGTACCGGGATCTGGCGCAGTGGAACGTCCAGTAGCTGCGTGCCGGGCATCATGAATGCTTCGAACAGCGGCAGTTGAGCATGTTGTTGCGGTGTGTGCGGGAGCTGCATAAACGTTCTCCTTAGCGGCGAATCACGCCGACGCTCAGCCCTTCGATGACCAAGTCCTGATCTTTCAGGTTGACTTCGATGGGGGCGAATTCAGGGTTCTCGGCGATCAGCCAGACCTTGTTGCCCTCGCGCTTGAAGCGCTTGACGGTCACTTCGTCGCCGATACGCGCCACCACGATCTGGCCGTTGCGGGCTTCGCGGGTGGTGTGCACGGCCAAAAGGTCCCCGTCGAGAATGCCGACGTCCTTCATGCTCATGCCGTGGACGCGCAGCAGGTAGTCTGCGCTCGGATGAAAGAAGGCAGGGTTGATGGCGAGGGATTCTTCGATGTGCTGTTGCGCCAGGATCGGCGCACCGGCTGCGACGTGTCCGATGATCGGCAGGCCGCTATCTTCGGCCTTGGCTTCAAAGCCCGGAATGCGAATGCCGCGGGACGCGCCCGGGGTCATTTCGATGGCGCCTTTACGGGCGAGGGCCTTGAGGTGTTCTTCAGCGGCGTTGGGGGATTTGAACCCCAGCTCTTGAGCGATTTCCGCACGAGTTGGTGGGTAGCCGTTGTCTTCCAGACAGCGTTTTATGAAGTCCAGGATTTCGGCTTGGCGTGACGTCAGTTTGATCATGTGCATCGCTCTGTCTTTTTATACAGTGACTGGGATTATATACAGTGATCGCCACTTGGCAATGCTCCTTTTTACAGAGGCTGATTCACAAGGGTGATGCGCATACAGGCGCAGTGGATAAAAGCCGTGATTTGTATGGTTAAATGGCGTGACTGATCAGACAGAAAGCGAACAGCCAGGGTTGACAGGCGGTCGGCTGAAACGTATGTTTCAAACAAGTGTTTGTCAGGCGGATAACCATGGCTCAGTCGGAAACAGTTGAACGAATTCTCGATGCTGCGGAGCAGCTCTTCGCGGAAAAGGGTTTCGCGGAAACGTCGTTGCGGCTGATCACCAGCAAGGCGTCGGTCAACCTGGCGGCGGTCAATTATCATTTTGGTTCCAAGAAGGCGCTGATCCAGGCCGTATTCTCGCGGTTCCTCGGGCCATTCTGCGCCAGCCTCGACAAAGAGCTCGAACGCCGTCAAGGCAAACCCGAGCACAAACCCACGCTGGAAGAACTGCTGGAAATCCTCGTCGAGCAGGCGTTGGTGGTTCAGCCTCGCAGCGGCAACGATCTCTCCATTTTCATGCGCCTGCTGGGCCTTGCATTCAGCCAGAGCCAAGGCCACTTGCGTCGTTATCTGGAGGACATGTACGGCAAGGTCTTTCGCCGATACATGCTCTTGGTCAACGAAGCGGCGCCGCGTATTCCGCCCATCGAGCTGTTCTGGCGTGTGCACTTCATGCTCGGCGCCGCGGCGTTCAGCATGTCCGGCATCAAGGCCCTGCGCGCCATTGCCGAAACCGATTTCGGTGTGAACACCTCCATCGAGCAGGTCATGCGTCTGATGGTGCCATTCCTCGCCGCAGGCATGCGCGCCGAAACCGGGGTCACCGACACCGCGATGATCAGCGCCCAGCTCAAGCCCCGCAGCAAAAGCGCCGCGCCAGCCGCGGCCAAGGCCTGACTGCCCCACCCTCGGGTGCCGCGCATTTGCATCGCACCCGACGATCCCTCACCATGCCGCACTGAGCAATGGTTTGTTGAAGGATCTTTCTATGCGTTCTGGCCTGCAAGGCTCCCTGATGGTGGATATCGCCGGTACGTGGCTGACTTCCGAAGACCGTCAGTTTCTGCGTCAGCCCGAAGTGGGCGGCCTGATCATTTTTGCCCGCAACATTGAAAGCCCTCGGCAGGTCCGCGAGCTGAGCGCCTCGATCCGGGCGATTCGGCCCGATCTGTTACTGGCCGTGGATCAGGAGGGCGGTCGCGTCCAGCGTCTGCGTCAGGGCTTTGTGCGTCTGCCGGCGATGCGGGCGATTGCCGATAACCCCAACGCTGAGTTTCTGGCCGAGCACTGTGGCTGGCTGATGGCGACTGAAGTGCTTTGCACAGGTCTGGATTTGAGCTTCGCGCCAGTGCTGGATCTGGATTACCAGCGCAGCGCTGTCGTGGGCACGCGTTCGTTCGAGGGCGATCCGGAGCGCGCAGCGGTATTGGCCGGTGCTTTCATCAAGGGCATGAACGACGCTGGCATGGCCGCCACCGGCAAGCACTTCCCGGGGCACGGCTGGGCTGAAGCGGACTCTCACGTCGCCATTCCCACCGACGAGCGCAGCCTGGAAACCCTTCGCGCCAATGACCTGGTGCCGTTCGCGCGCCTGAGCAAGCTGCTGGCTGCAGTGATGCCTGCCCACGTGATCTATCCGCAAATCGACTCGCAACCGGCCGGTTTTTCCCGTCGCTGGCTGCAAGACATTCTGCGCGGCGAACTGGGTTTCGATGGCGTGATCTTCAGCGACGACCTGTCAATGGCCGGTGCTCACGTGGTGGGGGATGCAGCGAGTCGTATCGAGGCCGCGCTGACGGCCGGTTGCGACATGGGCCTGGTGTGCAACGACCGTGCGGCCGCCGAGCTGGCCCTGAGCGCTGCTCAACGGATGAAGATCACACCGCACGCGCGAATCGCGCGGATGCGCGGTCGGGGTCTGGCGACCACCGAGTATCGGCAGCACCCACGCTGGCTGGCGGCCTTGAGCGCGCTACGTGAAGCTCAACTGATCGATTAAGCTGGATCACCCTCCAGGCGCGGGCATCATGCTTCGCGCCTGTCTGGCTCGGGCTTATACCCCTGGGCGCAGGCTCAGCTGCAACAAGCCTTCAGTGTTCAGCGCCACGCGGTATTCGTCGTAACTGATGAGCGAAGGGTGCGGGGTGTCGATCCCGTGTTTGTGTGTGGCGGCGATGACCATGACCTTGGCGCCCGCCGCTTCTGCCGCTGCAATACCCGCCGGCGCATCTTCGAACACCAGACAATCGTGAGCCCGGACGCCGAGTTTTTTTGCGGCCAGTTCAAAGCAGTCCGGCGCCGGTTTGCCGCGTTCGACGTCTTCTGCTGCGACCATGATTTTCGGCAGCGGCAGGCCTGCCGCCTGAATCCGTCGCTCGGCCAGCAGCCGCGGCGCAGAGGTCACCACAGCCCAGCGGTCGTCAGGCAAGGCGGCGAGAAACTTCGCCGCGCCCTCGATTGAAATCACGCCCTCGACGTCATCGGTCTCCCTCTGTGCGAGCAGCTCTGCCTCACGTATCGGGTCGACGCCCGGCAGGTTCAGACGCCGCAGGGTGTCGACGCAACGCACACCGTGAATCGTCGAAAGCAGCTCCTCGACATCCAGCCCCTTGCTCTGCGCCCATTGCGTCCAGACGCGTTCAGCAGCGGCGATGGAGTTGGTCAGCGTGCCGTCCATGTCGAACAGAAAGGCGGCGAAGGTGTGCTGCTCAAGCATTAAGGTGGCTCCCTGAGTGATCGGTTGGCCCGCGATCCTAGCACGCGCCTGGCGTGCGTCGGCCAGACGGTCATGGCGCGCGCCTCCTCGAAGTCTATTGTTTGAACTCGGGAGTGGCATTCATCGGCTGAGGACGAACTCATGAACACCAGCGATCTGCTGGAACAACTCTTGCGCGCCAGTCAGGGGTCGGCGACGCAACACGCGGGTGGTGCGGGACAGGGCGGGCTGGGCGGTTTGCTCGGTGGTTTGCTGGGCGCGGGCTCTTCCCGTTCCGGATCTGGCGGGGCGGGCGGACTGGGCGGTCTGCTGGGTGGTCTGTTGAGTGGCGGTAGGTCGGGGGGACCGGGTGGCGGGTCATCACAATCCCGCTCAGGCGGGACGAATTACGCGATGCTGGCTTCCTTGGGCATGATGGCGTTTCAAGCGTATCAAGCCTGGCAACGGCAGCA
This sequence comes from Pseudomonas sp. GW821-FHT02A11, assembly GCF_059421985.1. Lineage (NCBI taxonomy): Bacteria > Pseudomonadati > Pseudomonadota > Gammaproteobacteria > Pseudomonadales > Pseudomonadaceae > Pseudomonas > Pseudomonas sp. GW821-FHT02A11. The sequence continues at coordinate 101,152 of NZ_JBWKWB010000011.1, forward strand.
GGCATCGGTTCCTCAGCAGCCTGCAGCGCCGCAGCAGACCTCCGTAGCGCACGGTCGATCTGCTGGCCGGGCCGGATGTGGAGGAGCACAGCCACGCGATCCTGCGCGCGTTGATCGCAGCGGCCAAGGCCGATGGCACGATCGATGAGCGGGAACAGGCGCTGATCGGAAAGGAAATCGATCAGCATGCTGACGATCCGGATTTGCAGACGTGGCTCAAAGCCGAGGTGGCCAAGCCGCTGGATGCCATCGAGGTTGCTCAGGCGGCGATTGGCGAACCGGGCATGGCTGCGGAGATGTACCTGGTCAGCGTCCTGCTGGTGGATGACCAGCAGGAGGCCGAGCGCAATTATCTGGATGAACTGGCAGTGGCGCTCAACATTGACCCGGGTCTGCAAGTCCATCTCGAGCAGCAGGCCAAGGGCGGTGCTTGAACGGCCCTCAATACCTGCGTCAGTGTCCAGCGCGCAAATCCGTTGCGCGGGATCACTCTTTCATCACTTTTTGTGCTTTAGTCGATTGCCAGCGCAGGCCCTGTTCTGGCATCGACGGCGTGAGCGTGGACAGATGCAGGAGGGCAGGAGCGGCTACGCTCGGAAGTCCCTGAAAGTCAACGCCAAATGGTTCAAAAAGTTGTCCACGAAAAGCGTGAATATCTCTGTGGATAACTTTCTGTAAGCCCTTAAATGCAAGGGCTTACTCACAATGATCGTTTAATGATCAGTTCTTTCAATGGCGCCGATGCGGCTCGCCAATTGTCAGAAAGTGGTTCAGAACAAGACCTGCCAAAGGAGGTTTCGGGGCACGATGCCGCGAGGGGGCGAGTTCGGAGGAAGGGTTCAGTGCTCGTTCTGGCTCTGAGGCGGCAGGTCATGACAGGAATGGACTCTCGCCCGGCCAGAAAGGCTAAAAGGACTACGTCGATACGAAGATCGCCCCGGTCAACGCGCTGCAAGGGCGCTTCGACGGGGCGATTTTTTCCGGCTTAAGCGGGCCCGATCCAGTCAGGATTCGGCCCACTCCACATCGGTCAGACCGAGTTGTTCGGCCTTGGGCTTGCTGACTTTCGGCACTTTGTCCGAACGGTACTTCGGTATCTGCCCGAATCCTGCGTCCACGGAGGCCCAATGCCAGGCAGAGGCGTTGTCCATGGTTTCGGCGCTGATATAGAAGCTTTTGTACTTACCGTGCAGCAGGTAATCGATTCTGAAATGCTTGTACTGTCCCACTCTTGCAAACCTCCCTATCAGTCGCTCACAGTTCGTTGAGTCGCTGCCGACGGGAAAATTCACTCGAATTAACGCTTTTGCTACCAAACGGATACACGCAGTACAGAAGGGTGATCCTGGGGCGTGCAGATGTGAACAAATGGATGGGCGAGTCAGCTTCGGGAGGCGAATCTTCGACTGGCTTTAATTCAACCCTCATCCCTGATAGCAGCAGGGCTTGCAGGCGGCTGCGATCTTTCGAGCGCTACCGCCGCAAGCCGTGCTGCTACAGCGTGCGTTGATTGAGTTTATTGACTGGAAAACTTGAACACGGTCGTCTGGCTGTACGCCTTGCCTGGGTCGAGCCGGGTGGACGGGAATTTCGGCTGGTTTGGCGAATCCGGGTAGTGCTGGGTCTCCAGGGTAAAAGCGCCCCAATGCGGGTAAATCTTGCCAGCCTTGCCCTTCACCGTGCCGTCGAGGAAGTTGCCGGTGTACAGCTGCACCCCTGGCTCGCTGGTGAACAACTGCAGGCGTCGCCCGGATTTCGGGTCGACCACATCCGCTGCCAGCGTCGACACCTTGCCTTTGTTGTCCAGCACCCAGTTATGGTCGTAGCCGCCCTGAGTCGGTTCGGCGAACTTGAGCTGCTGGTTGTCCTCACGAATGCGTTTGCCAAACGCCACAGGCTTGAGGAAATCGAATGGCGTGCCAGTCACTGTAGGCAGCTCCCCTGTGGGAATCAGCTTTTCGTTGACCGGGGTGTAGTGGCTGGCGTGGACGATGGCCACCTGATCGAGGATGTCGCCATTGCCTGCGCCTGCGAGGTTGAAATAGCTGTGGTTGGTCAGGTTCAGCACCGTCGGCTTGTCGGTGGTGGCGTGGTACTGAATGCGCAGCTCGTTCTTCTCGTTGAGGCTGTAGGTCACTTCGGTTTTCAGCGTCCCTGGGAAGCCCATTTCCCCGTCAGCCGAAACGTAGGTCAGCTTGACGCCCACCCAGCCCTTGTCCTTGACCTGCTCGGCTTTCCACACCTGTTTGTCGAAGCCTTTGGTGCCGCCATGCAAGGCGTTGGTCTTGTCGTTCTGCGGCACCTGATAGGTCTTGCCGTCCAGCGTGAATTTGCCGTCGGCCAGGCGGTTGCCGAAGCGGCCGATGGTGGCGCCGAAATACGACGTGCCGTCGAGGTAGCCCTCCAGATCATCGAAGCCCAGCACCACGTCTTCGGTCTTGCCGTGTTTGTCCGGGATCAGCAGTGACTGCAGCGTGCCGCCGTAGGTGATGACCGTGGCCTGCATGCCGAGGCTGTTGCGCAGGGTGTACTTCTCGACTGTCGTGCCATCCGGCATTTTGCCGAAAGTGGCGTGTTCAGTGGAGAGGCCGGCGGCGGCACTGGCTTGCAGTGCGCTGACCAGCAACGAAAGTCCGATAGCAGGGATAAGCGTCTTCCTCATTACGTCGTTCCTTTTTGTTTTTAGAAGCAGCGGCAAGTTTCAAGCTTCAAGCTGCAAGTGGGTCGACTTGACGTTTGTCGTCAGCTTGGTGTTGAAGATTGGTATTACTAATTTATGGCTTTAACGGTCTAAATTCGCGTGTAAACGACAAAACCTCTCGATTTAAAAATTAATTGTAATACTATTTAACGATGCTCAAGCCCCTGAGCAGCTGCCAAACAGGTTTAGCCCAGCTTTTAGCGGTTGTACAGGCGTTTGACACGCAATCATATGATGATTAGCCTCGATTCGCGGAGCGGTTGACACGAGCGGACCGCGAAAAGGGGTGTATTGATGAGCAACAGTTTTCACGCGTCGACGGTAGACCGTCTGGGCGCCTGGATTGCTCACGGCAGCGTGGCGCCGGGGCAGTCATTGAAGGTCGAAGCGGCATTGGGTGAGGAGTTCGGGGTCAGTCGAACCGTGATCCGCGAGGCCATCAAGACCCTGGTGGCCAAGGGCATGCTCGAAGTCGGCCCCAAGGTCGGTACGCGGGTATTGCCACTGCGCAGTTGGAACCTGTTCGACCCGCAGGTGGTCGGGTGGTTGGCGGACAAGGGGCTGCCGAAAAGCTTTGTGATGGACCTGCTGGATCTGCGTCGGGCCATCGAGCCCATGGCCGTGCGTTGGGCCTGTGAGCGCGCGACCCGGGAGCAGATCGTCGAGATTCAGGCGGCGTATCTGCAATTGGCGGCCAGCGTCGCTGACAAGGGCGATTACAACCACGCCGACCAGCGTTTTCACGAGGCGGTGCTGGCGGCCAGTCACAACCGCTTCATCGAGCAGATGCTGCCGGCGATGGGCGCGCTGCTGGCGATCTCTTTCGAGGTGTCGTCGGCGGTGCCGGGCGAGTTGGGTCGCACGCTGCCGCTGCACAAGGATCTGGCGGACGCGATCGCGACGCGGGATTCGGCGCGCGGGGTGTGGGCCTGCATGAGCCTGATCGAAAACGCCAGCGAGGTGATTTCCCGCTCGCTGGCGCAGTGAGATTTGCAGAACAGTACAGCAACAAGGCAATCGGGGCCCCGCGCCCTGAACAAGAATAAAAACAGGACAATCGTTATGAAATGGCAGCCGGTCAGTGACCAGCGTTTCAAATTGGCCGAAGGGCCGTTCTGGGACGACATCCATCAGAGCCTCTACTGGGTGGACATCGCCGGGTTTCGCGCCCTGCGTCTGCATCAGAGGCAGGTGCGTCACTGGCAGTTCAACGAGCCAGTGTCAGCCTTCATTCCCACTGTCAAAGGCGATGCGTTGGTCACCCTGGCCAGTGGCGTGTACCGCCTGAACCTCAACTCTCCCGCTGGGCATCCCGAACTGACGTTGCTGTGCGTGGCCGACCCCGTGGAAGGCAATCGCGCCAACGAAGCGCGTTGCGACAGTCGCGGCCGCCTGTGGCTGGGCAGCATGCAGAACAACCTCGATGCCGAGGGGGGCGACCTGCCACTGGAGCGCCGTTCCGGCGGCCTTTTTCGGATCGACGCCAATGCGCAGGTCACGCCGTTGCTCAGCGGTCAGGGCATCGTCAACACCTTGCTCTGGGCCGAAAACGACACGGCGCTGCTGTCCGCAGATAGCCTGGACGGCGTGATTTATCGCTACCCGATCCAAGCCGATGGCTCGCTCGGCGACCGGCGAATCTGGGCGGCGCAGCATGAGCGCGGCGTGCCCGACGGCTCGGCGATGGACGCCGAAGGCTACGTCTGGAATGCCCGCTGGGGTGGCCATTGTCTGATCCGTTTTGCCCCGGACGGCAGCGTTGATCGCATCATCGAGTTGCCGCTGAGCCATCCCACCAGCTGCGTGTTCGGTGGCCCTGACATGACCACGCTGTTCGTCACCAGTGCTCGCCCCGACAGCGATGCGCTGGCGTGGGATGGCGGGGTGTTGCAGGTCGAAACCGGCGTTCGCGGATTGGCCTTGCAGCGGTTTTCCGGCTGAGGTGTATCAGCCGCTTACAGGAGGTGTGACACTCGGTTACATAGACGCCATTGATAATATGATAAGACTGTAATCAGTCGATTGGCCTGTCGCGTTTTTCACGCCCAGGCTGCTACGACACTCACTGCTGGACGCTGTAGCTAGTCAATAAAAATAAGGAGTTAGCTATGTTGAGTCGCCACGGGATTCGTTCCCTGTGCTGTGCCGCTGTTGCCACTGCAATCGTTGGAATGAGCGGTGGCGTGACTGCCGCCGACAAGGTCAAGATTGGTTTTCTGGTCAAGCAGGCTGAAGAGCCTTGGTTCCAGACCGAATGGCAGTTCGCTGAAAAAGCGGGTCAGGATCACGGCTTCGAAGTGATCAAGATCGCCGTGCCAGACGGCGAGAAAACCCTCACTGCCATCGACAACCTGGCCGCCAATGGCGCCAAGGGCTTTGTCATCTGCCCCCCTGATGTTTCCCTCGGCCCGGCCATCGTCGCCAAGGCCAAAGCGAACGATCTGAAAGTCATGTCCGTGGACGACCGCTTTGTCGACGCCAAGGGCAAGTTCATGGAGGACGTGCCGTACCTGGGTATGGCGGCGTTCGAGGTCGGCCAGAAACAGGGCGCGGCCATGGCCACCGAAGCCCAGCATCGCAAGTGGGACTGGAAAGAAACCTACGCGATCATCAACACCTACAACGAGCTGGACACCGGCAAGAAGCGCACCGACGGTTCGGTTGATGCCCTGAAAAAAGCCGGTCTGCCGGAAGACCACATCCTCTTCACTCCGCAGAAAACCCTCGACGTGCCAGGCAGCATGGACGCCACCAACGCGGCCCTGCCAAAACTGCCCAGCGGCGCGAAAAACCTCATCGTCGGCGGAATGAACGACAACACGGTCCTGGGCGGCGTGCGCGCCACCGCAGGCGCAGGGTTTGCGCCGGACAACGTGATCGGCATCGGCATCAACGGTACTGACGCCATCGATGAACTGAAAAAAACAAAAAGCGGCTTCTTCGGCTCGATGCTGCCAAGCCCGGACAAAGAGGGCTACAACACCGCTCTGCAGATGTACGAGTGGGTCAGCACCGGCAAGGAGCCGCCCAAGTACACCGCCATGGACGACGTGACCCTGATCACCCGCGAGAACTTCAAGGACGTGCTGACCAAGATCGGTCTGTACAAGTAATCCGCGGCGCACATCGGCAGGCCTGACCGGTGACGTCGGGCCTACATCTGCAAGGCCTCGCTGCACTCACAAGGTGGGGCGAGGAGGAGGTGGTTCATGCAACAGGCTCCTGCGTTACACACGCAACAACTCACCGGCGGCAGTCTGCGCTTCAACGGGATCGGCAAGACCTTTCCTGGCGTGAAAGCGCTGTCGGACATCAATTTCGAAGCGCGTCCCGGCAGCGTTCATGCGCTGATGGGCGAGAACGGCGCGGGCAAGTCGACCCTGCTGAAGATCCTTGGCGGCTCGTACCAGCCCAACAGCGGCGATCTGCAGATCGGCGATCAGCACCTGGCGTTCAAGTCCACTGCCGACAGCATCGCGGCCGGGGTCGCGGTGATTCATCAGGAGCTGCATCTGGTCCCGGAAATGTCGGTGGCGGAAAACCTGCTGCTCGGTCACATGCCCAACCGCTGGGGCATGGTCAACCGGCGCGCGATGGTGCGTCGTGCCCGCGAACTGCTCAAGGGCCTGGCCGATGAAATCGACCCCAACACCCGCCTCGGTGACCTGTCGCTGGGGCAACGGCAACTGGTGGAAATCGCCAAGGCCATGTCGCGCAACGCTCACGTCATCGCCTTTGACGAGCCCACCAGCAGTCTGTCGGCGCGGGAGATCGATCGCTTGATGGCGATCATCGTCAAGCTGCGCGACGAAGGCCGAGTGATTCTGTATGTGTCTCACCGCATGGAAGAGATTTTCCGCGTGTGTGACGCCGTCACCGTGTTCAAGGACGGCCGCTTCGTGCGTACGTTCGAAAACATGGCCGATCTGGATCATGATCGTCTGGTCACCTGCATGGTGGGCCGCGACATCCAGGACATCTACAACTACCGCCCACGCCAGCATCAGGGCCCGAGCTTGCGCGTCACCGGCCTAATGGGGCCGGGCTTGCAGGAGCCGGTGAGCTTTGCGGTGGAGAAGGGCGAGGTGCTGGGCTTTTTCGGTCTGGTCGGGGCCGGTCGTACCGAGCTGTTCCGCTTGCTGTCGGGGCTGACCCGCAGTCAGGCCGGAACGCTGCAGCTGGACGGCAAGCCGCTGAATCTCAGATCCCCACGGGACGCGATTTCTGCCGGCGTGCTGCTGTGCCCCGAGGACCGCAAGAAGGAAGGCATCGTGCCGCTGTCCAGCGTCGCCGAGAACATCAACATCGGTGCGCGGCCTCGTCATGTGCACTTGGGTTGCCTGATTCAGGGCCGGTGGGAACGCGACAACGCCAGGCATCAGATTCGCGCGATGAACGTCAAAACCCCTTCGCCGGAACAGCAAATGCTGTTTCTCTCAGGTGGCAATCAGCAGAAGGCCATTCTCGGTCGCTGGCTGTCGATGCCGATGAAGGTGCTGCTGCTCGACGAACCCACCCGGGGCATCGACATCGGCGCCAAATCGGAAATCTACGACATCATCCATAACCTCGCCGCCGACGGCATCGCGGTGATCGTGGTGTCCAGCGATCTGATGGAAGTCATGGGCATTTCCGACCGCATCCTGGTCATGAGCGAAGGCGCCATCACCGGCGAGCTTTCTCGCGATGAGGCCAATGAACAACGGTTGTTGCAATTGGCATTGCCGCGTACCCGCGGCTGATATCTGGCACAAGACAGTGAAAAATAAAAACGAGGTGCGTATGACTACCGAAACCAGCAGCCTGACGGCTCCCCGCCAAGGCATGAACATGCGTCGATTCATCGACGACTGGGCCATGCTTCTGGCCGCATTGGGCATCTTCGTGCTCTGTGCCTTGCTCATCGACAACTTCATGTCGCCCCTGAACATGCGCGGTCTGGGCTTGGCGATTTCCACCGTCGGTATCGCCGCGTGCACCATGCTGTTCTGCCTGGCATCGGGGCATTTCGACCTGTCGGTCGGTTCGGTGCTGGCGTGCTCGGGGGTGATCGCCGGGATCGTGATTCGCGACACCGACAGCGTGTTTTTCGGCGTCTCGGCAGCACTGGCCATGGGTTTGGTGGTGGGGCTGATCAATGGCATTGTCATTGCCAAACTGCGCATCAATGCGCTGATCACGACGTTGGCGACCATGCAGATCGTGCGCGGCCTGGCTTACATCTTCTCCAACGGCAAGGCCGTGGGCGTGGGCGACGAGGGGTTTTTCGTGTTCGGCAATGGCCAGCTGTTCGGCGTCCCGGTGCCGATCCTGATCACCATCGTCTGCTTCGTTTTCTTCGGCTGGTTGCTGAACTACACCACCTATGGCCGCAATTCGCTGGCCATCGGCGGCAACCAGGAAGCGGCGTTGCTGGCAGGTGTCCACGTTGATCGCACCAAGATCATCATCTTCGCGGTGCACGGCCTGATCGGTGCGCTCGCCGGTGTGGTGCTGGCCTCGCGCATGACCTCGGGCCAGCCGATGATCGGCCAGGGCTTCGAGCTGACAGTGATTTCTGCCTGTGTGCTGGGTGGCGTGTCCCTGAGCGGCGGCATCGGCATGATTCGTCATGTGATCGCCGGGGTGTTGATTCTGGCGATCATCGAGAACGCCATGAACCTGAAGAACATCGACACCTTCTACCAATACGTGATTCGCGGCACGATCCTGCTGCTGGCGGTGATCATTGACCGGTTGAAACGCCGGTAACAGCGTTCGTTGTTCACGATGTGAAGCAATACCCCTAACTTGTGGGAGTGAGCTTGCTCACGAAAGCCATGTGTTTGCCGAAGAAGATCTTATGGCTGTACAGGCTTCTTCCTGAGCAAGCTCACTACCACAGCCAGCGCTTTGAAAGCTTCGGCGCACATTGCCGACACGCTGTCAGTCAGTGTCACATCGACCATCTACACGCTCTTGGCGATCAGCCGTCGAACCGTGGATTCAAAACTCGCTTGAGCCGCGGGGCTCACCTTGCCCCACGAGGACGTGTGGCAGACGCCGATGCGAGGTTTATGATCATTCGGTAGCTGGCGCCACTGTGGCGCGTTGGCCATGACCGAGGTCAGCAATGCCACGTCTTCGACGCAGCGGCCGAAACCACCTACGGTGTCCAGCGATTCGCTTAGGCTCTTTACGCCTGCGCGAGAAATCAACCCGAAAACTGGGCTTGAAACCGACAATGCCGCAAAAGACAGCAGGGCGAATGATCGACGCTGCCGTTTGTGTACCCAGCGCTAACGGCAGCATGTGCGCGGCCACCGCAGCAGCCGAACCACTGGAGGAACCGCTGGGTGTGTGGGCAGGGTTGTGGGTTGCGCGCAGGGCCGGGGGTGAAGGTGGCAAATTCGGTGGTAACGGTCTTGCCCAGCACGATCGCTCCGGCGTTCCGGCACAGCGCCATGGCCGCTGCGTCAAGGGGCGGTCGGTGTTCCTGATAGCGGGGCGAGCCATATCCGGAGCGGAAATCACGGGTGTGAACAGGTCTTTCACGGCCAGCGGCAAACCGTGCAGGGGCCGCGAAGCGGGCCCTGATCCAGCAGCTTTGCGTGGGCCATCGCGGCCTTGGCGTCGTATTCGCGCCAGGCCTGTACTTCGGGTTCACGGTGTTCAATCACGTCCAGGCAAGCGCCGAGCAAGGCTTGTGCGGTCTGTTCCTTGCGTTGCAGAAGGCGGGTGGCGGCGCTAGCGGCCAAGGGGCACGGTCATGTCCGGATGGCTGGATCGAGAGCATTGATCATGCCCGGGAAATCAACACTTGTGCAGCATGAAGCGCCGATATCAGATCAGTTTCGAGGTGTCGAAGATTAATCGAACCGATGCCTGGGCCAATTCCTGTGCCTGAGAACGGATGGTTTGCAACTCGGTTTTTGCATTGTCGTCAGGGGCGTCATTGGCGCGCAGTTCGATCAGCAGGACCATTTGGTAGAGAGCGTCAATTAGTCCATGAAGATTGTGATGCAGTTGATGAGTAACTTTCGCAAAATATTCTTCCTTAGCGGGATCAGGCAGGAAAGATGAAATCAAATTGATATCATCTTTTTTCTGCCGAGTTCCGGTCAGTACGTAATTGATATCAACGCCAGCTCCGGTAATACGTAGTAAATAATCTGCCTTGGGAGAGCGTGAACCGTTTTCATAGTTGCCTTGAGCGTTGGTTTCGACGCCGCCAATGGCGCCCATGGCGCTTTGTGACAATTTAAGACGTGTGCGCTCCTCTCGAAGCCTAGGACCAATCCCTGTCATGTTTCTCTCCCAGTTCCTTGTAGCTGAATGCCGATCTACTCAACCAGCGATGACTCCCCACAAACGCCAAGCGTTTACTACGATGCTAAATAAGAAATAGTCTGACTATTGAGCTCTCATCACTGAGCACTGTGGTGGTGCACGACATGACAATACAGAATAATTGATCGGAGTGTGAAGGGGATCCAATCGGCGTGATGAAATTTTATTAAACACTCGTATGGGCAGGAAAGACAGAACTTGTAAAGGTTTTAATACCTATACAAAGTTAATATTCGTCTTCACTCGTTTGAAGGTATTTGTTTGAGGGTAACTCTTTGAGGGTGTCATTAACTTCGGCGGTTAAGTCTTCTGACACCCTAGGCTGCACAGTGGATATCAGGAAGGGCAACGCGCCGAAGTTTGTCGCGCCCACTCAGTTGCCGTTCTAGCGATGCTATCGGCCAAACTAGAAACGGCCTTTTGGTGCGCTAATACCAGGTTTTCCGTGCCGATGCCCGCAGATTGGCGAATCACGCTGCTGCAGGTCAGCGTCTGGCGCTGATTGCCATTGCCACGCAGGCTCAAGTTCCATACCACATCGATCAAGGCATATTGACCGAGTACAGACTCGAAACGGCGTACATCCGTACGGATGGAAAGTACTGGCTGATCACTCTGTTTGGGCAGGCCAGCGAGGTCCCGCGACCCAAAACGGCGCTCCAGTTCGCCCGTCAGCGCGTCGTGGAATTCATCGCCCAGCGGCGCGCCCCAGCGCTCGTTCTCCAGAATCGCCAGGCTGCCGTCGCCTTGACGCACCACCAGCGGCGGCTGATCGACCTGCACGGCCATCAGCACCGGCTGCATTTCGAATTGAAACGCAGCCCGCCCGACAGTGGCCGGCGCCTGGGTCGCGGGGGCAATCAGGGTGTAGTAATGGGTCGGTGCCGTAGAGCAGGCGCTGAGGGTCAGCGCCAGCGCGACAGTCGATGCCAAGAGGTGAGGGCGCAAGGTCATTGGGCAGGCTCCGGAGCGATTTCACGGGAAGAGGACGAACCTTTATACGAGCCGGGCGCTGCATCGCCAGTGCGACCCCGAATCAACGATTCAGGATGACGGCTGAGGAAGTCGGTCAATGCACGCACCGAACGCGCGGTGCGCTGGACTTCTTCCATGGCCTGGCCCAATTGCTGACGGGCTGGCGAGTCATCCGAAAGCGTCGCGTTGGCATTGCCCAGGGTTTTCTGCGCCTGCTGCAGAGTACCGGTCACTTGCGGCAAGACCTGCCCGTTGACGTTCTTCATGGTCTTTTGCAGTTCGATCAGGCTGCCATTGAGGTTGTTGGCCAGTTCGTCGATCGGGATCTTGCCCAGTTTGTCGACGAACGCCTGCAGTTGCTCCTGCAGCTTGTCGAAGCTGCCGCCCACGGTCGGGATGTCCAGCGGACGGGCCTTGGCGTTGTAAGTGATCCGAGGGGCTTTGGGGTCGAAATCCATGGCCACGTACAGCTGGCCAGTCAACAGGTTGCCGGTGCGAATCTGCGCACGCAGGCCACGTTCGACGAAGCGGCCGAGAATACGCGAGGTCTGCTCTTCTTCATCGCCACCGCCGGCCTGTTCCTTGAGCTTGTCGTTGGCCGCGCCGAGGCGCTGCGGGTAGATCACCGCGCCCACTACACCGGGGAAGGTGCCGGTGGCCGGGTCATAATCCAGGTCCACGGAGACGACACGGCCGATGTTCACGCCGAGGAAATCCACCGGCGCATTGACGACGAGGCCGCGCAACGATTGGTTGAAACGCATGCGAATGTATTTGGGCTCGCCATCAGGCGGCGCCAGGGCGGTGGCCTGGTCTTCGAACAGCTTGAACTCCGTATTGCCATCGGCGGGCTTGGCGTCCGGGCTGTACTTGGGTTCGCGAAAGGCAATACCCCCGGAAATGATCGAGGTCAGCGATTGGGTCGACACCTTTAGGCCCGCGGCGCCCAGGCTGACGTCAACGCCACTGGCATTCCAGAAGCGCGAGTCGGTCAGCACGTATTGATCGTTCGGCGAGTTGATGAAAATCTCGATATCCACCCCTTTGCCGTCTTTGGCCAGCTCATAGGCCACCACCTGGCCGACCTGAATGCGACGGAAGTAGATCGGCGAGCCGATGTCCAGCGAGCCAAGGTCGTCGGTGTGCAGGATGAAGCGTTTGCCTTTTTCGCCGAAGGTCACCGGCGGCGGGTTTTCCAGCCCCGTGAAGTTCTTCTCGGTCTTCTCCGAGCTGCCGGCGTCGGCGCCGATAAAGGCCCCGGACAGCAATGTGTCGACTCCCGACACGCCGTGGGCGCCAATGCGCGGGCGCACCACCCAGAATTGCGAGTCGGCGCGGGTGAACGGCGTGGCTGACTGGTTGAGTTCGATGGTCGCCAGAACGTGCGTGCGGTCCTCGCTCAGGGTGATGTCGGTGACGGTGCCGATGACCACGTTCTTGTACTTGACCTGGGTCTTCTTGGCTTCCAGGCCTTCAGCGGTCAGAAAGCTGACCACCACCTTGGGCCCGACGTTGAGGAAGTCGTGGATGACCATCGACAAGCCGATCACACCGGCGACGATCGGCACCAGCCAGACCAGCGAGACACGCGCCTTGCGCGCCTTGACCTTGGGTCTTACCGGCTCGGGTGCCGATGGGGGTAGGGTGTTATCAGGCATCTTCAACCTCTGCGTCCCAGATCAACCGGGGATCGAAACTCATGGCGGCAAACATCGTCATCACCACCACCAAACCAAAAAACAGGATGCCGAGCCGCGGCTCGATGGTGCTCAGGCCGCGAAACTGGACCAGCGCCGCCACCAGGGCGACCACCAGCACGTCGAGCATCGACCAGTAGCCGATCAGCTCGATGAAACGATAGAGCCGTGAACGCTCACGCGTCGCCCACTGGCTGCGGCGCTGGCAGGTGATCAGCAGCATGCCCAGCACCAGGAACTTGACGCACGGCACCAGCACGCTGGCGATGAAAATCAGGATGGCGATGTCCCACGAGCCGCTTTCGGCGAACTCGATCACACCGCTCATGATGGTGTTTTCGCTGGCGCTGCCCAAAAGCGTGGTGAACATCACCGGCAGGACATTGGCGGGGATGTAGAAGATCAGCCCGGCAATCAGAAACGCCCAGGTTCGCGTCAGGCTATTGGGCTTGCGTCGGTGGACCGGGGAGTCGCAGCGCGGGCAGTCGTGGGCATCCTCGGGGCAGACGTAACTGCACACATGGCACAGCGTGACTTTATATTCGCGGGCGAAAGGGATGCCGTTCATTCTGGCTCCACTCCCAATTCATCCCACAGCCTGCGGATGTCCTTGCCGGCAATCAGCAGGATCAGCACCATCAGCATGGCCATGGCCCACAGGCCAGTGCCGGGGTGCACGTCGAGCATGCCTGCCAGCTTGATGATCGCCACCAGAATGCCCAGCAGACAGACTTCGAGCATGCTCCAGGGGCGCAGGTGTTCGAGGGTGCGCATGCAGGTCTTGAAGCCGGGAGCGATTTCGTTGCGATGGGCATGCACCAGCACCCAGAACAGCAGGGCGATCTGCAAGGCCGGGGCGAGAATGATGGCAAGCCCTGCGACCAGCGCGATCAGCGTGATCTGCCCCTGAGCCAGCGCTTGGACCGAGCCCCACAGGGTGACCGCGTTGTGCAGGCCTTTCATGCTGATGCTGATCACGGGGAACACATTGGCAAAGATGAACATGATGCCGGCGGCGATGCTTAAGGCGAGCATCTGTTCGATGCTCATGCGGTGTCCTCGGTCGAGAACAGCGGCGCAACGCAGGCAATACGCCGACTCGCCCTTGTTCAGCGGCTCGGCGTGATAGAGCGAATCGCAATGCTCGCAGATGATCCACTGATCGGGATCGGTCAGGGGGCTCGAATGACGAGTCATCGGCGCCGTCGGCGAGGGGGTGGGGGTGTTCACGATAGTTCGGCTTCAAAGGCGTGCGTGTGAGGACATTGACCACAATGCCAGCATCGCGTTCGATGCCGCATCAGGCGGTATGAAGAAACCATTGAATCAAAGCACGTTTGCTGTTGTACCGGGAGATGAGGTGTTGCGACCTGTGTCGTCGCAAACGCAACAAGTGTAGCGCGATACAGGGGTGTTGCGCGTATAGAAATCGTCATAACCCCCTGAAAAAACAATGTTTCATGGGCGTGGCACAGCTTGCTCCACGGCTTTGCAGCCGGGGCACGGACGCTTCCGGTTCTAATAAGAAACGCTGAGCCCCTATAATTCGCTGTTGTTCACTGCCGTGGCGCTGGGTATCGCCCTCACGGCTGATAATGCCACTGCTGCCGCCGGTCAAGAACCGGCAACTGGCTGAGCCATGGCCGTACTTATGACGAGCAGCGCTAACTCATGGGTGATCGATCCTCTCACAGTGGTCCGCGTCGGAAAGTCGCAGGTCTGAGGCGCAGAGCAGGCCGCTGGTGGCGTGCGCCGACGCCCCGTCCTTGCGTGAATTCTCGTGTTACAACTCGTGGGGATGGGCGGTGGTAGACTCTCGCCACTTCAGACGAGGAGCAACAGACGTGCGCAAGATGGCAATGATGGTGGCGGTACTGATGCTGGCAGGTTGTGACGGCGGTAAACCGGCAACGCCCGCGAAGGTTCCGGCGACCGATTCGGTCGCAGAAGCACCGACCCCGGCTTCGCCGCAGTGGACCATTCGCGTTCATTTGAAAGAAGCCCTGAGCGACATGACCTATTGGCTGGTCGAGCACCATTACCCGTCTTACGTGGTCAAGGTCGACGGCAAGGAAGTGGTCATGATTGGCCCGTTCGACAACCAGGAGGCCGCCGAAAAGGCCAAGATCGACATCGACGCCGCGCTGGTCAAGGGCCATCGCCTGTCGCAACTGGAAGTCATCGCGCCCAAATCCTGAGCCTGGCCCGCGATGTAACGCGACACCCTGGCAAGGCTGTGCCACCCTTCGTTCACGCGCTCGAATACTCGAGTGCGTGAACCGGGAATCGCCGCTATGGACGAGATTCAACGCCTCAGTGACCTGCTGAGCGCCAACCAGCGTTATGAAGAGCAGAAGCAACAACGCTTTATCGACGATCTGGCGCAATGGAATGCCAGCATCGAAGCCCTGTATCAGACCGTCGAAGGCTGGCTCAAGCCGTTGCTGGACGCGGGTCAGACCCGCTTCGAGTACGAGCCGCATCTGGCCCAAGGCAAGGGCTATCCCGACGAAAACTCACCGTTCATGACCCGCCGCATGGGCTTTTTTCTGGGCGCCCATGAAGTGGCCTTCGTGCCTGATGCCATGGGCCCTAAAGGGCAGGTGAGTGTATCGGTGGGGGGTGTGAGCCTGCACGGGCAGGAGAAATACAGCCTGTATCGCGAGGCCGGGCAGCGCGATTGGCTGCTGAAGAAGACGGTGGGCGTGAAAGACTCAGAGCCCGTGACATTTACAGCGGATTATTTCGGCAAGTTACTGCAGGGCGTTGTGCCGCAGCGGCAGGGTTGAGCAAGAAGATCGCAGCGGACGCGACATTGTGGGAGCCGGGCTTGCCAGCTCCCACAGATCAATTGCGCATACCTACATGTGGGTATGCCTCAATATTTCAACGACGACCCAACAACAGGCCGACCACCAGACCGAACCCGGCGGACACCGCTACGGTCTGCCATGGATGGCCGCCGATATAGGTTTCGGTGGCTTGCACGGCGGGCTTGGTTTTGTCACGCACGCTGCTCAGGGAATCCACGGCCTGCTTGAGCTTCAGGCTCAGCTGCGCGCGTACGGTTTCTGCCTCTTCGCCGACCAGCGAAGCGCTGTCCTTGAGCAGTTTGTCGGACTCTTCGATGAGGGCCGCCAATTCGCTGAATGCTTGATCCTGGATCTGTTCGGCGGCGTTTTGGGCAGCGGTTTTACGAGCCATGGCAAATTTCCTTTCAGTTGATGATGGCAGTGAGCAATGGAGTCGCTTGGGCCGGGAAAAGTTGCAGCGTATTTCGAGGTCGGCGCAAAAAGTGCGACGAATGTAATCGGGTATCCCGGAGCAGCGGTGTAAGATGCTGACGCGTCCGGGGCGGCATCAGTCCTGCGCGCCGCGTCCTGTTTTTGCACACAGAGGTAAACGTCATGAGTTTTAACCTGGCCAACAAAACCCTTGCCGAGCGCGCCGAGATCGAGGACGAAAAATCACGTCTGTTCGAGCTGTGGCAGAGCAACCTGGGCAAGGCCAAGGGCGAAGCGGCCCGCTTGATGGGCGAGCGCGCCAAGCGCAAGGGCAAGTGGTCGGAGTGGGTGCGCTCGGAACTGGACGCCATGTCGCCCCCCGAATACGCCAATATGGTGCGCGCCGAAGTCAACCGCCTGGTTGCCGCCGCTCGCGCCTGATCGCCAGCGAACCCGGATGCCTGCCGGGTTTACCCAACGGCCGCTCACGGGCAGAATTCACCGATCTTGATCACCGTGAGCCTGTTTGAACATGCACGACGTCAGTATCCATCGTTACGCACCTGGGGACGAGCAAGGCATCATCAAGCTGATCGTGCCGATCCAGCGCGAAGAATTCGGCATCGACATCTCGGCTGAAGATCAGCCTGACTTGATGGACATTGCCCGGTTCTATCAGACCGGCGCAGGTGATTTCTGGGTGGCCCGTGGCGATGCCAAGGTCATCGGCACCATCGCCCTGAAAGATATCGGCAATCACGAAGTGGCCCTGCGCAAGATGTTCGTCGCCGCCCCCTGGCGCGGGAAAGAGCATGGGGTTGCCAAACGTCTGCTTGAGCACCTGATCGACGCCGCGCGCGAGCGTGGGGTGAAGCGGATTTACCTGGGCACTACCGCGAAATTCCTCGCAGCGCACCGCTTCTACGAACGCCACGGTTTCGAGCTGATCGAGCAGGAGGCCCTGCCTGCGAGCTTCCCGCTGATGGTGGTTGATACGCGCTTCTACGCTTTGAGCCTGTAAACACAGGCATCACCAACTCCCGCTGGCAGGCTGCGGCAGGCTCAACGTGCCGCTATCGTAGAAGCGCATGGTGCCGAACAGGCCGCCCGCCAGCTTGCCGTGCAGTTCGTACGGCAGATTGTCCAGACTCTGTTTTTCGGTCAGCCCCACCGCCTGACGCAACGCCGCGAACGCCGAGACGGTGACCGGCACTGTCAGCACGCCTTCGGAAAACCGGGTGATGGTGCCTTTCTGATCGCTGACGCCTGAAGCCAGCAACTTGCCATTGACGTCCAGATTCAGCGCCACGCCGTCGTATTGAATGTCAGTGTCGTTGGGGTTCTGCAGACGCAGCTTCACCGCGAAACGGATTTCCAGGTCCTGCCCTGGCAGCGGCTCGATGCCGACCACGTTGATGTTCAGCGGGTCGCGATTGGGAAACAGCGCGCAGGCGCTCAAGGCCAGCAACAGTAGACAGGTGAGCAGGGTGCGGATCGGGCGTTGCGGCATCACGGTGCTCCAGTGGCGAGGCAGAGCGGGAGAGGGCTCCCGCTCGGTAAAGCCTAGCGTTCCAACTGTGCGACCGCATGGGGGGAGAGAGGTTCTGTTTCGGCGCTTTTCGCCGGGTCCTGCAGCACCTTGACGGTAGAGGCTTCCGGGTCGAATTCGGTGATCTCTTCCTCTATGTGCTCTTCGGGCAGGAAGATGTTGAGGATGATCGCGCAGAAAGCGCCCACGGTGATTGGTGACTCGAAGATGTTGTGCAGCGCCTTGGGCAGCTCGCGCAACACTTCCGGGACCGCCGCCACACCCAGGCCCATCCCCAGGGAGATCGCCACGATCAGCATGTTGCGCCGATGCAGCCCGGCCTCGGAGAGGATCTTGATCCCGGCCACCGCCACGGTGCCGAACATGATCAGCGTCGCGCCGCCGAGCACCGGTTTGGGCATCAGTTGCAGCACCGCGCCAATGATCGGAAACAGCCCCAGCAACACCAGAATCCCGGCGATGAAAAACGCGACGTAGCGGCTGGCCACGCCGGTCAGCTGAATCACCCCGTTGTTCTGAGCGAAGGTCACCATCGGCAGGCTGTTGAAGGTTGCCGCCATGGCCGAATTGAGCCCGTCTGCCAAAAGACCCGACTTGATGCGGCGGATGTACACCGGCCCGCTCACCGGCTGCTGCGAGATCATCGAGTTGGCAGTCAGATCGCCCGCGGCTTCCAGCGGCGAGACCAGAAAGATCACTGCAATCGGGATAAACGCCAGCAGGTCAAAGGAGAAGCCGTATTTGAACGGCACCGGAATGCTCATCACCGGCACCTGCGGCATCTGCGCGAAGTCCACGCGGCCCATGTACCAGGCCACGGCAAAGCCCAGGGTCAGGCCGATGATGATCGCGCTCAGGCGCAGCAACGGAATATTGAAACGATTGAGGAGCACAATCGTGCCCAGCACCAGCGCGGCCAGCCCCAGGTTGGCGGCCGAGCCCATGTCTGGCGCGCCGAAGCCGCCAGCCATGTCGGTCATCGCCACCTTGAGCAGCGACAGGCCCATCAACGTGATGATGGTGCCGGTGACCACCGGGGTGATCAGCTTGCGCAGCTTGCCAATGAACTGGCTCAGTACCACTTCGACAAAAGCTGCGCAGAAGCACACGCCAAAGATGGTCGAGAGAATTTCCTCGGTGCCGCCGCCTCGGCTCTTCACCAGAAAACCGGCGCTGAGGATCACGCTGAGAAACGAGAAGCTGGTGCCTTGCAGACACAACAGGCCCGAGCCGATGGGGCCGAAGCGTTTGGCCTGAACAAAGGTGCCAAGGCCCGACACGAACAGCGCCATGCTGATCAGGTAGGGCACCTCACTGTCCAGGCCCAGCACGCTGCCGACGATCAGGGTCGGGGTGATGATGCCGACGAAGCTGGCGAGTACGTGTTGCAGGGCCGCAAAGATGGCGGCGGTGAAATGCGGTCGGTCGTTGAGGCCGTAGATCAGGTCGGTCTTGCGCGCAGCAGGGCGCTGGGAGGAACTGCTTTGAGGTGTGGTCATGGTTAGCCTGCCAATTGTTTTTATTCGGTCGTGGGCTTTGCAGTTGACGCTGTACTGACCTGTATACAAAAGCTGTCTAGCCGGTCAGGTTTTGCGACTGTACAACATGTCGACACGCCGAAAAACAATTCATTTGAAAATTGTGTACAAAAAACTGCCATGGGCGGGGTGTGGCGCCGGAAATAAAAGGGCGCGCAGAATGCCAGAAAATGCTTCGCGGGTCTGCGCTGGCCGCTTATTCTGTTGCGGCTGAACCTTCAGGCGCCCAGGGGCGTCGAAACTGGCGCTGTTCTTCGCAACACCCGTTCGCGACGGGCCTGATTTCGACAAGGAGGTTTCTACTGAGGCGAACCGACCTTCATGAGCACGGCACAACGCTTTCCGATGACTGATCAGCAGGTGGCGCTCATTTCCAGGGCCCTGGCCGATCAGCGGCGTTACCAGATTCTGTTGCAGATCGGCGCCAGCCCGGATGCCGTTCCCTGCGCCGAGCTGCTCAAGGTCCACCCCGTCAGCGCCGCCACGGTGTCCCATCACACCAAGGAGCTGGAGCGGGCAGGGCTGATCACCACGCTGCGCGAAGGCAAGTACGCCAGCTTCAGGATCCAGCGTGAAACACTGCGCGCTTATGCCGAGCAACTGATGCAGATCTGAGCAGCAAGCGGCATAGGATTATATTTATAAGACATCGTACGACCTTGTCTTGATAGTCGCAGGTATATGCCTGTAAATTGGCTGCCCTCGCTCTCCCATCCTCCCGCCTTTGCACAGGCGCACTCGGAGTTTCTTATGTACCCAGATGTTCAGCTGTATATCGATGGCCAATGGCGCGCCAGTGAAGACGGCCGCACCCTCGCCGTGATCAACCCGGCAACCGGTGACACCCTGGGCACCGTGGCCCATGCCGACATCGCCGATTTGGACAAGGCCCTCGCCGCCGCTGAGCGCGGCTTTGAAACCTGGCGCAGCACCCCGGCGTATGATCGCTACAAGATCATGCAGAAAGCCGCCAACCTGTTGCGCGATCGTGCCGATCACATCGCCAGCATCATGACCCAGGAACAGGGCAAGCCGCTGACCGAAGCGCGCATGGAAACCCTCGCTGCGGCCGACATCATCGACTGGCTGGCAGAGGAAGGCCGCCGCGCCTACGGCCGTCTGGTGCCGTCGCGCAATGTGTCGGTGGAGCAAAAAGTGATCAAGGAACCGGTTGGCCCGGTTGCCGCCTTCACCCCGTGGAACTTCCCGATCAACCAGATCGTGCGCAAGCTGTCGTCGGCACTGGCCGCTGGCTGCTCGATTATCGTCAAGGCCCCGGAAGAAACCCCGGCATCGCCTGCCGAACTGATCCGCGCGTTCATCGATGCTGGCGTACCAGCAGGCGTGATCGGTCTGGTGTTTGGCGATCCGGCGCAGATCTCCAGCTACCTGATCGCGCACCCGATCATCAAGAAAGTCACCTTCACCGGCTCCACCCCAGTGGGCAAGCAACTGGCTGCACTGGCCGGTCAGCACATGAAGCGCGCGACCATGGAACTGGGCGGTCACGCCCCGGCGCTGGTGTTCGACGACGCCGACATCGATCTGGCTGCGCGTACCCTGGCAGGCGCCAAGTTCCGCAACGCCGGGCAGGTCTGTGTGTCTCCGACGCGTATCTTGGTGCAGCGTGGGGTGTACGACGCCTTTGTCGAGAAGTTCGTCGGCTTTACCCATGAAGTAAAAGTCGGCAATGGTCTGGAGCAGGGCGTGACCATGGGCCCGCTGGCCAACGAACGCCGGGCTCCGGCGCTGGCGGCGTTGATCAAGGATGCCTGCGAGAAGGGCGCCAAGCTGGAAACCGGCGGCAAGGCGGTGGAGGGCCCTGGCTATTTCTTCGAGCCGACGGTGTTGAGCGGCCTGACCACGGACATGCGTGCGATGAGTGAAGAGCCCTTTGGTCCGCTGGCATTGATCGTGCCGTTCGATACCGTGGAGGACGCCGTGAAGGAGTCCAACCGTGTGCCGTTTGGCCTGGCGTCGTATGCGTTCACCACGTCGATGAAAACGGCGCATATCCTCAGCACCCGGATCGAGGCGGGGATGCTGTCGATCAACCATCAGGGCATTGGGCTGGTGGAGGTGCCGTTCGGCGGGATCAAGGATTCGGGGTATGGGTCTGAAGGCGGGACTGAGGCGATCGAGGCTTATCTGAATACCAAGCTGGTGACGGTGTTCAATCTTTGATGGTTTGAGTTGGGTGGCGTTTGAGTTCCGGCGAAGATCCGTCGGCTAGCCATACCTGTGGGAGCGAATTCATTCGCGTTAAATGGTTCAGGCGGTGGAGATGTATCGGCTGTGCAGGCGCCTCGCGAATGAATTCGCTCCCACAGGTGCGACGCCTGCTTTCGCCACCTGCGGCTGGGCCCGTACCTGCTTCGGCACTATAAAAAGACCGCCATCATC
This sequence comes from Pseudomonas sp. GW821-FHT02A11, assembly GCF_059421985.1. Lineage (NCBI taxonomy): Bacteria > Pseudomonadati > Pseudomonadota > Gammaproteobacteria > Pseudomonadales > Pseudomonadaceae > Pseudomonas > Pseudomonas sp. GW821-FHT02A11. The sequence continues at coordinate 122,568 of NZ_JBWKWB010000011.1, forward strand.
CCTGACGGCGGTCATCAAAAATCAACAACCCGAATCACCAACGCCCAGCCTCGCGATGATCCCAGTGGCGGTCATAGCCACGGTCGTAATACCGATGCGGCGGTGGTGGCGCGAAGCGGCGGGGCGCTACCGGCACATAGGCCACCGGTTGGTAATACGCCGGCTGATAACGCGGCTGTGGCCGGTACTCCTGATACTGAGGACGATGGTGGTCATGGCCGGACCCGCTGATCACGGTCGCCAGCACTGCACCGACCGCCGCCCCGGCGATGACCGGCACTATCACATCGCGTTCACTCGCCGACGCTGCTCCCGCAGCGACCAGGCAACCGGACAGGATCAAGGCTTTAGTCATCTTCGAAATCATGGTGTCTCCTCAGGCGATGTGTTTGGGTTCGCCATGGAGCTATGAAACACCGAATCGGTGTAAAGGAACGTCCAGACTCCGTAAACGTTGAGTAAAGGGTCAACAAAAATCACACCACATTCAGGTGTCCTGCGCTTGCGCGGCCGCCCGACCTTTCGCCAGAATCGCGTCCCGACCCAGCCCACCACAGAGGCAGCAGTTGAACGAACAGACATTGTCGCGGCGGCTTGAGCGGGTTGCTGCCCATGTGCCGCCGGGCGCGCGGCTGGCCGATATCGGCTCCGATCATGGCTACCTGCCGGTGGCATTGATGCGTCGCGGGCTTATCGAGTGGGCGGTGGCGGGTGAGGTGGCCTTGACGCCGTTCAAGGCTGTTGAGCGTACAGTGCGCGAGACCGGGCTTGAGCAGTCGATTGTCGTGCGTCTGGCCGACGGCCTGCAGGCCATCGAACCGGGGGATGGGGTGACTGCGATCAGCCTGTGCGGCATGGGCGGGGAGACCATCCGCGACATTCTCAGACGCGACAAAACCCGCCTGAAGGGCCATGAGCACCTGATCCTGCAGCCCAACGGCGGCGAGCAGCCCTTGCGTTTATGGCTGATGGAAAACGGCTATGGCATCACCTGTGAAGAAGTGCTGCGGGAAAACCGTTTCGATTACGAGATCATCGTCGCCGAGCCCTGCGGCCCGGTCTGCTACACCCCTGAGCAGCTGTACTTCGGCCCGGTGCAGATGCAAACCCGCAGCCCGGCGTTCCTGCTCAAGTGGCAGCGTCTTCTGCGTTTGAGGCAGCGCACCCTGGCCGGTTTTGCCCACGCTCGACAGCCGGTGCCCGAGGAAAAAGTGCAAGACATCGCCCGCCAGGTGAAGTGGATCACTGAACTGCTGGCATGAGGGTGTCAAACAGGATCAACGCGTGCGGCGTCGGCTCTTTTGAATTCGATGCCGTCGCGCAGGAAGAGAGACTAGGGCGTAACGCCCTAGTTGGGCAGCGGGTGTTACTTTTTCTTTTTTGCAGGTTTGTCGGCTTTGTCCGATTTCTTGGCTTTCTCGGGTTTGCTGTCCGCTTTTTTCGCTGACTTCTTGGGTTCAGCGTCCTTCTTGCTGCTTTTCTTCTCGGAAGACTTTGAAAGGGCCGACGCCGCTTCCGACTTCTTGGCCGGTGAGGCCTTTTTGTCTTTCAAGTCCTTACTGGATTTCGAAGCGTCACTCTTGCTTTTCTTGTCGTCTTTAGCCACGTCAACCACCTCTTGAAAGTGCCCGTATTGGCACAGAGCCTGGGGAATATCCACAAGCTGATCATTAGGCGAAAGCTTTCAGAAGCGGTTCAATCTTTTTGCTGGGGCGAGTGGCCCAAGGTTCGCCTGGGCGTATCAGGCAAAAAAGAACCCGCTGCAAGAGCGGGTTCGCTAACGCTTATCAGAGCTTGGGCAACTGCCCGATGCGTCCCATCATTTCGGTGACGATCTGCAAGTCCAAAAGGAATTGCCCGGTGGTCTTGAACTCGCTGTCGGTGTGGCCGGTGTATTTCACATCCGGTCGCGCCAGGCCGAACTGCACGCCGTTGGGCAGCTCATGCACCGACGTCGCGCCGGCCGAGGTGCCGAATGTGTGTTTCATGTTCAGGTTCTCGCTGGCCACGGCCAGCAGCGCCTTGACCCACTCGCCTTCAGGGTTGCGGTACATCGGTTCGGCGATGGAGTAATCGAAAGCCGGCGCGATGTGGGTGTTCTTGCCCCAGGCGTCGAGCTTGCCAGCGATTTCGGACTTGAGCGTCTCAGGGGACTTGCCTTTGGGCACACGCAGGTTCACGGCGAGCTTGAACGCCTTGTCATCCTGCGCGACGTAGGTCAACGAGGTGGTCAGCGGGCCCATGAACGCGTCGGAAAAACCGATCCCCAGTTTGCCGCCCAGATAATCCAGCCCCCAGTTATCCGCCGCGTAACGCGCGGCATCGGTGATCGCGTTGTGCTTGAATGCGACCTTGCCGTCCAGAGCGTTGAGAAAGTCCAGCATCCGCGCCACCGGGTTGACCCCTGATTGTGGCTCGGAGGAGTGCGCCGACACGCCGGTCACGGTCAGGTTGACATCCTTGCCGATGACCTTGGCCTCGATCTGAAAGTCGCCGCCGTTTCTTTTGACGTATTCGGCGCCTGCCTTTTGCAGCGCCACAGCGAGCTCGGCGGGGTTGTCGGTGACCAGGGTCGCGACCGAGCGGGACGGAATCTGGTTGGTCGCCATGCCGCCGGTCATCGACGTGACTTCTGCGCCCTTACCTTCGGCGGCGCGACGAGGGAAGGTCGCCATTACCGTACCGTAACCTTTTTCGGCAATCACCACCGGATAACTGCCGTCCAGTGCCAGGTTGTAGTCCGGCGTAGGGTTGCGCTCGAAATAATAGGGAATGGCGTCGCCTGCGGTTTCCTCGGTGGTGTCGATCAGCAGCTTGAAATGACGCGCCAGCGGCAGCTTCTCTTCCTTGATGATCTTCATCGCATAGAGCGCCACGACGATGCCGTTCTTGTCATCTTCGGTGCCACGCCCGTACATGCGATCGCCGATCAGCGTCACCTTGAACGGGTCGAGCTTCGTGCCGTCCTGCAGCACCCAATTCTCCGGGGTCACCGGCACCACATCGGCGTGGGCGTGAATGCCGACGACTTCCTTGCCCGCGCCGTCCAGCGACACTTCGTAGACGCGATTATCGATGTTGCGGAAATCAAGGTTGAAGGATTGCGCGAGGCTTTTGATTTTCTCGGCAATCTTCAGGAATTCAGGGTTCTCATGCTGTGGGACGCCATCTTTGCGATAGGTCGGAATCTCGACCAGCTCGCGCAGGGTTTCAGTGGCGGCACTGCCGTATTTCACTCGCGCATACAGGCCCAGCAGGCGATGAATCTCATTCTGCTGCTCGGCGTTGAGTGTCTTGTTGTCGAGGAAAGCCTGGATGCCAGCGCCGAGGTGGTCAGCTTTTGCCACGTCGCTCTTGGCTACGCGAGTCAGGAACTGCCTGAAGTCGGTCACCGATGCGTCGTTGAAGGTCTTGAGAATGACGTCGCTCTGTTGCGCGGAAAGGTTGGCCCAGGCAGGCATCGCGAACGAGGAGAAACCGGCGATAGCCAGCGTGGCCATCGCCAGGGGCTTGAGGGGAAATTTCATGGATGAAGCATTCCTTTGCAGCGGATTTGAAAGAATTCTGATCGTTTAGCCAGAAAGATCTGCAACCTAACATCGCGGGAAAGGGTGGGGAACCCTGAAGGGAGAATGTGTCGCGATGTCAGGGGAAAGCGGCGCAGATGTGAAAAATTATTTCAACGAAAAGGCCGTGGCAGAGCCGTTCCCGATTGAACGGCTCAGCTGCTTCACTGCTTAATCAATGCGTGGATGCTGCTGCGCCAGCTCCTTGCGCTTGGCCTCCAGCTCGGCGATTTGTGCGTCGATGTCTTCGATTTTCTGCTCGATATTGTCGTGATGCTCCTGGAGCAGCTCCTTGGCTTCTTGCATGTCCGAGGCCGCAGGCGCTGCACCGCGCAGGGGTTTATTGGCGGTTTCCTTCATGGTCACGCCGGTGATCAGGCCGATGATCGCCACCACCATCAGGTAATACGCGGGCATGTACAGATTGTCCGTGCTCTCCACCAGCCAGGCGGCCACGGTGGGGGTAACACCTGCGATCAGCACCGAGACGTTGAAAGCGCTGGCCAGCGCGCTGTAGCGAATGTGGGTGGGGAACATCGCCGGCAGGGTCGAGGCCATGACGCCGATGAAGAAGTTGAGCACCACGGCGAGGATCAACAGGCCTGAGAAGATCAGGCCGATTTTGCCACTGATGATCAACATGAACGCCGGGATGGCGAAGATGAACAGCGCAATGCTGCCGACGATAATGAAGGGTTTGCGGCCGATCTTGTCGCTGATGAAGCCGATCAGCGGCTGAACGAAAAGCATGCCGACCATGATCGCGATAATGATCAGCACGCCGCGGTTTTCGCTGTAGTGCAGGTTGTGCGACAGGTAGCTCGGCATGTAGGTCAGCAGCATGTAGTAGGTCACGTTGGTCGCGACCACAATGCCGATGCAAGTGAGCAAGCTGCGCCAGTGCTTGGTGGCGACTTCTTTGAACGAGACTTTCGGGCCATGGGACAGGCCTTCGCGATCGCCCTGTTCGAGTTTTTCCACGTGCTGCTGGAAGGCCGGGGTTTCTTCCAGGGCGTTACGCAGGTAAAGCCCGAGCATGCCCAGCGGCAGGGCGAGGAAGAACGGCAGGCGCCAGCCCCATTCCTGGAATTTGTCTTCGCCGATGACCGTGGAGATCAAGACGACGACGCCTGCGCCCAACACGAAACCGGCAATGGAACCGAAGTCCAGCCAGCTGCCGAGAAAACCGCGCTTGCGGTCCGGCGCATATTCGGCGACGAAGATCGAGGCGCCGGTGTATTCGCCTCCCACCGAGAAGCCCTGAGCCATCTTCGCCAGCAACAGCAGGATCGGCGCCCAGATGCCAATGGAGGCGTAAGAGGGGATCAGGCCGATGGCGGTGGTGCTCAGGGACATGATCACGATGGTCGCGGCGAGGACTTTCTGTCGGCCGTATTTATCACCCAGGGCGCCGAAGAACAGGCCTCCGAGCGGGCGGATCAGGAAGGGCACGGAGAAGGTGGCGAGCGCTGCGATCATTTGCACGCCAGGGTCGGCACCGGGGAAGAAAACCTTGCCCAGCACATAGGCGACAAAGCCGTACACGCCGAAGTCGAACCACTCCATGGCGTTGCCCAGCGCTGCGGCCGTGATGGCTTTGCGCATCTTGGCGTCGTCGACGATGGTGATGTCTTTGAGCCCGATGGGCTGGACTTTTTTCTTGCTTGATTTCATACGGGTCACTCAGTTTCCAATCGGTGTTGCTTGACGTCGATGCCATTGTTTTAATGGCACCGCTCTTTGCGATCAGATACATGAGGACACGAAATAATTCAGCGCCGGCCAGGATTTTTCGCGGCGAGTGAGGGTGTCGCGGGGGGATGAGGTACGAAAATCCCCGGCGTACCGCGATGTTTGTAGGAGACGTCGGAGGTTACGACGGCAGCGATGACGGAGTGTCAGTGACAGAGTTTCTGCCTGATCCACCGCATTCGCCACCGTCGTAACCTCCGGAAGCTCCCCCAGGGTTTGCAGTGTGCCTGAGACACCGTGTTAACCACCGAAAGCCCCACAGGATCAGCGGTGTGTCTGACACACCGCATTCAGTGCATCACGGACGAATGTCAGCCTTGAACCACTTCTCGGACAGACGCTTCACCGTGCCGTCAGCCAGCGCTTCCTTGAGGGCGCCGTCGAATTTTTCGCGTAGGTCGTTATCGGCTTTGCGAAAGCCCAGCGCTTCACCCGGGCCCCAGATGTCGCCGCCGATTTTCGGGCCGATCATTTTCACGGCGCTGTTATCCGGGGTTTCGAGGGCTGAGGTGAAGAAGGTCACGTCGTCAAACGCAAAGTCGATCCGCCCCGCGTTCAGGTCCAACAGGTGTTCGGCGGATTTCTTGTACTCGCGGATGGTGGCGATGTCGCGAAAGTTCTTCTCGACGAACTCGGTGTACGCCGTGCCGGACTGAATCCCCAGCGTCTTGCCTTTGACCAGTTCCTTCATCTTGTCGATGGCCGCCTTGTCCTTGGTCGGATCGCCGCTGAGTTTGATCACTTCATTGCTCGGCATGCTGACGATCAGCTTGGGATCGGCGCTGACGAACACGGCCTGGGTGTTGGCGTAAGGGATGGAAAACGCGATCTCGTTCTGGCGTTCCGGGGTGATGACGATGGCGTCCATCAGCACGTCGAACTTGCCGGCATTGAGGCCTGCGATCATGCCGTCCCAGTCCTGAGCCTGCAGCTTGCATTCGAGCTTGATCCGGGCGCAGACGTCCTTGAGCAGCTCGGGTTCGAAGCCGGAAATTTCCCCGCCGGGCAAGGTGATGTTCCAGGGTTCGTAGGCGCCTTCGGTGGCGACGCGCACCGAGGTCCATTCTTTGGCGAAAGCAGTGCCGGCCATCATCAGACTGCCGCCCAGTACCGCACAGGCGAGGATTTTTTTAGTGAATTTGTAAGTGTGGCCCATGTGTTTCCCCAAATAATTAAAAAAGGACTGGCAGGGTCAAACAAGGTTTTGCCCGAAAAGTGGCTGCGCTCGACCATGCTGCGTTAAAAACAGGCTCGGAATGCTCATTTAGGTCCCTAAACTCCGCTTCCTCGCCTGTTTTTGCCTTGCCTGATCTTCGCTCACCGACTTTTCAAGCACACCTTAGATCAAAAGGTGCGATTCGCTGATTTTTATTATGCCGCTGTGTGGTCAGAGGTCAGCTGCGCGGCCCTTCCGTAGAAGCCGGTCTGCTCCTCGGGGGTGAACATCACACCGGGTTTTTCGTAGTACGAGAACACGGCGACCATTCGTTCGCGTTGTCCCTGTACCGGGGTGACGCGGTGCGCGGTATTTTTCCCACGAAACACATTCAAAGTGCCAGCGCTCAGACGCAGTTTCTGCACCAATGGGTCGTTTCCGCGTAACAGTGCGGCCACGCCGTCGTAATTGGGATCGTCGGCCGTGCGCAGGTCCGTGCGGTATTCGAACTCGCCACCCGCGTCGGGGGCCTGCAGCATCAGGGTGGTGGTGAACTCCGAGCGGTCGAAATGCCAGTTGAGGGTTTCGCCCTCGCGATAACTCATCACATTGACGCGCGCCAGGGGATCGGCCATGACGTACAGCGCGGGCTTGTCCATCACCGCGCTGAGGAAATTCACCAGCGGCGGGTACTCGTAGACCGAGGTGACCAGGGTGGCTTTGAGCTGGTCGGCGCACAGGGTGTGGCTGACGGTTTCCACCTTCTTCAGCGCCGGGTGATCGGCCGCAAGCTCCGGGATGTCTGGCTTGAAGTAGATGTTGTGGGAGCGCTTGTGGGTGTGGGATTCGGCGTCCATGGTCGGCTGAATCTGCCGGGCGGCCTGTGCGACATCGGCCTGCTGGATAAAGCCTTCCAGGCTGAACATGCCGTTGCGCGCCAGTTCTGCTCGCGAAGCATCGACCAGTGCCTGCCACTCGGCGCTGCCGGGTCGGTCCAGTGGATAGCGCTGAAGATTGATGACGGTGTTCATGTCGGCCCTCCCGATGAGATGTGCGCTTAACCTAACCTGCGAAAATCTTCGCAACAACGGCAAAAATTGTTAGCCTCCCCCCAGAAAATCTTAGGGAAGGCCTTCATGAACAAGCTGCCGCCGCTCAACGCAGTACGAACCTTTGAGGTGGCTGCACGCTTGGCCAGCTTTGCTGCGGCGGGTAAGGAATTGGGGGTGTCGGCCGCCGCAGTCAGCCAGCAGGTTCGTCATCTGGAGGACTACTTTGGCAAGAAGCTGTTCGTGCGCAATGGCAACAGGCTGTCCCTGACGGACGCGGGCCTGGCCATCTACCCGCAGACCTCCCGTGCCCTGGACGACATCGCCGCCATGACCCTGCGCCTGCTCGAAGGGGAGATGCGCACGCGCCTGATCATCAGCGTGCCGTTCTCCCTGGCCGAGGTGTGGCTGGCACCGAAGCTGGCGGTCTTGCTGGAGAGTCATCCGCAGTTGTCGGTGGACGTGCGGGTCGAGGATGACCCTGTCGATCTGGCTCGCCACGACATCGATATCCGCGTCAGCTACGGCGATTACCATTACCCGACGCTGGAGGCGATTCCCCTCGCTCACGATCAGGTGGTCCCGCTGTGTGCGCCGGAGTTGTGGTACCGCCACGGCAACAGCGATTTCGACCTCACGCGCATCCACCAGAGCCTGTTCATTCACACCCAGTGGGGGCAGAACTACGCTTCGCACCCGACCTGGAGCGACTGGTACGCCAGTGACATCGGCCTGCCGCCCCCTGACCCCGCCTTGGGGCGCCGCTCCGGGTTGTCGAGCCTGTCCATCACCCTCGCTCGGCAAGGTTGCGGCATTGCTTTGGGGCAAAAGCTGATTGCTCAGGCGGATCTCGCGGCGGGTCGGTTGATCGTGTTGTCATCCCGCTCACTGCCGTTGGGCCACCCGTATTGCGCATTCGTGCCGCCTGAAAAGCGCAAGCGCGCCAATGTGCAGAGCCTCGTCGAACTGCTGGGCAATCGCTGATCCAGTTGTTACACCTCGACGCACTTGGATGGGGCCGGATGTTTCTGACCGCCCCAAGGTGATGCGTCCTACAGTCATTTGTCACGCCTTCCTACGCGCATCCGGTGGAACCTTATGCGTGCCTGATCGCCTGAACAGAGGGGTTGCGGATGGCTCTGATGGCCGACGCAAACGAACTGGCAATCAAATTGCATATGCTTGTAAAGACAAGTATGTATGAGTGGGGTGGTGTCGTCAGGCACCGGACGTTTCACTGTTCGCGGCGGAAAAAACGCTATGGATCTGTTACAGCTGCTCAGCTTCGGAAACAACGGGTGGGGCGCGGCCCTGCTCAAGGCAGCGGGCATGACCGTGCTGCTGACCCTGTCAGCCTTGCTGGTGGGGGCCGTGGCCGGGAGTACCGTCGCAGCGGCCAAGCTGTCGCGGCGTCGGCTGTTTCGTTACCTCGGTGACGCTTACTCGATCCTGTTTCGCGGCATTCCCGAGCTGCTGGTGATCTACCTGTTCTATTTCGGCGGCGCGACTATTCTGGGCGCCGTCAACCACTGGTTCGGCGGCGAAGGATTTATCGACACCCCGCCGTTCCTGGTGGGCGCGTTGGCGGTGGGGTTGATTTCGGGCTCCTATCAGGCCGAGGTCTATCGCGGCGCCTATCTGGCGGTGGCCAAGGGCGAGCTGGAGGCGGCCCTGGCGATTGGCATGACCAAGAGCATGCGCGTGCGCCGCGTGCTGATTCCGCAGGTCTGGCGTTACGCGTTGCCGGGGCTGGGTAACGTCTGGCAGATGACCCTCAAGGATTCGGCGTTGATCTCGGTGATCGGCCTGGTCGAACTGATGCGCGCCAGCCAGGTGGCGGCCGGTTCCACTCGCCAGTACTTCACTTTTTACATCGTCGGCGGCGCCTGCTACCTGATCCTCACGGGCCTCTCCGGGCGCCTGTTCAACATCGCCGAAACCCGCGTGCAGCGCACCCAGCGTCGCAACCCGAACGCCTGAGAGGGGACCACTCATGATCGATTTTGCCTTTCTCAGCGACACCCTGCTCAAACTCCTGGCGGCGCTGCCCACCACCCTGAGCCTGTTCTTCTCCAGCCTGTCCATCGGCTTGTTGCTGGCCATTGGCGTGGCAGCCATGCGTGTCAGCCGCTGGCCGTTTCTCAGCTACCCGGCGCGTTTCTACATCTGGCTGTTTCGCGGCACGCCGCTGTTGATCCAGATGTTCCTCATCTATTACGGCCTGGGTCAGTTCACCGCGATCCGCAGCAGCGTCATGTGGGAAATCCTGCGCTCGCCTTACGGCTGCGCGGTCGTTGCGCTGGCGATGTGCACCGCCGGTTACACCGCCGAAATCATTCGCGGCGGCCTGCAAAGCGTGCCCCATGGCCAGATCGAAGCGGGCTTGGCAGTCGGCATGAGCCGCTGGACGCTGCTGTGTCGGATCATCGCACCGGTTACCTTGCGTCAGGCGTTGCCCGCCTATTCGACCGAAGCCGTGCTGATGGTCAAGTCCACGGCCATCGCCAGCTTGGTGACGGTGTGGGACGTGACCGGCATCGCCCAGCAGATCATTCAGCGCACCTACCGCACCATGGAGGTTTTCCTCTGCGCGGCACTGATTTATCTGGTTCTCAACTTCCTCATCGTGCGCTTCATGTCGTGGATCGAGTACCAGCTCTCGCCGCACCTGCGCGAACGTCCCGTACAGCGCGTGGCCACACCGGCCCCCGAAACGCCTTCCTCCCTTTGATTGCACCGGAGACAGCCATGAATCAACACGTCGAGGCCGCCTTGTCGGTCAGCAACATCTGCAAGTCGTTCGGTTCGGTGCAGGTGCTCAAGGGCATTTCCCTGGACGCCCACCGGGGCGATGTCATCTCGATTCTGGGGGCCAGCGGATCGGGCAAGAGCACCTTTCTGCGCTGCATCAACCTGCTGGAATCCCCGGACGAAGGGCGCATCGTCCTGGATGGCGAAGCCATCGAGATGAAGCAGCATTCCAGCGGTCGCCTGCTGCCGAGCAACACCCGTCAGGTCGAAGCGATGCGCAGCAAATTGGGCATGGTGTTCCAGAGCTTCAACCTGTGGTCGCACATGACCGTGCTGCAGAACATCATCGAGGGCCCGATGCGCGTGCTCAAACGCTCCCGCGCCGAGTGCATCGAGGAGGCTGAACAGCTGCTGCACAAGGTCGGCCTTTACGATCGCCGCGACTATTATCCGGCGCACTTGTCCGGTGGTCAGCAGCAGCGCGTGGCCATCGCCCGTGCGTTGGCGATGAACCCCCAGGTGATGCTGTTCGACGAACCGACGTCGGCCCTGGACCCCGAACTGGTGGGCGAAGTGCTGCGCGTGATGCGCTCGCTGGCAGAAGAGGGGCGCACGATGTTGGTGGTGACTCACGAAATGGGCTTCGCCCGCCATGTGTCCAATCGCGTGGTGTTCATGGCCCAGGGCGTGATCGATGCCCAAGGCACCCCCGATGAGCTGTTCGAAGGGCTGCCGACCGAGCGTTTTCGCCAGTTCGTCGCCAGCCACCATCAGCGCACCACCGATTGACCCGAAGCCCCCTGAAAGTCGCGCAGTGAGGAGCGTTCAGGCTGGCGCTTATTCCGCGCTGGCCTCCAGCGCTTTTGCCACCTTGAGCAGCGACCCTTCGGGTTTGCCGGGTTGCAGCTTGAGGTCAATGACCTTGCCGCGAATGTCCACCTGCATGGCTTTAGCCTGACCCTGATCGTCGCCCAGAATCCGATACGTGGTGTCGCCGCGCGCAAAGCTCAGCACATGCCGCGCACTGTCATAAGCGAACTGCTCGCCTTCGGCCTGCGGGTAGACCAGATTCACCTGATCCTTGTCATCCACGGCCGCGTAATACACGCCGACGCTGCCACCCGGGGTGAACAGCACGACGCGCTTGCCCGACGGCGCGAGCTTGAACGCCAGCAGAACCTGCCGCTCATCGTCGTCGCTCCACAGGGTACGGGTCGTCGAAACCATTTTGCCGTTGCGGTTTTCCGAGTCGGTTTCCTCGATCAGGCCCGAGGCCCCGGTCTGATCGACCACGGTCTGGGTTTGCATCACTGGCTCACCTTTCTGAATCACGTAAGTGGCCATCTCATGGATGCAGCAGCCGTCCTTGGTCATTGTGCTCAACTGCTTGCTCTGCGCGTCGATGGCGAACATCCCGCAGTAGTTCTGCGCAAGCTCGGTAAAGGCATCGCTGTGCTCGAAGCCATCGGCCGTGCCGAGAAAAACCTGGAACGACGGCCCGTGATAACAGCTGTTCTGGCCATCCATCACGGCGAGGTCCTTGATGCCGTCGAAGTTGAAATCCTCATGGATCAGCACGCTCTGTTCGCCATAGGGCAGCTCGTGGACGTTAGTGGAGACCTCGCCGGTCCGGGCGTCGGTGTCGAGCACCAGCTCATCGGACTTCACCTGAATCAGCGTGGCGCCGGTCCTCTTGTCCAGCACGCTGACGATACCGGGGCGAAACACGTCGTCCTGATCGGCAATCTCGAGCGTTGCCTTGTAGCGATCCGAGAACTGCGCAAGGGTGTAGGTGCTTTTTTCCAGGTTGTCGAAGCCTTCCACACTGATCTCGCCATAGACCTCTGGCGGCTCGCCGGCACTGACAAGCGAGGCGAGCACGAGGGCAACCAGTGCGATCAACGCGCGAGAAAAATGACGGGCGAACGAATGTGGAAAAGTTGAACCCTGCACAGCGAAACTCCTGTAAATGGTCGGGCATCGGGATTGGCGCGCCATGCTGACGGGACTTGGCCTGCACAGGCAAGCGAAATGACAGCGAACACTGGCTAGTGAGTGCAAGGCTTGCTGTCGGCGCCACGCTGTAGTGTAGTGACGCCCTGTGTCGTTCAGCGTGACTGGGCGACCGATACCCGATCGTTATGTGGAAGCTGCGGATGTCCGAGTCGAGTACAAAAATCATCACCACCGAAGGCCATGAAGCGCTTAAAAAGGAGCTGGACTACCTGTGGCGCGAGCATCGGCCGGACATCACGCAAAAAGTCGCCTGGGCAGCCTCTCTCGGCGATCGCAGCGAGAACGCCGATTACCAATACAACAAAAAGCTGCTGCGCGAGATCGACCGGCGCGTGCGCTACCTGCGCAAGCGTCTGGAAGACATGCGCGTGGTGGCGTATTCCCCAGAGCAGGAAGGCCGTGTGTTCTTCGGGGCGTGGGTCGAAATCGAAGACGAAGAGGGCGAAACCAAGCGTTTCCGGATTGTCGGCTATGACGAGATCTACGGCCGCATGGATTACATCTCCATCGACGCTCCCATGGCCCGCGCGCTGCTCAAGAAGGAGGTCGGAGACGAGGTGACCGTCAGGGTGCCCGCCGGGGAAAAACTGTGGTGGGTGACGAAAATCGAATACCAGGTCAATACGCCGTCTTGAGCCCATGCCGACCTCTGAAGTGTCGGCATGGACGATGTTTTACCCCTCGCGCAACACCGTCAGCGGGCTCGCGTTCAACGCGCGGCGCGTGCCGAAAACGCCCGCGCCGCCCACCAGCAAGGCGCCAATCAGCGGCAGCAATAGCAACCATGGATGCGGCGACCACTCCAGATTGAAGGCGTAGCGGTACAGGGCGAAGCTCACCAGCTCGCAACCCAGGGCTGCCAATACGCCGCTCACCGCGCCCAGCAGGCCGAATTCAATGCGACGAGCCTTGGTCAACAACGCCCGGTTGGCGCCCAGCGCCCTGAGCAATGCGCCTTGGCGAATGCGTTCGTCGAGGGTGGCCTGCAAGCCCGAGAACAGCACGGCCATGCCTGCAGCCAGCACGAACAGCAGCACGTACTGCACCGCCAGGGTGACTTGGTCGAGGATGCTGCGCAGTTGTTCCAGCAGGGCTTCGACCTGCAGGATCGTCACTGCCGGGAAGGCGCGGGACAGCTCGACGATCTGCTGGTCATGCCCGGAGGCCAGATAGAAGCTGGTGAGGTACGTGGTCGGTACGTCCTGCAGCGTGCCGGGCTGGAAGATCATGAAGAAGTTCGGCTGGAAGGTGTCCCAGTTGATGTCCCGCAGGCTGGTGACCTTGACCTCGTGGTTGGCGCCGCCGATGACGAAACTCAAGGTGTCGCCCAGCTTCATGTTCAGGCTCTTGGCCAGTTTGGTTTCTACCGACACGCCGGGCATGGTACCGACGGCAGGGGGCTGATCGCTCCACCACTGGCCTTCGGTGATGCTGTTGCCTTCCGGCAGATGGGCCGACCACGTCAGGTTGAGGTCGCGCTGGGTGGCGTTTTCGCCGCGCGAGTCCTTGGTGACGAACTTGCTCACCGGTTCGCCGTTGATACTCATCAGACGCCCCGGAATCATCGGATAGAGCGGCGCGCGGTGGGTCGACAGCTGGCTCATGCGCTGGGCGAAGTTATCGCGCTCGGTGGGCAGTATGTTCAGGGCAAAATAGTTCGGCGCATCCTTGGGCAGCTGATTTTGCCAGGTGTCGAGCAGTTCGCCGCGCAGCAGTGCGATCAGCCCCATCGACAGCAGGATCAGCCCGAACGCCAGGGATTGCCCGGCGGCTGCCATGGGGTGACGGAGCAACTGCCCCAGGCCAAGACGCCAGGGCAACGACGCGCCTGCCAGCAAGCGGCGCAGACTCTGCAGCGCCAGGAGCAGCACCCCACCAAGCACGATGGCCGCGATCAGCCCGCCGCCGAGCAGGGCGAATGTGAGCACCAGATCCAGGCTCAATCGCCACATGATCAAACCCAGTGCCAACAGCGCCGCGCCGTAGACCAGCCAACTGCTGGCGGGAATCGGCAGCATGTCGCGGCGCAACACCCGCAAAGGTGGCACGCGGCCCAGCGCGGCCAGCGGCGGCAGGGCGAAACCGGCCAGCGCGACCAGACCTGTGCCGATACCCGCCAGCGCCGGGAGCCAGCCCCCCGGAGGGACCTGAGCAGGCAAAAGGTTTTCCAGCAGGTGAAACAGGCCAAGTTGCGCGAGCCAGCCGAGCAGGGCGCCGGTGACGCTGGCGGCAATGCCCAGCATCGCCAGTTGCAGGCTGAACAGTACCAGCGCTTCATTGCGCGACAGACCCAGGCAGCGCAGCAGAGCGCTGGCATCGAAACGCCGAACCGCAAAGCGCGCCGCCGACAAGGCCACGGCAACCCCTGCCAGCAATACCGCCACGAGGCTGGCCATATTCAGGTAGCGCTCGGCCTTGCCCAAGGCGCCGCCGATCTGCTGGTTGCCATCACGGGCGTCGTCGATCTTCTGATTCGGAGCCAGTTCGGCTTCGATCGCCTTGCGATAGGCCGCGAGGTTTTCCGGCGTGCCGCGCCACAGGTCACGAAAGCTGACCCGGCTACCCGGTTGCACGACTTTGGTGGCCGCAAGGTCGGCCATATTGATCATCACCCGCGGCGTCAGGCTGTAGAAATTGCCGGCGCGATCGGGTTCGTAGGTCAGCACGCGGGTGAGCTTGAGGGTGGTGGAACCGACGTCGATGCTGTCGCCGACCTTGAGGTTCAGCGCCACCAGCACGCGCGTTTCGGCCCAGGCTTCACCGGGGCCGGGTTCGCCACCGCTGACCTCGGGTTGATAGGGCGCCTCGGCGCTTTTCAGTTCGCCACGCAGGGGATAGGCCGCATCCACCGCCTTGACGCTCGCCAGTTGAATGCCGTTATCGGTGGCGACCACGCTGGAGAAGATCACGATCTGCGAGTGATCGAGTTTGAGCGCCGTGCCGGCCTCGATCTGCTCGGGTTTGGCGGGGGTCGAGCCGCTGAGGATAAGGTCAGCCCCCAGGAATTCAGTGGCTCGCAGCAGCATCGCGCTGTTCAGCCGAGAGCCGAAATAGCCGATGGCCGTGCTGGCGGCCACGGCGACCACCAAGGCGAAAAACAGCACGCGCAGCTCGCCGGCGCGGGCATCGCGCATCAACTGGCGGGCGGCGAGGCTGAGCAGGCGGGCAAACGGCAGGCGTGCCATCAAGGCTCCATGGGGGTGACCAGACGGCCACCTTCAAGACGGATCAGGCGTCGGCAGCGGTGGGCCAGACGTTCATCGTGGGTCACCAGCACCAGCGTAGTATTGCGCTCCTGATTCAGCTCGAACAACAGGTCGCTGATGCGCTCGCCGGTGTGGCTGTCGAGGTTACCGGTGGGCTCGTCGGCGAACAGCACGTCGGGGTCGGCGGCAAAGGCGCGGGCAATGGCAACACGCTGCTGTTCGCCTCCGGACAATTGTTTCGGCGTGTGGGTCAGGCGCTGGCCCAATCCCACCCGCTCCAGCAGATGACGAGCCTGCTCGCGGGCGTCCTTGCGGCCTTCCAGTTCCATGGGCAGCATGACGTTTTCCAGCGCGTTGAGGCTGTCCAGCAGTTGAAAGGATTGAAATACGAAGCCCACGTGTTCGGCGCGAACCCTGGCGCGCTGGTCTTCATCCAGCTCGCTCAGGTTGCGTCCTGACAGCGTCACCGAGCCTGCGCTGGGCAGGTCCAGCCCGGCCAGCAGGCCCAGCAAGGTGGATTTGCCCGAACCGGACGCACCCACGATGGCCAGCGTGTCGCCGTTGTTCAGTTCCATCGAGAGTTCGTGCAGGATGGTCAGGTCACCTTCGGTGCTGGAGACCACTTTGCTGAGGTTCCGGGCACTGAGAATACTTTCGCTCATGGAGAATCCGATGCGTGCGTGGTTATTAAGTGCTGGCCTGGGTGTGTTGCTGGTGTCTCAAGGAGCGATGGCAGGCACGGTGCTGATCGTGGGGGATAGTATCAGCGCGGCTTTCGGCCTGGATACCCGTGTGGGCTGGGTCAGTCTGCTGGAAAGGCGCCTGGCAGAGCAGGGCTACAAAGACAAAGTGGTCAATGCGTCGGTCAGCGGCGACACCAGCGCCGGCGGCCAGGCGCGTTTGCCTGCGCTGCTTGCAGAGCACAAGCCGGACCTGGTAATCCTCGAACTGGGTGGTAATGACGGCCTGCGCGGCCAGCCCCCGGCGCAATTGCAACAAAATCTTGCGTCGATGATCGACAGCTCCCGGGCGGCCGGGGCGAAGGTGCTGCTGCTGGGGATGCAGATTCCGCCGAATTATGGCGCGCGGTATACCGACGCGTTCAAGGCGGTTTACTCCAATCTGGCGGCAGAGAAAAAAGTGGCGCTGGTGCCGTTCATGCTGGAGGGGGTGGGCGGCAGGCCTGAGTACACCCAGGCCGACGGTCTGCATCCGGCGGCCAATGCGCAGCCGATGTTGCTGGAAAACGTCTGGCCCCAATTGAAACCGTTGCTTTAGGGTTTGGCTCTGGATTCTTACTCTGTTGCCCGACAGGGCATCCATGTAGCGATCCCAAGCCAACTCCAAAAAACACCCCAACCCTGAAAATTAAAGGCCTCCAGCCCTTTTCTGAACGATGCCTTTCGGCTAATGTGGCGCCCCCTGTCCGGAGCCCCCTGATGCGCCGCCCTGCCTGGTCTCTTTATGCCTATCAACTGATCGAGCCCGATGAGCAGCTCGACCTGTTCGCGTGCCAGGAAGTTCGTGTGCACCTGGCTGCGCGGCAGCTGGAACTGGCCGGTTCCGCCGACCGCACGCTGTGTGGCTCGCTGTTGCCAGCGCAACCGCGCTGGTCGGCCGTCGAACAGGCCATCTATAGCGACGAACGACTGTGCCCGTTGTGCAGGGCGATCATCGATGCCCAGCGCCGAGGCTGGCAGCCTATCTGGCCGGAGCTGGACCAAACGGTCTGAAAGGGCTGAATCACCCCGCTGATGCACCGGCTGAACGCAACATGAACATGCCGTCGCGCCTACTCCCGAAGGGGCAGGCGGGCGTGTACAATCGCGCTATTCACGCCCCTCGTTATCCAAGGATTCTCCCGGATGTTGTCGCGCATTCCAGCTTTCGCCCGCTGTCTGTCGCTCGCTGCACTGTGTGCGGCCGGCCCTGTCTCCGCTCTGGAGTTTCCGTTGCCACCGCCTGGCGAAGACATCATTGGCCAGGTGCAGACCGTCACCGCCAGGTACGAAGACACCTTTGCGGACCTGGGCACCCGATACGATCTGGGCTATCTGGAGATGATCGCGGCCAACCCTGGCGTTGACGCCTGGCTGCCCGGTGCTGGCACCCAGGTGATCCTGCCGACCCGTTTCATCCTGCCGCCGGGCCCGCGTGAAGGCATCGTCATCAACCTGGCCGAGTACCGCCTGTACTACTACCCCAAAGGCAAGAATGTGGTGTACACCTTCCCGCTGGGCATCGGTCGTGAAGGCTGGGGCTCGCCGGTGTCGACCACTAAGGTGACCGCCAAGACGCCGAACCCGACCTGGACGCCGCCGGCTTCGGTCAAGGCCGAGCACGCCGCCGATGGCGACATCCTGCCCAACGTCGTGCCAGCGGGTCCCGACAACCCGCTTGGCCCGTTCAAATTCGGCCTGGGTCTGCCGGGCTACCTGATTCACGGGTCAAACAAGAAGTTCGGCATCGGTATGCGCACCAGCCACGGCTGCTTCCGCATGTACAACAACAACGTACTGGAAATGGCCGATATGGTGCCTGTGGGTACCACCGTGCGTATCATGAATGAGCCGTACAAGTTCGGCGTCAGCGGCGGCAAGGTCTATCTGGAGGCGCACACTCCGCTGGATGAAAGCGGCAACCCTTCGGTGGTCGACAAGCACACGGCGGTCATCAACGCGCTGCTCAAGCGTGAGGATCTCGCCAACAGCCTGCGCATCAATTGGGATGAAGTGCGTGACGTCGTGGCCGCCGAAGATGGCATGCCGGTCGAGATCGCGGTGCCGGGCGTGCAGGCGCCTGCCGTGAACAATGCGCCGGTAACCCTGCAGTAGGTCTGTGACGCGAAAACCCGCTCACCGGACCCTTTAAACGGGGCTGGGCGAGCGGGTTTTTTATTGCCTGAACACGGCCCGTTGTGCTTCTCAAGGAACTTCAGGCAATAAAAAAGCCGGTCCGAAACCGGACCGGCTTATGAATAACCCCGAGGGATTATTACTTGCGGCTAGCCTTGTCCAGCATGCGCAGAGCACGCTCGTTGGCTTCGTCGGCGGTTTGCTGAGCTTTTTGAGCAGCAGCCAGAGCTTCATCAGCCTTACGGTAGGCTTCGTCAGCACGAGCTTGTGCACGAGCAGCAGCGTCTTCAGTTGCAGTCAGACGAGCTTCGGTTTCTTTGGATGCGCTGCTGCAACCGGTAGCCAGAACGGCGGCCAGGGCCAGAGCAGAGAATTTCAGAACGTTGTTCATCGTGTTCCCCTTAAAGGACTTCTTTCAAGTTAATCATCTCTCGAAAATGAGAAAATGACCGGCGTACATAGTACTCATTGTTTGTAGTAAGTAAACGGACTCAGCGCAAGAACCACATAAAATTCTTTGCTTTGAACGTGTTCCGTGCAAATCCTCACGTTTCTTCTACAGAAAAAATCCAGCCCTTTCAGGCAAATACGTCCGTCGACAGGTGGGAAGCAGACGGCCCTCGCAACATGCATTCGACCTCATCGACAGCGCCCAATACATCCGCTCGGATCCAGTGCCTGCGTGTCATGAACCGCAATCCAGCTTTCTGTTTATAGACGAAGATCGCTGGTGATGCTTGTCCGGCTGTGCTTTGCGTGACTTTGCACGGCCGCTGACGTCTCACCTCTCAACGACATTCGGACATCCGCAGGCGACCTCAGGTTCAACAGACAAAGGCGCCAGATGTGCGGCAGTGCATTTGCCTTTGATTCACTTGAGCAGATCCGAGAATGGCGCCTACTATTTGCAGGTGCTCATTTGATGGAGAAGCAATGCCCTTCTCGGTGTCCAAATCTGGCACGGGGTGGCGTAGAGGTTCCTTCGCCGAGTAAAGATGGGTAAGGTAGGGGTCAAATTCCAAGACCCGCGAGGAGTAGTGATGAGCGAGGCGTTGTCCATCCACCATGACGAGACCGGTCACCAGTTCGAAATCAATATCGACGGTCATCGTGCCTATCTGACGTACATGGACCTGGGGAAACAGACCCTGGACATCTACCGTACATTCGTCCCCAACGCATTGCGGGGGCGGGGCATCGCAGCGGCCTTGACTGAAGTCGCGCTCGATTACGCCGAACGCAATGGCTACACCGTGATTCCGTCTTGTTCTTACGTCGAACGCTACATGGAACGCAATCAGCGTCAGGCTGCCAAGATCTGATCTGACGCTGTAATGAAAAACGCCGAGCATTAGCTCGGCGTTTTTATTTGTGCAGTCTGGATCAGCCGCGCTTGCGCTTGGGCAACACGTCCTTGAGCTTGGCATGCATGCTGCGCAAGGTCTTCTCCGTGGTTTCCCAGTCGATGCAGGCGTCGGTGATCGACACGCCGTATTCCAGGTCGGCCAGATCTTTTGGAATCGACTGCGCACCCCATTTCAGGTGGCTTTCGACCATCAGGCCGATGATCGACTCGTTGCCTTCCAGGATCTGGTTGGCGACGTTTTCCATGACCAGTGGCTGCAGCGCCGGGTCTTTATTGGAGTTGGCGTGGCTGGCGTCGACCATGATGTTGGGCTTGACCTTCGCCTTGGCCAGGGCCTGCTCGCACAGGGCAACGCTGACCGAATCATAGTTGGGCTTGCCGTTACCACCGCGCAGCACCACGTGACCGTAGGCGTTGCCTTTGGTGGTGACGATGGACACGCCGCCTTCCTGGTTGATACCCAGAAAACGGTGAGGGCTGGAGACCGATTGCAGGGCGTTGATCGCGACGGTCAGGCCGCCGTCGGTGCCGTTCTTGAAGCCTACGGCCGAAGACAGACCGGAAGCCATCTCGCGGTGGGTCTGGGATTCGGTGGTGCGCGCGCCGATAGCCGACCAACTGATCAGGTCCTGCAGGTATTGCGGGGAGATCGGGTCCAGCGCTTCGGTGGCGGTCGGCAAGCCTTTTTCAGCCAGGTCCAGCAGCAGCTGGCGACCGATGTGCAGGCCGTCCTGGATCTTGAAGGAGTCGTCCAGGTACGGGTCGTTGATCAGGCCTTTCCAGCCAACCGTGGTGCGTGGCTTCTCGAAGTACACGCGCATGACCAGATACAGCGTGTCGGACAGCTCGGCAGACAGGGCCTTGAGGCGTTCTGCGTATTCGTGGGCCGCCTTGATGTCGTGGATCGAGCAGGGGCCGATCACGATGAACAGGCGGTGGTCCTTGCCGTCGAGGATGTTGCGGATCACTTCGCGACCCTTGCTCACGGTGGCCAGGGCGGCTGCGGTGAGGGGAATTTCGCGCTTGAGCTGATCCGGAGTGATCAGGGTCTCGTTGGAGGAGACGTTAAGGTCGTCAATCGGTAAATCAGCCATCGTGTTACTCATCAGGTCACGGGTGCTGGCCGCCAACGGTCCCCGTGCGGCGGAGCCCAGCATGATTGAGAGCGACGGGGAGCGGAACCTTAGCGCGTTAGCCCGTACTTCGACAATGGGTAAACGTGGCTTTCCTCCAACAGGCGCGGCGTGATAGAGGGCTTTGGCGGCTTCCCGGCCCGGCTTACCCGCCTGAAGTTTGCAAAGCGACGCGCCTGTGCGGATATAGTGTGCGCCAGACCCTGGGGGAGAGCGGCGTGGATCAAGTGCAACTGACGGATTTTGACGTCGACCGGCAACTGCTGACGCTGCCCGGTGTTTCACTGCTTATATTCACCAGCACAGGTTGCTCCAGTTGCCGCTGGGCGCGCCAGCATATGCCTGGCCTGACGCTGCCGGTCGATCGCCTGTGCTGGATCGATGCCGAAGAGAACGGCGGGGCGGTGCAGCGTTATGGCGTGTTTCACCTGCCGACGCTGTTCGTGGTCCGCGATGGCGAATTCTACGGCGCGCTGCGCAGCAAGCTGTCGGCAAACGACCTCGTCGCGGGCCTCGATCAGGCCCTGAGCCGCGCCCCGGACGATCTGCCGTGAACCCAATCCTGCAGCCATTGATGAGGACAGCATGAGCCAAACCCCTGAAAAGCCGCGCATCGGCATTATCGGCACCGGCGCCATTGGTGGATTTTACGGCCTGATGCTGGCCCGCGCCGGCTTCGACGTACACTTTCTGCTGCGCAGCGAATTCAGCGCCGTTTCGCAGCATGGCCTGCGCATCGACAGCCAGGTGCATGGTCTGCTGACCCTGGAAAACGTTCAGGCCTATTCCTCGGCCGCCGACATGCCGGCCTGTGATTGGCTGCTGGTGGGCGCCAAGACCACCGGCAACAACGGCGTCGCACCTGCCATCGCTCAGGCCGCCGCACCCGGCGCCAAGGTGCTGATGCTGCAGAACGGCCTGGGCGTGGAAGACGAACTGCGTGCGCTGCTGCCCGATTCGCTGCATTTATTGGGCGGCCTGTGCTTCATTTGCGTTCATCGCACCGGTCCTGGGCAGATCGCCCATCAGGCCTTTGGCGCAGTGAATATCGGTTACCACAGCGGCCCGGCTGCTGATGCTCAGGCGAGTCTTGCGCTGGTCGAAGAGGGCGCGGCGCTGTTTCATGCCGCCGGTATCGAGTCGGTTGCCATGGACAACCTGGACAAGGCGCGCTGGCAAAAGCTGGTCTGGAACGTGCCCTACAACGGCCTGTCGGTGCTGCTCGATGCCAGCACCACGCCGCTGATGGCCGACCCGGACAGCCGCGCGCTGATTCAAGGCCTGATGGCCGAAGTGGTGCAGGGCGCCAAAGCCTGTGGCCACGACTTGCCGGACGGCTACGCCGAGCAGCTGTTCAAGGTCACCGGGCACATGCCGGATTATCGTCCGAGCATGCATCACGACTTCATCGAGAAGCGCCCGCTGGAACTGGAGGCCATCTACGCCAGGCCCCTTGAGGTCGCGCTGGCCGCCGGTTGCGACATGCCGAAGATTCGAGCGCTGTACCATGCACTGGCGTTCATCGATCGCAGCAATCGTTGAGCGTGTGGCCACATGTAAGTCCGACGGAATGGGGAAATGCCGATGGCCAATGACCTGAGCATCAAGACTGCAGGTAACAAACTGGTGCTGGCGATCTCCTCGCGGGCGCTGTTCGACCTGCGGGAAAGTCACGCTATCTATATGACTGACGGCGTGGCGGCCTATCGCAAGTACCAGATCGATCACGAGGACGAGGTGCTGGAGCCGGGGGACGCGTTCCTGCTGGTGGAGAAACTCCTGAGCCTCAACGCCAGCCTGACCCAGTCGCGAGTCGAGGTGGTGCTGGTGTCGCGCAACAGCGCTGACACGGGGCTGCGGGTGTTCAATTCCATCCAGCACTACGGGCTGGACATCTCCCGCGCGGCCTTTGTCGGCGGACGCAGCCCGTTTCCCTATCTGGCGGCGTTTGGCAGCCACCTGTTTCTCTCTACTCACGCCGAGGACGTGCGCAGCGCGCTGGATGCCGGGTTTGCCGCCGCGACGATTCTGTCGGGCGGGGCACGACGTGCCGCCAGCGCCGAGCTGCGCATCGCGTTCGATGGCGATGCCGTGTTGTTCTCCGATGAATCCGAACGGGTCTATCAATCCGGGGGCCTTGAGGCCTTTCAGGCCAGTGAGCGTGAAGCCGCCAGACAGCCCTTGCCCGGTGGCCCGTTCAAGCCGTTTCTCGCCGCATTGAACCTGCTTCAACGCGAGTTTGCCGAAGAATCCTGCCCGATTCGCACGGCACTGGTCACCGCTCGCTCGGCTCCGGCCCATGAGCGGGTGATTCGCACCTTGCGCGAATGGGACATTCGTCTGGACGAGTCGCTGTTTCTTGGCGGTCTGGAGAAGTCGGCCTTTCTCGAGGCGTTCGCCGCCGACGTGTTTTTCGATGATCAGCCCGGCCATTGTGAGAAAGCGCGGGAGGTCGTTGCCACTGGCCACGTACCCCACGGCATCAGCAATGAGCTAAAACCCTGAACCTTTAGACCGGAAAGCTGTATCCAGGACGCTGATTTGTCCGTGCGCTGCTACGCTCAATGTGTCTGCGCCTGTCATGGGTTGCCTGGAGGTCACATGATTCGCTCGATGCTGTACGCCACGGACCTCGGTCTTTATGCGCCTTTCGTCCTGCAGCATGCCTTGGCCCTGGCCCGCACGTTCGACGCCGAACTGCACGTGATCCATGTAGTTGAGCCAATGGGGTTGTTCGCCGAGTCAGTCCTGCAAAGCTATCTGGCTGAAGAGGTGTTGCGCGAATTGCACAGCGAAGGCGTCAACACCGTGATCGAGGGCATAGAACGGCGGGTGCTGGCCAGTTTCCGCGACGAAATGGGGGAGGATAACCCGGATATGCAACTGATTCGCAGCGTCCGAGTGGTCCAGGGGGACCCATCCAATGTGATCCTGGAGCAGGCGCTGCGTCTTGAGGTCGATTTGCTGGTGGTCGGCAGCCACAGCCACGGTGCAGAGGGGGATACGCCAATCGGTCGCACGGCCGCGCGTGTTCTGCAACTGTCAGAGGTGCCGGTGTACATGGTGCCGATGATTCAGAACCGCGGAGGTCGGTAAGTAATAAAAACGTTAATCGTCGACTGCGTGCAAAAAGCAGCGTGCCATTACCGAATAAAAGTGATAAAAAGTTCTATCTTTGCCTTCCTGACCATTAATCCAGTTATATACCGTCGCTGATGCCCGTGGCGTCTTCCGGCTTTGAGGGATACATATGAAGCTTCAGCAATTGCGCTACATCTGGGAAGTGGCGCACCACGACCTCAACGTTTCAGCGACGGCGCAGAGTCTGTACACCTCGCAGCCGGGCATCAGCAAACAGATCCGTCTGCTGGAGGACGAGCTGGGGGTCGAGGTCTTCGCCCGTAGCGGCAAGCATCTCACGCGAGTGACGCCCGCGGGGGAGCGCATCATCACCACGGCCGGCGAAATCCTGCGTAAGGTCGAGAGTATCAAGCAGATCGCTCAGGAGTTTTCCAACGAGAAGAAGGGCACCCTGTCGATCGCCACCACCCATACCCAGGCCCGTTATGCGCTGCCGCCGGTGATCAGCAATTTCATCAAACAGTACCCGGACGTCGCCCTGCACATGCATCAGGGCTCGCCGATGCAGATCGCCGAGATGGCCGCTGACGGCACGGTCGATTTTGCCATCGCCACCGAAGCGCTGGAGCTGTTCGGCGACCTGGTGATGATGCCGTGCTACACATGGAACCGCTGCGTGGTCGTGCCTCAGGGCCACCCGCTGACCAAGCTGCCGAAGCTGACCCTGGAAATCCTCGCCGAATACCCGATCGTGACCTACGTGTTTGGTTTCACCGGCCGCTCCAAACTCGACGAAGCCTTCAGCCATCGCGGCCTGACGCCAAAGGTGGTGTTCACCGCTGCCGACGCCGACGTGATCAAGACCTACGTTCGCCTGGGCCTGGGTGTGGGCATCGTCGCCAAAATGGCTGTCGACCCGAAACTGGACAGCGACCTGGTGGTACTGGATGCCAGCGAATTGTTCGAAGCCAGCATCACCAAGATCGGCTTCCGTCGCGGCACGTTCTTGCGCGGTTTCATGTGCGACTTCATCGAGAAGTTCGCCCCGCACTTGACCCGTGATGTCATGGCCAAGGCGATCCAGTGCCACAACAAGCAGGAGCTCGAAGAGCTGTTCGAAGGGGTTGTGCTGCCGGAGCACTAAGGGCAGCCATAAGCTTTAAGCAGCAAGCTTCAAGGGAAGCAGACCTCACTCGGACTGCTTCCTCTTGCAGCTAGAGGCTGCTTTTAGTGATCAAATTCCCCGCATGCAACCCGCACTCCTTCTGCGTAGCTTCTTCCCACCACCAGCGACCTTCACGCTCATGCTGATTCGGCAGGACCGGGCGCGTGCAGGGCTCACAGCCAATGCTGATGAAACCGCGCTCGTGCAGGCTGTTGTACGGCAGTTCCAGCATGCGGATGTAGTTCCAGATGTCGGCACTGCTCATCTGCGCCAGCGGGTTGAATTTGTACAACGGCCGCTCGGGCGTGGAAAACGCGCCGTCGATCTCCACCACCGCCACGTGGTTGCGGGTGCCAGGGCTCTGATCGCGACGCTGGCCAGTTGCCCAGGCCTTGACGTCCAGCAGTTTGCGACGCAGCGGCTCGATCTTGCGCACGCCGCAGCACTCGCCGTGACCATCCTTGTAAAAGCTGAACAGGCCTTTTTCTTTGACGAATGGCTCAAGCTTCTCGCGGTCCGGCGACACGATGTCGATGGCGATGTTGTACTGCTCGCGCACCTGATCGATGAAGCGGTAGGTCTCCGGATGCAACCGCCCGGTGTCGAGGCTGAACACCTTGACGTTCTTGTTGATCTTCCACGCCATGTCCACCAGCACGACGTCTTCGGCACCGCTGAAGGAGACCCACAGCTCATCGCCAAAATGCTGAAAAGCGAACTTGAGAATGTCTTGGGCAGATTTGTTGGCGTAGGTCGCGGCGATCTCGGCGACGTCAAAGGGATGGCTCATCAGGGGCTTCCTAATCGTGGTGGCGCTTGGGCGCTCTTGGGTCGCGGCGCTCGGGCGCTCGTAATGGCGCAGATGGTAACAAAAACCTCTGTCGATTTACCTGAAACCTGCGGCCATACCCGGGGGGCCTTCACAGTGCTTCCAGGGTTTGAAGCAGCACCCGCACCTTGGTTATGGATTCCTGATATTCGGCGTTCCAGTCCGAGTCGGCGACGATGCCGCCACCGCCCCAGCAGGCGATCTGGCCGTTCTGAGCGAGCAGGCTGCGGATGGCGATGGAGCTGTCCATCTCGCCGCGCACGTCCAGGTACAGCAAGGAGCCGCAATACAGCGCGCGGCGGGTGGGCTCCAGTTCGTCGATGATCTGCATCGAGCGGATCTTGGGGGCGCCGGTGATCGAGCCACCGGGAAAGCTGCCGCCAATCAGGTCAAGGGCGTCCTTGTCGGCGGCCAGTTCGCCCGTCACCGCGCTCACCAGGTGGTGCACGTTGGGGTAGCTTTCCAGGCTGAACAGCTCCGGAACGCGCACCGAACCGATGCGGCAGGTGCGCCCCAGGTCATTGCGCAGCAGGTCGACGATCATTAGGTTCTCGGCGCGATCCTTCTTGCTCGCCAACAGCTCGTCAGCGTAGGCCTTGTCTTGGGTAGTGTCCTGGCCCCGAGGGCGGGTGCCCTTGATCGGGCGGGTTTCGACCCGGCGCTGGCTGACTCTGACGAAACGCTCCGGCGACAGGCTCAACACCGCATCGCCTTGGGGCAAGCTCAGGTAACCGGCAAACGGCGTCGGGCAGGCGACACGCAATGCCTGATACGCCGCCCAGGTATCGCCGTCGTACTGCGCGCGAAAACGCTGGGCGAAGTTCACTTGATAGCAGTCGCCCGCCTGAATATAAGCATGGATGCGTTCGATAGCGTGCCGATAGGCTTCGGCGCTGATGTCCGGGGCGAAGGGTCGGGTCAGGTTGAAGCTCGTCTGCTCGGCAGCTTTGGGTTGCTCGAACAGGTCGATCAGGCGCTGGCGCTCTTTAGCGTTCAGCAAGGGGTGAAACACCAGCTGGGAGGTCTGTTGCAGGTGATCGCTGATCAATGCCCACCCGTACAGGCCCAGTCGGGCCGAAGGCAAATGCAGGTCGTCGATGGACTGGTTGGGCAGCGGCTCCAGCAGACGACCGAAATCATATGCCAGATAGCCGATCAACCCGCCCGCAAAGGGCAGGGGGCTGTTGTCGGGCAGTTGTGCGTCACCCAGCTCGACCAGGCTGTCGCGCAGACGTTGCAGGAAGGCAGCACCGCTTTCGTTAGTATCCGGAGCAAAAGTTTTCAGCGGCCAGGCGCTGAGGATGTCAAAACGGCCGCGATCGGCTTGCGGGCGGCCGCTGTCGAGCAGCACGGCGCCGGGTGCGTAGCGAATGATGGAAAAATACCCGATCGGGTCAACGTGGTAAGCGAGCGGGTGTACGGAACAGATTGGCATGGGAGCAGAAAACAGTCGTGGCGCGCGGACGGCGATTGTAGTCCTCCGGCGATCTGGCTCCTAGAGGTGTGTCGGAATTCGACGGCTGTGCGCCGTCTGCAGCAACCCTGTGGGAGCGAATTCATTCGCGATGGGCGGAGCAGGCGATACACATGTGTTGTCCGTACGTACGTCTCGCGAATGAATTCGCTCCCACAGGAAATCACTTCGGCACTGATTTCTGTGGTTGCCGTCAAACGTGCCCGAACAACGCCTGAACGAATTTCACCCGCTCATCGGGGTTGTCATGACGGCCTTCGGCGGCGAGTTCTTCGAGGCGTTGCTCCACCGCTTGGGTGCGATGGGTCAGGCCGCAGTCGTTGGCGATCTGGATGTTCAAGCCGGGGCGGGCGTTGAGTTCGAGGATCAACGGGCCGCGATCCTGATCGAGGACCATGTCCACGCCAATGTAGCCCAGACCACACAGCTCATAGCACTCGGCGGCAAGCCGCATGAAACCGTCCCAGTTGGGCAGTTGCACGCCGTCCACGGCATTGGTGGTGTCCGGGTGTTTGCTGATGATGTTGTTCAGCCAGGTGCCGCGCAGGGTCACACCGGTGGCCAGGTCGACGCCCACGCCAATGGCGCCCTGATGCAGGTTGGCCTTGCCGCCCGACTGGCGGGTCGGCAGGCGCAGCATGGCCATCACCGGATAACCCATCAGCACGATGACACGAATGTCGGGAACACCCTCGTAGCTGATGCTTTTGAAGATCTGGTCGGGGGTGACGCGGTATTCGATGAGCGCGCGGTCACGATGACCACCCAGGGAATACAGGCCGGTGAGGATGCTGGAAATCTGATGCTCGATCTCGTCATGGTTGATGATGCGCCCGGAAATCGTACGGAAACGTTCCTCGAAGCGGTCGGCGATCACCAGAATGCCATCCCCACCCGCGCCCTGGGCCGGCTTGATCACGAAGTCGCTGCGCCCACCGATGATTTCGTCGAGCTTATCGATTTCCTTCTCGGTGGAAATGATCCCGTACATTTCCGGCACGTGAATGCCTGCGGCGATGGCCCGTTCCTTGGTGATGATCTTGTCATCGACGATGGGGTACAGGCTGCGCTTGTTGTACTTGAGCACGTAGTCGGCGTTACGCCGGTTGATGCCCATGATCCCCTTGGCCTCCAGGGCCTTCCAGGTTTTCCACCAGCCGATCATTTGGCGTTTTCCCGTTCGGCATCTTCCTTAAGGAAAGCCTTGAAGCGCACCAGTTCGGTCAGACGGTAACCGCGATAGCGCCCCATCGCCAGCATGAAACCGACCAGAATCAGCAAGACGGCCGGGAAGGTGAACACGAAGTAGATCAGCTCCGGGACGGTCATGATGATGTGCGCCAGAGAGGCCGCGAACAGCGTGCCGATGGCGACTTTCATGGCGTGGCCGCCGCCGCGCTCTTCCCAGGTGATCGACAGGCGTTCGATGGTCATGGTCAGGATCACCATCGGGAACAGCGCCACCGACAACCCGCGCTCCAGCCCCAGTTTGTGGCTGAACAGGCTGATGGCGGCAATCAGCACCACTACGAAGGTCAGCACTACAGACAGGCGCGGCAGCATCTGCAGTTTCAGGTGTTCAAGGTAGGAGCGCAGCGACAGCCCCAGCGCCGTGATAATGGTGAACAGCACGATGCCGAAGCCCAGTTGCGTCTCGCGGAAGGCCAGGGCGATCAGCACTGGGGTGAAGGTCCCGAGAGTTTGCAGGCCGATCAGGTTGCGCAGGATCAGGATCACCAGCACGCCGATGGGGATCATCACCATGATCATGAAGGTCTGCTGGGTCTGCAGCGGCAGGCCGTACAGCGAGTATTCGAGGAAGTCGGCGTCAGTGTTTTCGTCGGTCAGCTTGGCCAGGCGGATGGCGTTCATCTCGCTGTTGTTCAGGCTGAAACTGACCATGGCCTTCTTGCCGCCTTCGACGGTGATCAGGTTGTCGTCGCCGATCCACCACAACAGACGGTCCTGGGGCAGGCCGGCTTCACCGGTTTCCGGATTGAAGTACAGCCAGTCCTTGCCGTTGAAGCTGCGCAGCCACAGCTCCGGGGTCTGCGGCTGGTCGGCGACCAGGCGGATGGTGTGGACCTTTTCCACCGGAACGTGGGCGATGGACAGCAGAATCTCGGTGATGCGCGCTTTGTTTTGTACCGACGGATCGCCCGCCAGCAGCAGCTTGACGTTGTCGTCGCTCAGATTGTTGACACGCCGAATGGCCTCGCTGACGAAGGTTTCAACGTCGGCCGAATGCTGGCGGATGGGGGCAAGCAGGGCGTCGGCGGCGATCTTTTCCGGGCCTTCGACGGCGATGCTGTCGCGAAAGATCGGGCCTTTGACCTTGGCTTTTTCGCCGCTGTAACGCTTGGTCAGTACAAGGCGATAGTAGAGCGTCTGGTTGCCGGTGGCGCGACGCGCCGACCAGGTGACTTTGCGATTGCCATCGGCGCGGTTGACGTTCACGCCGTAATTGTTGGAGATGAAGCTTTCGTTGAGGCTGATGTAGTCCCGCGACAGCGGCGGCACGAACATCTGCACCTTGATCGAATCCTTGGGGTTGGCGACGAACTCGACCTTGGCGTCGATGTTCCACAGGTCGTCGGTTTCGTCTTCGGTCACCGGGATGCCGAGCACCAATATCTGATAAGCCGTGATCGCGATGCCCAGGGTGACGAGGGTCGCGATCAGGATTTTCAGATGGAGGGTAAGAGAGCGCATTGGATTACTCTGCGGTTGGAGCATCAGTGATGCAGGCAGGTTTGCCCGCTGCATATTTAAGGCTTGGATCGACCAGCGCGTCGAAGCGTTTCAGGGCTTCGGAGCCAATCAAAAGCGGGTATTGGAATGCACTTCGGTCGGTCAAGTTCACTTCTATGGTTCGAGAAACTTTGCCCATGCACACCTCAAGGCTGATCACCGGCCGTGAGGTGTACTTCTTTTCGTCGTCCGGATCGACATCGCCGGCCCGGCGCTTGATCTTGCTGAGCCGTGCCAGGGGGCGTTCGATGGGGTGTTCGTGGGCGTCGTCGATGGCCAGATAAAAGCGTACCCAGGACTCGCCATCACGCTTGAAACGCTTGATGTCGCGGGCGCTGAGGGAGGCGGTCTTGGCACCGGTGTCGAGTTTTGCCGCGACCTGCAGGTCAATGCCGGCGAAGTCCGCGTATTCGTTCAGGCCATAAACGGTCTTGTCCGCGGCCTGGCAGAGATCGGTGAAGAGCAGGCCGGGCAAATACAGGCATAAAACGAAGAATAGAGGATGGCGGCTCATAGGTCCTGGTGTGGTGAAAAAGTACGAGGAGCTGCTTTGACGTCAACTCGGGAATTTGGTTTGACCACGACCAGTACGGACGTCCTTGGGTGGCCTGACAGGGCAGGCTGATGCGGTCGGCATTCTAGCATGAAGGTTTCATGGCGCCAGCGAGCGGCACTGCTGACGTGGTTTGTAGGAAAGCGCGTCATGCTCAGGCGTTATTAGACGATTGTCGACAGTCATGAATTTGTCTTTGACGAAAAGGCGCGTATTGGCTAGGTTTAGCGTTATTCAAACGCAAGGTGTCGACAATGTTGGATGTCACCGAAATCGCAGCCGTTGTACCCGTCGATGCCGAAACCCTTTCGGAGAACGTGTTTCGGCGCATCCAGGCCGCGATCGTCAAGGGTGAAATCGCCCCGGGCAGCAAGATTTCCGAGCCGGAGCTGGCGCGCACCTACGGCATCAGCCGCGGGCCGTTGCGCGAGGCCATCCACCGCCTGGAGGGCCAGCGCCTGCTGGTGCGCGTGCCTCACGTCGGTGCTCGAGTGGTGTCCCTCAGCCACGCTGAACTGGTGGAGCTTTATGAAATCCGCGAATCCCTCGAAGGCATGGCCTGTCGGCTGGCGGCCGAGCGCATGACCATCGAGGAGATTCAAGAGCTGCGTCACGTGCTGGAAACCCATGAACGCGATACGGCGTTCCAGGCCGGGGTCGGTTACTACCAGCAGGAAGGCGATTTCGACTTCCATTACCGGATCATCCAGGGCGCGCGCAACAGTACCCTGACCCAGATGCTCTGTGGCGAGCTGTATCAGCTGGTGCGCATGTACCGCATCCAGTTTTCCACGACGCCCAACCGGCCGCGTCAGGCCTTTACCGAACATCATCGCATTCTGGACGCCATCGCCGATCGTGACGGCGAGCTGGCGGAACTGTTGATGCGCCGACATATCGGCGCATCGAAGCGCAACATCGAACAGCGCTATCAAGCACAAGATCATCACGCTACTACTGCCCGAGGTGAACAATGACTTCAAGAACGACTCCCGGCCAACGCTTCCGTGACGCCGTGGCCAGCGAGCATCCGCTGCAGGTGGTCGGCGCGATCAACGCCAATCACGCGCTGCTCGCCCAGCGCGCCGGGTTCAAGGCGATTTACCTGTCTGGCGGGGGTGTGGCGGCCGGTTCTCTGGGGGTGCCGGATCTGGGCATCACAGGTCTGGATGACGTGCTGACCGACGTGCGCCGCATCACCGACGTCTGCGATCTGCCGTTGCTGGTGGACGTCGACACCGGTTTCGGCGCGTCGGCGTTCAACGTGGCGCGCACGGTGAAGTCGATGATCAAGTTCGGCGCGGCGGCCATGCACATCGAAGATCAGGTTGGCGCCAAGCGCTGCGGCCATCGTCCGGGCAAGGAAATCGTTTCGCAGCAGGAGATGGTTGATCGCATCAAGGCCGCCGTCGATGCGCGCACCGATGACAGCTTCGTGATCATGGCGCGCACCGATGCGCTGGCCGTCGAAGGCCTCGAATCGGCACTGGACCGCGCCGCCGCGTGCATCGAGGCGGGTGCCGACATGGTCTTTCCGGAAGCCATCACCGAGCTTGAGATGTACAAACTGTTCGCCTCGCGGGTGAAGGCACCGATCCTGGCCAACATCACCGAATTCGGCGCAACCCCATTGTTCACCACTGACGAGCTGGCATCGGCTGAAGTCTCGCTGGTGCTGTACCCGCTGTCAGCCTTCCGCGCCATGAACAAGGCCGCTGAAAACGTGTACACGGCGATCCGCCGCGACGGCACGCAAAAGAACGTGGTCGATACCATGCAGACCCGCATGGAGCTGTATGAACGCATCGATTACCACGCCTTCGAACAGAAACTGGACGCGCTGTTTGCGCAGAAGAAGGGCTGAAGGCACGCGCCAGATTGGCGGATGAACACCGGCTCCCACAGATAGGGGGCGTTGTCGCAGGACTATGTCGCGACACAATGAATTGCCGATTCCCTTAAAACGACAAGATTTGGAGAGAGCAATGGCTGAAGGAAAAGTATTGAGTGGCGCTGGCCTGCGTGGCCAGGTGGCCGGACAGACTGCCCTGTCGACCGTGGGCCAGGCCGGTGCCGGGCTGACCTACCGCGGTTATGACGTGCGCGAGCTGGCCGCCGATGCGCGTTTCGAAGAAGTTGCTTACCTGCTGCTGTACGGCGAACTGCCGACCCAGACCCAACTCGACGGCTACCTGAAAAAACTCCAGGGCCTGCGCGACCTGCCGCAAGCGCTGAAAGAAGTGCTGGAACGCATCCCTGCCGATGCCCATCCGATGGACGTGATGCGCACCGGTTGCTCGATGCTTGGCAATCTGGAGCCGGAAACCGGCTTCGACCAGCAGCGCGATTCCACCGACCGCCTGTTGGCCGCCTTCCCGGCAATCATGTGCTATTGGTATCGCTTCAGCCACGAAGGCAAGCGCATCGACTGCGTGACCGACGAAACCTCCATCGGCGGGCATTTCCTCAAACTGCTGCTGGACAAGACCCCAAGCGAGCTGCACCGCAAGGTCATGGACGTGTCGCTGATCCTGTATGCGGAGCACGAATTCAACGCCTCGACCTTCACCGCGCGAGTCTGCGCGTCGACCCTGTCGGACCTGTTTTCTTGCATCACCGCGGCCATCGGCACCCTGCGCGGCCCGCTGCACGGCGGCGCCAACGAGGCGGCGATGGACATGATCGAGAAATTCTCCAGCGCCGAAGACGCGGTTCAGGGCACCTTGGGCATGTTGGCGCGCAAGGACAAGATCATGGGATTCGGCCACGCGATCTATAAGGACAACGATCCGCGCAACGAGGTGATCAAGGGCTGGTCGAAAAAGCTCGCTGACGAGGTGGGCGACACGGTGCTGTTCCCGGTCTCCGAGGCCATCGACAAGACCATGTGGGAGCAGAAGAAGCTATTTCCCAACGCCGACTTCTATCACGCATCGGCCTACCACTTCATGGGCATCCCGACCAAGCTGTTCACGCCGATTTTCGTCTGTTCGCGCCTGACCGGCTGGGCTTCTCACGTCTTCGAGCAGCGCGCCAACAACCGCATCATCCGCCCAAGCGCCGAGTACATCGGGGTCGAGCAGCGCAAGTTCGTGCCAATCCAACGCCGCTGAATGGTGAGAGGCCTGTACCGGATCTGGATACGCCGCACGCCCTGTAGGAGTGAGCTTGCTCGCGATAGCGATTTTTCGGACACATCAACGGTGACTGAACGAACGCCATCGCGAGCAAGCTCACTCCTACAGGGGCGGGGGGTGTACGGATTCAGCAGCGGGCCTGCCTCTTGAAACAAACCGTGACCGAGTCCTGACAATGAACACTGAATATCGCAAACAGCTGCCCGGTACTTCGCTCGACTTTTTCGACGCCCGCGAGGCGGTCGATGCGATCAAGGCAGGCGCCTACGCCACATTGCCTTACACCTCACGCGTGCTCGCCGAAAACCTGGTGCGCCGCTGCGATCCGGCGAGCCTCAAGGCCTCGCTGACGCAACTGATCGAACGCAAGCGCGACCTCGACTTTCCGTGGTTTCCGGCCCGTGTGGTCTGCCACGACATCCTCGGCCAAACCGCGCTGGTGGACCTCGCAGGCCTGCGCGACGCCATCGCCGACATGGGCGGTGACCCGGCGCAGGTCAACCCAGTGGTGCCGGTGCAACTGATCGTCGACCATTCGCTGGCCGTCGAATGCGGCGGTTTCGACCCCGACGCGTTCACCAAGAACCGCGCCATCGAGGACCGTCGCAACGAAGACCGTTTCCACTTCATCAACTGGACCAAGCAGGCGTTCAAGAACGTTGAAGTGATCCCGCCGGGCAACGGCATCATGCACCAGATCAATCTGGAGCGGATGTCGCCAGTCATCCAGACCCTCAACGGCGTGGCCTTTCCGGATACGTTGGTCGGCACCGACAGCCACACGCCCCACGTCGATGCGCTGGGCGTGATCGCCATTGGCGTTGGCGGCCTGGAAGCGGAAAACGTCATGCTCGGTCGTGCCTCCTGGATGCGCCTGCCGGACATTATTGGCGTCGAGCTGACAGGCCGTCCGCAGCCTGGCATCACCGCCACCGACGTGGTGCTGGCGCTGACCGAGTTCTTGCGCAAACAGAAGGTCGTCGGCGCGTATCTGGAGTTCTACGGCGAAGGCGCCCGGGCACTGACCCTGGGCGATCGCGCGACCATTTCCAACATGGCCCCGGAATACGGCGCAACGGCTGCGATGTTCGCCATCGATCAGCAGACCATCGACTACCTCACGCTGACCGGTCGCGACGATCAGCAGGTCAAGCTGGTCGAAACCTTTGCCAGACACACCGGCCTGTGGGCCGACAGCCTGACCACGGCCGAATACGAGCGCGTGCTGAACTTCGATCTGTCCAGCGTCGTGCGCAACATGGCCGGGCCGTCCAATCCGCACGCGCGCGTGGCGACCTCCGATCTGGCCGCCAAAGGCATCGCCAGCGCCTGGGAAGAAACCCCCGGCCTGATGCCCGACGGCGCAGTAATCATCGCCGCCATCACCAGTTGCACCAACACCAGCAACCCGCGCAACGTCATCGCGGCAGGGCTTTTGGCGCGCAATGCCAACAGACTCGGCCTGACACGCAAGCCGTGGGTGAAATCCTCGTTGGCGCCAGGCTCGAAAACGGTGGCGCTGTACCTGGACGAAGCAGGGCTGACGTCCGAACTCGAGCAGCTGGGTTTCGGTGTCGTGGCCTTTGCCTGCACCACCTGCAACGGCATGTCCGGCGCGCTGGACCCGGTGATCCAGCAGGAGATCATCGACCGCGACCTGTACGCCACAGCGGTTTTGTCGGGTAACCGCAATTTCGATGGGCGCATCCATCCCTACGCCAAACAGGCGTTTCTCGCCT
This sequence comes from Pseudomonas sp. GW821-FHT02A11, assembly GCF_059421985.1. Classification (NCBI taxonomy): domain Bacteria; kingdom Pseudomonadati; phylum Pseudomonadota; class Gammaproteobacteria; order Pseudomonadales; family Pseudomonadaceae; genus Pseudomonas; species Pseudomonas sp. GW821-FHT02A11. The sequence continues at coordinate 158,147 of NZ_JBWKWB010000011.1, forward strand.
CGCCACCGCTGGTGGTGGCCTATGCGATTGCCGGAACCATCCGCTTCGATATCGAGAAGGACGTGCTGGGTATCGGCGCCAATGGCGAAGAAATCCGCCTGAAGGACATCTGGCCCAGCGATGAAGAAATCGACGCAGTGGTCAAGGCATCGGTCAAGCCTGCGCAGTTCCGCCAGGTGTACATTCCGATGTTCACCATTCACGAAGACACCGGCCCGAAAGTCGAGCCGCTGTACGAGTGGCGCCCGATGAGCACCTACATTCGTCGTCCGCCCTATTGGGAAGGCGCGCTGGCCGGGGAGCGCACGCTCAAGGGCATGCGTGCGCTGGCAGTGCTGCCGGACAATATCACCACCGACCACCTGTCGCCTTCCAACGCGATCATGCTCGACAGCGCGGCGGGCGAGTATCTGGCGAAAATGGGCGTGCCGGAAGAGGACTTCAACTCGTACGCCACCCACCGCGGCGATCACCTGACCGCCCAGCGGGCCACCTTTGCCAACCCGAAACTGTTCAATGAAATGGTTCAGGAAAACGGCAAGGTCAAGCAGGGTTCGCTGGCGCGCATCGAGCCGGAAGGCAAGGTGACGCGCATGTGGGAGGCCATTGAAACCTATATGGAGCGCAAGCAGCCGCTGATCATTGTTGCAGGCGCCGACTACGGTCAGGGCTCGTCCCGCGACTGGGCGGCCAAAGGCGTGCGTCTGGCCGGGGTCGAGGCCATCGTTGCCGAAGGCTTCGAGCGCATTCACCGCACCAATCTGGTCGGAATGGGCGTGCTGCCGCTGGAATTCAAACCGGGCACCAACCGCACCACGCTGGGCATCGACGGCACAGAAACCTTCGATGTGATCGGCGAGCGGACACCGCGCGCCACATTGACGTTGGTGATCCAGCGCAAGAACGGCGAGCGTGTGCAAGTGCCGGTCACCTGCCGTCTGGACACGGGCGAAGAGGTGTCGATCTACGAGGCGGGCGGCGTGTTGCAGCGCTTTGCTCAGGACTTCCTCGAATCGTCCGCCGTGGCGTGACGGACTCTGGGTGCCACCAGCAGGTGGTGCCCGGGCTTCTATAAAGGAACGATTTCATGGCTCATGCAGCGCAAGTCAAAATCCCCGCGACCTACATGCGCGGCGGCACCAGCAAGGGCGTGTTCTTCCGCCTGCAGGACCTGCCCGAAGCGGCGCAAGTCCCAGGCCCGGCCCGTGATTCACTGTTGCTGCGCGTCATCGGCAGCCCCGACCCGTACGCCAAGCAGATCGACGGCATGGGCGGCGCGACGTCGAGCACCAGCAAAACCGTGATCCTGTCGAAAAGCATCAAGGCCGATCACGACGTCGATTACCTGTTCGGCCAGGTGTCCATCGACAAGCCGTTCGTGGACTGGAGCGGCAACTGCGGCAACCTGTCGGCAGCGGTCGGGCCTTTTGCGATCAGTAACGGTTTGATCGATGCCAGCCGAGTGCCGCACAACGGCGTGGCGGTGGTTCGCATCTGGCAGGCAAACATCGGCAAGACCATCATCGCTCACGTGCCGATCACCGACGGCGCGGTGCAGGAAACCGGCGATTTCGAACTCGATGGCGTGACCTTCCCGGCGGCCGAAGTGCAATTGGAGTTCATGGACCCGGCCGCAGAAGAAGAGGGCGCTGCAGGCTCGATGTTCCCCACGGGCAATCTGGTGGACGACCTGCAAGTGCCGGGTGTCGGCACTTTGAAGGCAACCATGATCAACGCTGGCATCCCGACGATCTTCGTCAATGCCAGCGACATCGACTACACCGGCACCGAACTGCAGGACGCAATCAACAGCGATCCGCAGGCCCTGAACCGTTTTGAAACCATTCGTGCGTACGGCGCTGTGCGTATGGGGTTGATCGCTCACGTCGATGAAGCGGCCAAGCGTCAGCACACGCCCAAGGTCGCTTTTGTCGCAAGCCCGAGGGAGTACGTATCGTCCAGCGGCAAGCACGTGTCAGTCGACGACACCGATCTTTTGGTGCGGGCGATGTCCATGGGCAAGCTGCATCACGCGATGATGGGCACGGCGGCGGTGGCGATCGGCACGGCGGCGGCCATTCCGGGGACGCTGGTCAACCTGGCTGCAGGGGGTGGCGAGCGCAGCGCTGTTCGTTTCGGGCATCCGTCCGGCACGTTGCGTGTCGGCGCTGAGGCTGTGTTGGTGGGGGATGAGTGGCAGGTGAAGAAAGCCATCATGAGCCGCAGCGCGCGGGTGTTGATGGAAGGCTTCGTAAGGGTGCCGGGGGATTGTTTCTAAGCACTGGCTTATTCTGTGACCAATCGCCGATGGACCTGCGCGGGCCATATCTGTGGGAGCGAATTCATTCGCGAGAGGTCGGTACATTCGATATAAATCCATCGCATGTCCCATCGCATCGCGAATGAATTCGCTCCCACAGGTTGATCGGCATCGGATTCGATTTTACTTAAACCGCCGCTCCACACCTTTTTCTACCAACACTTTCGCCGAGATTTCCTCGACCGAAAAATGGGTGGAATTGATATTCGGAATGTTTTCCTTGCGGAACAGATTTTCCACCTCGCGCACTTCGAACTCACACTGCGCGAAACTCGAATACCGACTGTTGGGCTTGCGTTCATGGCGAATGGCGGTCAAACGGTCGGGATCAATGGTCAACCCGAACAACTTCGACCGATGCTGTTTCAGTGCGGCCGGCAATGTCAGCCGCTCCATGTCATCTTCGGTCAGCGGATAATTGGCCGCACGAATGCCGAACTGCATGGCCATGTATAGACAGGTAGGGGTCTTCCCGCAGCGCGATACACCCACCAGAATGATGTCCGCCTTGTCGTAGTAATGGGTGCGGGCGCCGTCGTCGTTGTCCAGCGCGAAGTTCACCGCCTCGATGCGCTCCATGTAATTGGAGTTGTGGCCGATGGAGTGCGATTTGCCCACCGAGTAGGAGGAGTGTGAACTAAGCTCCTGCTCCAGCGGGGCCAGGAAGGTCGAGAAGATGTCGATCATGAAGCCGTCGGACGTTGCAAGAATTTCGCGGATGTCCTGGTTGACGATGGTGTCGAAGATGATCGGGCGCACTTCGTCCTTCTCGGCGGCCTTGTTGATTTGCGCAACCATTGCACGGGCTTTCTCGACGCTGTCGATGTAGGGCCTCGTGAACTTGTTGAAGGTTATGTTTTCAAATTGCGCTAGCAGGCTCTGGCCCAGGGTTTCGGCAGTAATGCCGGTGCCGTCGGAGATAAAGAAAGCGGATCGTTTCATTTGCGCCCTGGGCCTTAAGCTGGTGACGATTCTTGGATATCATAGGCGCGCTTGCGTGCCTGGACTGGCCGCATTCTAACGATTTTTACGCGGCAGGATTCAAGATCCAGACCACAAGCGCGCAGAATCCGTTTATACCTGTGGTTCCAGCGCCAAAGCTTTTCCCAACAACAAACCGGTTAGTGGAGAGATCACCTTGGTAGAGTACGTAGTTTCCCTCGATAAGCTCGGCAAACATGATGTTGAGCATGTGGGGGGCAAGAACGCATCCCTCGGCGAGATGATCAGCAACCTGGCGGGCGCAGGCGTGTCCGTTCCCGGTGGCTTCGCCACTACAGCTCAGGCCTATCGTGATTTTCTTGAGCAAAGTGGTCTGAATGATCAGATTCACAAGGCACTCGATGCTCTGGACGTCGACGATGTCAACGCACTGGCCAAAACCGGTGCGCAGATTCGTCAGTGGATCATGGAGGCTGAGTTCCCCGAGCAGCTCAACGCTGAAATCCGCACTGCCTTCGCCACGCTGTCGGCAGGCAACCCGGACATCGCCGTTGCCGTGCGTTCTTCCGCCACCGCAGAAGACCTGCCTGACGCCTCCTTTGCGGGTCAGCAGGAAACGTTCCTCAACATTCGCGGCGTCGACAACGTGATCCGCGCGGCGAAAGAAGTCTTCGCCTCGCTGTTCAACGACCGCGCCATTTCCTACCGCGTGCACCAGGGCTTCGACCACAAGCTGGTGGCCCTGTCCGCTGGCGTTCAGCGCATGGTGCGCTCCGAAACCGGCACCGCAGGCGTGATGTTCACCCTGGACACCGAATCCGGCTTCCGTGACGTCGTGTTCATCACCGGCGCCTACGGCCTGGGTGAAACCGTCGTACAAGGCGCGGTCAACCCCGACGAATTCTACGTTCACAAAGGCACCCTTGAAGCCGGTCGCCCTGCGATCCTGCGCCGCAACCTGGGCAGCAAGGCAATCAAGATGATCTACGGCGAAGAAGCCAAGGCCGGTAAATCGGTCAAGGTCATCGACGTCGAAGCCGCCGACCGCGCTCGCTTCTGCCTGTCCGACGAAGAAGTCAGCAACCTGGCACGCCAGGCGATGATCATCGAGAAGCACTACGGCTGCCCGATGGACATCGAATGGGCCAAGGACGGTGACGACGGCAAGCTCTACATCGTTCAGGCCCGCCCTGAAACCGTGAAGAGCCGCAGCTCCGCCAACGTCATGGAACGCTACCTGCTCAAAGAGAAGGGCACCGTTCTGGCCGAAGGCCGTGCCATCGGCCAGCGCATCGGCGCGGGCAAAGTGCGCATCATCAAGGACGTGTCCGAGATGGACAAGGTCCAGGCCGGCGATGTGCTGGTCTCGGACATGACCGACCCGGACTGGGAACCTGTGATGAAGCGCGCCAGCGCCATCGTCACCAACCGTGGCGGTCGTACCTGCCATGCGGCGATCATCGCCCGTGAGTTGGGTATTCCGGCAGTGGTTGGTTGCGGCAACGCCACCGAGCTGCTCAAGGATGGTCAGGGCGTGACCGTTTCCTGCGCCGAAGGCGACACGGGTTACATTTTCGAAGGCGAGCTGGGCTTCGACATCAAGCAGAACTCCGTCGATGCCATGCCGGAACTGCCGTTCAAGATCATGATGAACGTCGGCAACCCCGACCGTGCCTTCGACTTCGCTCAGTTGCCCAACGCCGGTATCGGCCTGGCGCGCCTGGAATTCATCATCAACCGCATGATCGGCGTGCACCCCAAAGCGCTGCTGAACTACCCGAACCTGCCGCTGGACATCAAGGAAAGCGTCGACAAGCGCATCGCCGGTTACAGCGATCCGGTCGGTTTTTATGTCGAGAAGCTGGTCGAGGGTATCAGTACGCTGGCAGCGGCTTTCTACCCGAAAAAAGTCATCGTGCGTCTGTCGGACTTCAAGTCCAACGAATACGCCAACCTGATCGGCGGCAAGCTGTACGAGCCGGAAGAAGAAAACCCGATGCTGGGCTTCCGTGGTGCTTCGCGTTACATCAGCGAAAACTTCCGCGACTGCTTCGAGCTGGAGTGCCGTGCCCTCAAGCGCGTTCGCAACGAGATGGGCCTGACCAACGTCGAGATCATGGTGCCGTTCGTGCGCACCCTGGGCGAGGCAAGTCAGGTGGTCGATCTGCTGGCTGAAAACGGCCTGGCCCGTGGTCAGAACGGCCTGCGCGTCATTATGATGTGCGAGCTGCCGTCTAACGCCTTGCTGGCCGACGAGTTCCTCGAGTTCTTTGACGGTTTCTCCATCGGCTCCAACGACCTGACCCAGCTGACCCTGGGTCTGGATCGCGACTCCGGCATCATCGCGCACCTGTTCGACGAGCGTAACCCTGCGGTCAAAAAGCTGCTGTCCAACGCCATCCAGGCCTGTAACAAGGCGGGCAAGTACATCGGCATCTGCGGCCAGGGCCCGTCCGATCACCCGGATCTGGCGCGCTGGCTGATGGAGCAGGGCATCGAGAGCGTGTCGCTCAACCCTGACTCGGTACTGGAAACCTGGTTCTTCCTGTCCGAACAGGATGCTCCAAACTGATTCTCGTATAGTCGAGCAATCGAGTAAGATGCTGGCCCGTTTTGGCGGGCCGGTTGTCTTGAAAAGGGCGGTCTTGATGATTCCGCCCTTTTTTATGCGACAAATTCAGGCAGCCATGTCTGGCAAACATCTTCTGGTAGATAGTTCAGCGCCGGGACAGCCACGACAGGCTATACCGGGCAACGAACCATTTTCGAGTCAAGCAAGCGCACTATGCAGAGCAGCAGCAACCTCTTCCCTGTGGCCTTGATCAGCGCCGAGCGACGTGGCGATCTGATCGAGGACGTGTACCGTCTCAAACCGGGCAACAGCATGGACTTCACGGTCGAACTGGCCGTGACCCGTTTGGGGCTGGTGGCCGCGCCCGACGCCCGTGGCATTCCCGTTATCCTGCTGCATGGCAGCTTCTCCAATCGCCGCTTCTGGTATTCCCCCAAAGGCATCGGCCTGGGCGCGCATTTGGCGCGGGCCGGGTTTGACGTGTGGATTCCCGAGATGCGCGGCCATGGCCTGTCGGCCCGCAACGAAGCCTATCGGCACAACCGCGTGGCCGACTACGCACGCTACGATTTGCCGGCCATTGCCGACTTCGTCGCCGAACAGAGCGGCCAGGCGCCACACTGGATCGGCCATTCTCTGGGGGGCACGACCCTGGCCGCCGCGTTGGGCGGGCACTACCTCAATGCGAAACAGGCGGCCTCGGTTGCGTTGTTTGGCAGCCAGGTCACCCGCAGCTACTGGCCACTCAAGGTCCCGCCGCTGACATGGAGCACGCGCCTGCTGCTCAAGCGCTTCGAGCATGTGTCAGGCCCTCGCTTCAAGCGCGGCCCGGAAGACGAGCCGATGGGCGTCATTCTGGAAAGCATGCGCTGGCATGGCCTGTTCGGTCGCTTTGGCGACAAGAAGGACGACTGGTGGTCCGGATTGCGTCATGTCGAGGTGCCGACCTTGTGCGTGGCGGCCGCTGGCGACCATCAAGACCCCGAGTGGGCCTGTCGTGAGCTGTTTGAACAAATTGGCTCCCAGGACAAGGAATTTCTCTGTCTGGGCCGCGAGCACGGTTTTACCGAAGATTTCGGTCACGTGCAGATGCTGGTCAGCAAAGCCGCTCAGGCGCAGGTCTGGCCACGTGTGGTGGACTGGCTGAATCGTCGAATCGGCGCCGTACAGGCTGAATCAACGCTGAACGTGTTGGTAACTTCCTGAAGTCAAGGGTGTTCAGGCATTCCTAAGTAGAGCGCTTGGGGCTAAGCTTGCTGCCATCGGGTGATGAGCGAGGGTGATCAACAGGCAGCACTCGTCGGTCAGGTTTTTGTCCTATATAAGGAAGCATTGTGGTGGCGAGCGCGGTCAGACGTGCGTGCCATCCGAACCTGCATGATGCAGGTCTTCCTTGCAAACACAGCCTTCACTGACAGGAGTTCCCATGCACTACATCACTCCGGATTTGTGCGACGCCTACCCTGAGCTGGTTCAGGTCGTCGAGCCGATGTTCAGCAATTTTGGCGGTCGCGATTCGTTCGGCGGGGAAATCGTCACGCTGAAATGTTTTGAAGACAACTCGCTGGTGCGCGAACAGGCGGAGCAGAACGGCAAAGGCAAGGTGCTGGTGGTCGACGGCGGTGGTTCGCTGCGACGCGCGTTGCTGGGCGACCTGCTGGCCGAGAAGGCTGCAAAAAATGGCTGGGAAGGCATGGTCATCTACGGATGCGTGCGCGATGTCGATGTTCTGGCACAGACCGATCTCGGGGTGCAGGCATTGGCCAGTCACCCGCTCAAGACCGACAAGCGCGGTCTGGGCGATCTCAACGTGGTGGTGAGTTTTGGCGGCGTGACATTCCGCCCTGGTGAATACGTGTATGCCGACAACAACGGCATCATAGTCTCGCCAAGCCCTCTGAAAATGCCGGAGTGACCGGCGTTTTCGTCATACGGGACATAGGACAGTGAATGGTTGACGATTCAAACGCGCAGTGGGGCCTGGTGCACGCGCTGGTGCTGGATGGGCAGGGCGGGGCGCGTTCTATCGCTCGAACCGATCTCGATGGCCTGCAGTTGCAGCCGCACGAAAGCGTGTGGCTTCACTGGGATCGCAGTCATCCGCAAACCCAGACGTGGTTGCGCGAAGACAGCGGCTTGAGTGCGTTCGTCTGCGATCTGATGCTCGAAGAAAACACCCGGCCGCGCTTGTTGCCGCTTCCGGATAACGAATTGTTGCTGTTTTTGCGTGGGGTCAACCTCAACCCGGGCGCCGAGCCTGAAGACATGGTCTCCGTGCGCATTTTTGCGGCGGCCCAGCGGGTGATTTCCTTGCGTCTGCGTTCTCTGCGAGCCACCGACGAGCTGATCGGCTTGCTCACGGAAGGAAAGGGCCCCAAGACCGCGTCCGAGCTGCTGGTTTATCTTGCGCAACTGCTCACCGACAAGGTACAGGCCGTTGTCAGCGAGCTGACCGAACTGGTCGATGACATGGAAGAGCGCATAGATGCCGACGAACGGTATATGCCCGAGCACGGCAACATGGTGCACATCCGCAGAAGGGCAGCAGGCATGCGCCGATTCCTCGCGCCGCAGCGTGACATTTACGCGCAATTGACCCGCAGCAAGATGCCCTGGTTCGTCGAGGATGATGCTGATTACTGGAACGAGCTGAACAACAGCCTGACCCGCTATCTGGAGGAGCTGGAACTGACCCGCGAGCGCGTGGGACTGGTGCTCGAGGCTGAGGACAGACGCCTCAACGAGCGGATGAACCGGACCATGTACCGCTTCGGTATCGTCACCGGGATCTTCCTGCCGATGAGCTTTCTGACCGGTTTGCTGGGGATCAACGTGGGGGGTATTCCCGGCGCCGAGAACCCTCACGGTTTCATGCTGGCGTGCGGTCTGATGGTGATCGTCGCGCTGGGGCAGATGTGGTTGTTCAAGCGTCTGCGGTGGGTGTGACAGGATGAAAAAACCTGTTGGTGGTACTGCGGCGTGTGACTCAGGCGAAATGGCCTGCGTCTTTCAGTGACATTACGTGAGGTGCCCATGCACGACCCGTTTGAAGAATCACTGCGAGACATGCTCAATTCTTCGTCCACCAGCCGGGACGACGACGCGGTTTTGGGCCGTGTCCTGAAGACTGCCAACCGTCAGGTGGGCGCCGGTGACCTGTTCGGTTTGCTTGGCCGCTGCATGCAAGGATTGATGATCGCTGTCAACAACGGTTCGGCTCACGTTTCACCTGTTTCCCGTCCTAAGGCGACGAATGCCGGTAACACTTTTTTCGGTGCACAAGACAAGGCTGATTGAATATGGAATTGGATCTCTGGACCCAGAGCCTGGTCACCGCAATGACTGCGTTGTGGACCAAAGTCGCGAACTTCATCCCGAACCTGTTCGGCGCTCTGGTGGTTGTTCTGTTGGGTTTCGTGGTGGCCAAGCTGCTCGATACCCTGCTATCCAAACTGTTGGCAAAACTGGGTCTGGATCGCCTGATGGGCGGTACGGGCCTGACCAAACTGATCAGCCGCGCCGGGGTCCAGGTCCCGATTTCGACCCTGATCGGAAAGATCGTGTATTGGTTTGTGCTTTTGATTTTCCTGGTGTCGGCGGCAGAATCCCTTGGCCTTGAGCGGGTTTCCGCGACGCTGGACATGCTCGCGTTGTACCTGCCAAAGGTGTTCGGCGCGGCGCTGGTGCTGCTGGTGGGGGTGCTGCTGGCGCAGGTGGTCAATGGTGTGGTGCGCGGCGCCGCTGAAGGCGTCGGGCTGGATTACGCGGCAGGCTTGGGGCGTGTGGCCCAATGGCTGGTGATCATCATCAGCATTTCGGTGGCGATCAGTCAGCTGGAGGTGAAAACCGACCTGCTGAACCACGTTATCGTGATCGGATTGATTACCGTTGGTCTGGCCGTTGCTTTGGCTATGGGGCTGGGAAGCCGCGAAATCGCGAGCCAGATCCTGGCAGGAATTTATGTACGGGAGTTGTACCAAGTAGGGCAACAAGTGCGGGTTGGAGAGGTCGAAGGGCAGATCGAAGAGATTGGCACGGTGAAAACCACCCTGCTGACCGACGAAGGGGAGCTGGTGTCGATGTCGAACCGCATCCTTCTCGAGCAGCGAGTGAGCAGCCGCTGAACCGGCAAATCTGCTAATGTATGCCGCCGCAAAATCCCGGTACTCGGGTCCGTGGCGGATATTGAACTGACTGTCGGCACACTCTGTTTTGAATAAGCCCCAACCGCACCTACTGCGTTACGACCCCCGCGAGCTCTCCGATGAGGAGTTGGTTGCGCGTTCGCACGCCGAGTTGTTTCACGTGACTCGGGCGTATGAAGAGCTGATGCGTCGCTACCAGCGGACACTTTTTAACGTCTGCGCACGCTATTTAGGGAACGATCGCGATGCTGACGATGTCTGTCAGGAGGTGATGCTTAAGGTGTTGTATGGCTTGAAGAATTTCGAAGGAAAATCGAAATTCAAGACCTGGCTCTACAGCATCACCTACAACGAATGCATCACGCAGTACAGAAAGGAGCGGCGAAAGCGTCGGTTGATGGATGCTTTGAGTCTGGACCCTCTTGAGGAAGCGTCGGAAGAAAAGGCGCCGAAACCGGAAGAGAAAGGCGGACTCGATCGCTGGCTGGTGCATGTGAACCCGATCGACAGGGAGATCCTGGTGCTGCGATTCGTCGCAGAGCTGGAATTTCAGGAGATCGCAGACATAATGCATATGGGCCTGAGTGCCACGAAAATGCGCTACAAACGGGCACTTGATAAATTACGTGAGAAATTTGCAGGCGTGACCGAAACTTAACTCGGAGCAAATATCTCTAACGGGCAGGCAAGTTCTGATAGACTTGCCGATGAGTTGTCTCCCGAATACGGAGACTGCTTCACAATCACCAGATGGGGATTTAACGGATGAAACTGAAAAACACCTTGGGCTTGGCCATTGGTACTATTGTTGCCGCAACTTCGTTCGGCGCTCTGGCACAAGGCCAAGGCGCAGTCGAAATCGAAGGCTTCGCCAAAAAAGAACAGTTCGACAGCGCTCGTGATTTCAAAAATAACGGCAACCTGTTCGGTGGTTCTGTTGGCTACTTCCTGACCGACGACGTTGAATTGCGTCTGGGTTACGACGAAGTGCACAACGTTCGTAGCGACGACGGTCGTAACATCAAGGGCGCTAACACCGCTCTGGACGCTCTGTACCACTTCAACAACCCGGGCGACATGCTGCGTCCGTACGTTTCGGCTGGTTTCTCCGATCAGAGCATCGGTCAGAACGGCTCGGGCGGTCGTAACCGTTCCACCTTCGCCAACATCGGCGGCGGCGCCAAGCTGTACTTCACCGACAACTTCTACGCCCGTGCTGGCGTTGAAGCTCAGTACAACATCGACCAGGGCGACACCGAGTGGGCTCCTAGCGTCGGTATCGGTGTAAACTTCGGCGGCGGTTCGAAGAAAGTTGAAGCAGCACCGGCTCCAGTGGCTGAAGTGTGCTCCGACAGCGACAACGACGGCGTGTGCGACAACGTTGACAAGTGCCCTGACACCCCGGCCAACGTCACCGTTGATGCCAATGGCTGCCCAGCTGTTGCTGAAGTCGTACGTGTTGAGCTGGACGTGAAATTCGACTTCAACAAGTCGGTCGTCAAGCCAAACAGCTACGGCGACATCAAGAACCTGGCTGACTTCATGAAGCAGTACCCACAAACCACCACCACTGTTGAAGGTCACACTGACTCCGTCGGTCCTGACGCTTACAACCAGAAACTGTCCGAGCGTCGTGCAAACGCCGTTAAACAAGTCCTGGTTAACCAGTACGGTGTTGGCGCTAACCGCGTTAACTCGGTTGGTTACGGCGAATCCCGCCCAGTTGCTGACAACGCAACTGACGCTGGCCGTGCTGTGAACCGTCGCGTAGAAGCGAAGGTTGAAGCAGAAGCTAAGTAATTAGCCCACGCTTTACGAAAAACCCGGCCTCGGCCGGGTTTTTCTTTTTCTGCTTCTTGAGAATTTCGTCTGAAGGGTCACGCAGACTATCGACAGTGTTGCCGATGAGCCGCAGGTAAGTGGCAATAAAATGTCCGGATTCGCCAGTTGAATTGCGTAGATGCAATTAGCCTTCTTGTCGAAAGCATGGGAGGTGAGCGGCGTATCTAGTGTCGAATCAGCCAGACCCACAGCAGCAGATTGATCGCCAGCGACACCAGCGCAACGGTTCGCCAGACCTTGAGCGGCTCGCGCTCTAGCAGGGGTCTGGGGCGCGGGTTCAGCGTCGCCAGTTCTCCGTGTTGCAGTTGCAGCAGCCACTCTTCAGCAGTCTCGAAGCGTTGCTCGGGGGCAGCTTGCAGCGCACGTTCCAGGTGCTGTTCCAGCCATTCGGGGGTATCGGGGCGATAGCGGGTGACAGGCGTCGGGCGAACGAAGCGGCGATGTTGGAAGGCCTCGATTTCGCCGTAGGGGTAGTGCCCCGTCAGCAGGAAAAACAACGTGACGCTGGCGGCATACAGGTCCAGCGCTGGCGCGGGAGCAGCGCCTTCAAATGCTTCCGGCGCGATGAAACTTGGCGTGCCAGGTACCTCCCCCGGCATGTCGGCCGAAAGGCCGGGGCAAAAGGCGAGGCCGAAGTCCAGTACCCTCAACTCGCCGTCGTCATTGATGAGCAGGTTTTCCGGCTTGATGTCGCGGTGCAGGATGTTGCGCCTGTGCAGCAGGCCAACCGCGCCGATCAGCTGGCGCGCCAGGCTCAACCAGCGAGTCAGCTCCATCGGGCCCTCGTGAACGAAGCTTTGCGCCAGTGTCTGGCCGGGGTACTCGCGCATGACGTAATAGAGGTGTTGGCGTTCGGGCAACGGATGCACCTGCGCAAAGAATCTCCCGGCCACCCGGCGCAAAAACCATTCTTCCAGCAGCAATGCCTGAGCCGCACCGGACTCGTTGCGGCGACTGTGGGGCAGGGTTTTGAGCAGCCAGGGTTGCTCCTGGTTGTCCCGCACCCGGTAGATTAAAGATTGCCGGGAATCGCCGAGGCGCGCCTCGACCTGCCAGCCCTCGAAGGATTGGCCAGGCTTGAGCGTCGGGGGCACCGGCCACTGCTGCAACCGGGCCAGGGTATCGCCCAGAGTGTCAGCGCCCAGTGCTTCAACTTCGATCAGCAGCGCCGTGGCGTTGTCCTGACTGCCGGCCAGGTGAGCGGTGTTCACCAGCGTGCGCACGGCGTTGTCGAGGTCGTTTTGTTCGCCGAGGATCGAGGCGATTCGCCCGTCACCCAATGTCGACCAGACGCCATCGCTGACCACCAGCAGGCGCTCGCCCTGGCGCAATTCGCCGTCGAGATAATCCATGACCACGTGCTGATCCAGCCCCAGGGCGCGCTTGAGCACGTGCTGCATGTCGGGCTGCTCCCAGACATGATCGACAGAGATGCGTTGCAGCGTGCCGTCGAGCCAGCGATATATCCGGCAATCGCCGATATGAGCGAGGGTGAAGCGCCGCCCTCGCAAGACCACCGCGCTGAGAGTGGTCAGCAAGCCATTGGCCTGCAGCCAGCGATTCTGCGCCAGCAACAGGCGATCCAGGGCTTGAGCCACGCCCCAGGTTTCCGGCGTGCAATAGTAATCCAGCGCCAGGGATTGCAGGGTCGAGCGCGAAGCCAGCCCGCCGTCGGCGCATTGGCTGACGCCGTCGGCCAGCGCGAAGAGATAGCCTTTGCTCGCCGCCAGCGCCGGGGCAGGGGTGACCAGACGCGTCGCGTCCTGATTCTCGGCCCTTGGCCCACTGGCGCTGAACTCAGCGAAGCGCAGACGCAGCGCATCTGGCAGCGTGGGCTTCAGCGTCAGAGGCTGGTTCATGGCCGTTCCTTTATCGGTCAGACGCGGGCAGCGGTGACGGCCGCCGAACCCCAAGTGGTTCTCCAGCGACGCTTGACGTTCATCAGGCCGAACCAGGCCAGCACGCCGAGCAACGCGAACAGCCACAGGCCCAGTTGGTAGTCGCCGGTGTTCTGTTTGATGGCCCCCAAACCTGCCGCCAACAGGAAGCCACCGATGCCGCCCGCCATGCCGATGAGGCCGGTCATCACGCCGATCTCCTTGCGAAAGCGTTGTGGGACCAGTTGGAACACTGCGCCGTTACCTGCACCGAGGCCGAGCATGGCTGCGACGAACAGCGCCAGTGCCGCCCAGGAACTGGGCAGGTTGAAACCCACGGCGGCGACGCAGATGGCGGCGACGGCGTACATCCCCGACAGCGTGCGGATGCCGCCGAAACGGTCGGCCAGCGCGCCACCCAGTGGACGCATGAGGCTGCCGCCGAACACGCAGGCTGCGGTGTAATAACCGGCGGTCACCGGGCTCAGGCCATACTGGTCGTTGAAGTAGCCGGGCAGGGCGCTCGCCAGGCCAATGAAGCCGCCGAAGGTTACGCTGTAAAAGAACATGAACCACCAGCTGTCGCGATCGCCCAGAGCCTTGAGGTAGTCGCCCATGGATTTGGCTTTCGGGCGTTCCGGGGCGTTGCGCGCCATCAGGGTAAAAGCGATCAGGGTGAATACCAGCGGCAGTACGGCGAAGCCGAAAACGTTGCTCCAGCCGAATGCAGCGGCGAGCACAGGGGCGATCAGCGCTGCGAAAACGGTTCCCGAGTTGCCAGCCCCGGCGATGCCCATGGCCTTGCCTTGGTGTTGCGGCGGGTACCATTGCGACGCCAGGGGCAGGGCCACTGCGAACGACGCGCCGGCCATGCCGAGGAAAATGCCCAACAGCAGCGCCTGCTCATAGCTGTGAATGCCCAGCTGCCAGGCGCAGAGCAGCGCGACGATGACGATGATCTGGCCGATGATGCCAGCGGTCTTGGGTGACAGCTGGTCAGCCAGCATGCCCATCAGAAAGCGCAAAAAGGCGCCCGCGAGAATCGGTGTAGCGACCATCAAGCCGCGCTGTTGCGTGCTGAGGTGCAGGTCGCCGGCAATCTGCACCGCCAAAGGGCCCAGCAGGTACCAGACCATGAAGCTCAGGTCGAAATAGAGGAAGGCTGCGAACAGCGTGGGCTTGTGGCCGGCTTTCCAGAAACTTGTATTCATCTCACACCTCATCTGCAGGAAATCGTTGTCGGTGGTGAAGTCGCTTGCACCGCCACGTGTCGGGTCTTGCAGGTGGAGCAGCCAACGGCGCTCCACCGGCCCGTTTTTGCGGCCAAAACGAAAAAACGTCGCAACCCTGTCCGCGCTGAGCGAAGGGGTGTGCGACGTCTTTGTCGTAAGTGGGTAACCGCCGTTGGCTACCTGTGTGATTCATGTAGCAAAACGTGGGCCAGTTGGCCGCACGGTGGCATCAACCCAATAGTTCGCTCATGGCGATGATCTGCTCGGCCACCTGCACCAGCTTTTGCTGACGGCTCATGGCTTGGCGCCGCATCAGGGTGTAGGCCTCTTCTTCGTTGCAGTTTTTCATCTTCATCAGCAGGCCTTTGGCGGTTTCGATGCGCTTGCGTTCGGCCAACTGCTGATCCCGCGCGTGCAATTGTGCGCGCAGGTCCTGGTCACTTTCGAAGCGGGCCATGGCCACGTCGAGTATCGGCTGCAGACGTTGTGCGTGAATGCCCTCGACGATGTAGGCACTGACCCCGGATTTGATGGCTTGACGCATGACGTTCGGGTCGTGCTCGTCGGTGAACATGACGATGGGTCGGGGCAGGTCGCGGGTGACCAGCACCACCTGTTCCATCACATCGCGACCGGGGGATTCGGTGTCGATGAGGATCACGTCCGGGCGCACGGCCTGCACCCGCTGGGGCAGGTCAATGACCAGGCCGGACTCGTCGATCACCTCGAAGCCCGCTTCAGTCAGCGCGGTTTTCAGCCGTCCGACCTTTTTGGGCGTGTCGTTGATCAGCAGGATTCGCAGCATCGTCGCGTCTCCTTCAGCGAGCGCGCGTGACAGACGTGTCGTCGGCCAGCGCATGAAGTTTGAAGCCGTGGGCGTAGGCCACCGGATCGCTGCCATCCCAGATCTTGCCATCGATGAGCTGGCTGCTGCGCATCACCGATTCGGGCACCGGCACATCCAGCGCCTCGGCGGCCTGACGATACAGCGCCAGTTGCTGCACCTGGCTGGCGATACCCAGATAATCCGGGTCCTCGCGCAGCAGACCCCAGCGGCGAAACTGGGTCATGAACCACATGCCGTCGGACAGCCAAGGCATGTTCACCTCGCCCTGACGATGGAAGCTGACCGCGTGGTGATCCTGCCAGTGATTGCCCAGCCCGTCGGCGTATTGACCCAGCAGGCGGGCCTCGATGTCTTCGACCTGCGCATTGACGAAGTCCCTGCCGCTGAGCATGTGTGCAGCGCTGCGGCGGTTGTCCAGGCTGTCCTCGATGAAGCGGCTGGCGTCGAGCACGGCCATGATCAGCGCTCGCGCGGTGTTGGGGTGGCGCTGGACGAACTCGCGGGTGCAACCCAGCACTTTTTCCGGGTGATCGGGCCAGATCGTCTGGCTGGTCGCCAGGGTGAAACCGAGGTTCTGATTCACAGCGCTGGCGCCCCATGGCTCACCCACGCAAAAGCCGTCGATACGTCCGGCCTTGAGGTGTTCGACCATCTGCGGCGGCGGCACCACCACGCTGTCGACATCCTGCAGCGGGTGTATACCCTGGCTGGCGAGCCAGTAATACAGCCACATCGCGTGATTACCAGTGGGCAGGGTCTGGGCAAAGGTGAGTTTTGTCCCGCTTTGGTGCGTGCGCAGGTCCAGTGCGTCAGGAGTGATCACGCCTGCGTGCTGCAGGTCGGCAGACAGGTTGATGCTCTGGCCGTTCTGGTTCAGGCCCATGAGCACGGCCATGTCGTTGGCGGGAGAACCGATGCCCAGTTGAGCGGCATAGATCAGCCCATACAGGCTATGAGCAGCGTGCAGTTCGCCGTTGATCAGCTTGTCACGAAGGTTCGCCCAGGAGCTCTGACGGCGCAGGTTGATGTTCAAGCCATAAAGCTGGGCGAAGCCCTGAGTGGCGGCGACAATCAGTGAGGCGCTGTCGGTGAGGGGCATGAAACCCACATCGATGCTGCTCAGTTCCGGCGCGTCGCTGCCGTTGATCCACGCCTGTGGCGTATCGAAGCTGTCGTTCATGGTTTTCGGTTCCGCCTGAAGGCCGCAGGCTCAAAGGGCTGCGATCTTCCATAAAAAAACGCCGCACCGCGCCAAGCCTTTACCTGTGCAGTGACGACGTCATTGTCCGAGGCGCGCTCCGCCGTTGGAGCACGTTCTATAAGAAGGCTCAAGCAAGCGATATGCCATTGGCCGGCCGCCCTTATGCAAACTTCGCGACATGCCTCGCGCTCGACCCTTGGGCTGTCTATAATCGGCCGCTGACTTCAGCCTCAAACGAGCCGCGCCCGCCCATGTATAACTTGGCCCGCCAGTTACTGTTCAAACTCTCCCCGGAAACCTCCCACGACCTGTCTATCGACCTGATCGGCGCAGGCGGTCGGCTGGGGCTCAATGGCCTGTTGAGCAAGGCGCCCGCGCGCTTTCCGGTGACGGTCATGGGCCTGCAGTTCCCCAATCCTGTGGGTTTGGCGGCGGGTCTGGACAAAAACGGCGCGGCCATCGACGGCTTTGCCCAGCTGGGTTTCGGCTTCGTCGAAATCGGCACCGTGACGCCGCGTCCGCAGCCGGGCAATCCGAAACCGCGGATTTTCCGCCTACCCCACGCTGAAGGCATCATCAACCGCATGGGCTTCAACAACCTGGGCGTCGACAACCTGGTCGGCCGTGTGCAGGCCGCCAACTACAACGGCATTCTGGGCATCAACATCGGCAAGAACTTCGACACCCCCGTGGAGCGTGCGGTTGACGACTACCTGATCTGCCTGGACAAGGTCTACGCCCACGCCAGCTACATCACCGTCAATGTCAGCTCGCCCAATACCCCGGGCCTGCGCAGCCTGCAATTTGGCGACTCGCTCAAGCAACTGCTCCAAGCTTTGCGCCTGCGACAGGAAGTCCTGACCCAGACCCACGGCAAGCGTGTGCCGCTGGCGATCAAGATCGCCCCGGACATGAGCGATGAAGAAACCGTGCTGGTGGCCAGCGCGCTGCTGGAATCGGGAATGGACGCGGTGATCGCCACCAACACCACCCTGAGCCGCGAAGGCGTCGAAGGCCTGCCCCACGCCGACGAGGCGGGCGGTCTGTCCGGTGCGCCGGTGCGTGAGAAGAGCACCCATATTGTCAAAGTGCTGGCCGGTGAGCTGGGCGGGAAACTGCCGATCATTGCGGCCGGTGGCATTACCGAAGGCAAGCACGCGGCCGAGAAGATCGCTGCCGGTGCGAGTCTCGTGCAGGTGTATTCGGGCTTCATCTATAAGGGGCCAGCGCTGATTCGCGAGTCGGTCGACGCCATTGCGGCAATGCCTCGGTAAAGAGCCAGCAAAATAGCGCCCATAAAAAAGAGGGGTTCCGATAAGGAACCCCTCTTTGGGCGTAAGCCCGCCGTCCGGATGGGACGTGCATGTTTCAGGTGTAAAGCGAATCTGATTGTCGGGTCTCTGTTAAGAAACCATGTTGAGTCCTAAGAAACCTTATTAAGTCGGGTGTGTCAGCCGACCGCGTGAAGTTCGTTGAGTCTGTGGATACCCGCAGTGCCGGTCATACCGTCCCAGTTGTCGCCTCGTCCTTCTCGCCAGCCGTTGATCCAGGCTTGACGTACCGACGGTAGAGTAAATGGGCAAAGCTCACGGGATTTACCAGTTACGCCGTATTGATATCCGCGCGAAAATGCTCTTTCCAACGGATCACGCTTAAGTCTTCTCATAGGGTGTTGCCCTCGTTTGTTGACTGTAATGTCCCTGGAGACCTCAGGTTGAGGTCAGGCAGAAATCATCTGCCTTTTATGCCCGCTGCCGGCGTCGCGGGCCTTGATACCATCGTCGTTGCGCCGATGGCCTGAGGTGATTTCTAACCAATGCACCGGACGCTGTGAATGACCGTTTTGTCATAAGAACGTAACCGTTGGAACTTTAAGACCATAAGCGCTGAATCGTTTCGAGTGCACTTTTTTCGCCGAGCCCCCTGAAACGAGGGTCTTGATGAAATTTGCGAGTCGTTCTCAAGAACGGGTGATGGCTGATTGACGTCAGATTTAAAACGACGAAGGGTCAGCAATGTGACTTTTTATTACGGTCGTTGTCGTGCTGAATAATGGTTTTTTAATATCAAAGTGTCGCGCCCTGTTGAGTGCGGCACCGCTGCCGCCGCGAAATGTATCGTGGCGGTGAATCGGCACAACTTGTGTGCCACGCAGGCGTTCTCCTTGAAAGACGCCTGCTTGTAATCGGGCCGGACAATGCGTTGTCCCGCCACTCAAGCCAAAGGCTCTGGAATACACATGTCGCACCCCTACGAACTCTTCCTCACCTGTCCCAAAGGCCTCGAAGGCCTGCTCGCTGAGGAAGCCACTGCGCTTGGCCTTCAGGAAACCCGCGAACACACCTCCACCATTCGTGGCCACGCCGACATGGAAACCGCCTATCGGCTGTGCCTGTGGTCGCGCTTGGCCAACCGCGTGCTGTTGGTGCTCAAGCGCTTCCCGATGAAGGACGCCGAGGATCTCTACCACGGCGTGCACGACATTGAGTGGGCCGATCATCTGGAGCCTGATGGCACCTTGGCGGTGGAGTTCAGCGGCCATGGTTCGGGCATCGACAACACCCACTTCGGCGCCTTGAAGGTCAAGGACGCCATTGTCGACCGCCTGCGCACTGCCGATGGCTCGCGTCCATCCATCGACAAGCTCAACCCGGACCTGCGCGTTCACCTGCGCCTGGACCGTGGCGAGGCGATTCTCTCGCTGGATTTATCGGGTCACAGCCTGCACCAGCGCGGCTATCGCCTGCAGCAAGGTGCGGCGCCGCTGAAGGAAAACCTCGCGGCTGCCGTGCTGATCCGTGCCGGCTGGCCGCGCATCGCTGCCGAGGGCGGCGCACTGGCCGACCCGATGTGCGGTGTGGGCACGTTCCTCGTCGAAGCGGCGATGATCGCCGCCGATATTGCACCCAACCTCAAGCGTGAGCGCTGGGGCTTTTCGGCCTGGCTGGGTCACGTCCCGGCCCTGTGGCGCAAGCTGCACGACGAAGCGCTGGCCCGTGCCGAAGCGGGTCTGGCCAAGCCGCCGCTGTGGATTCGCGGTTATGAAGCCGACCCTCGCTTGATTCAGCCGGGTCGCAACAACGTCGAGCGCGCCGGGCTGTCGGAGTGGATCAAGATCTACCAGGGCGAAGTCGCGACCTTCGAGCCGCGTCCGGACCAGAACCAGAAAGGCCTGGTCATCTGCAACCCACCGTATGGCGAGCGTTTGGGCGACGAAGCCAGCCTGTTGTACCTCTATCAGAACCTGGGCGAGCGGCTGCGTCAGGCCTGCCTGAACTGGGAAGCCGCGGTGTTCACCGGCGCGCCGGACCTGGGCAAGCGCATGGGCATTCGCAGCCATAAGCAGTATGCGTTCTGGAATGGCGCCTTGCCGTGCAAGCTGCTGCTGATCAAGGTGTTGCCGGATCAGTTCGTCACCGGCGAGCGTCGCACCCCTGAGCAGCGCCAGGCAGAACGCGAGCAAGCGGCCTACGACCAGACCCCGGACGAGCCGCAAGCGCGCACGTTCAACAAGAACGGCAACCCGATCAAACCAACGCCAGTCCCGGCGCCGGTGATCGAACAGCCGCGTCTGAGCGAAGGTGGGCAGATGTTTGCCAACCGTCTGCAGAAGAACGTCAAGGCCCTGGGCAAATGGGTCAAGCGCGAGGGCATCGATTGTTACCGCGTCTATGACGCCGACATGCCTGAGTACGCCATGGCCATCGACCTGTACCACGACTGGGTCCACGTGCAGGAATACGCAGCGCCCAAGTCGATCGACCCGGAAAAGGCCTCGATCCGCATGTTCGACGCCTTGGCGGCCATTCCTCAGGCGCTGAACGTCGACAAGAGCCGCGTCGTGGTCAAGCGTCGCGAGCGCCAGAGTGGCACCAAGCAATACGAGCGCCAGAGCGCACAGGGCAAGTTCAACGAAGTCAACGAAGGCGGCATCAAGCTGCTGGTCAACCTGACCGACTACCTGGACACCGGTCTGTTCCTCGATCACCGCCCGATGCGCATGCGCATTCAGCGTGAAGCGGCAGGCAAGCGCTTCCTCAACCTGTTCTGCTACACCGCGACCGCCAGCGTGCATGCCGCCAAGGGCGGCGCGCGCAGCACCACCAGCGTCGACCTGTCGAAAACCTACCTGGACTGGGCGCGGCGCAACCTATCGCTCAACGGCTTCTCGGACAAAAACCGTCTGGAGCAGGGCGATGTCATGGCATGGCTGGAATCCAGTCGCGACGAATACGACCTGATCTTCATCGACCCGCCAACCTTCTCCAACTCCAAGCGCATGGAAGGCGTATTCGATGTGCAGCGCGATCAGGTGCAGCTGATCGATCTGGCGATGGCGCGTCTGGCCAGCGGCGGCGTGCTGTATTTTTCCAACAACTTCCGCAAGTTTCAGCTGGAGGAAAACCTGGCCGAGCGTTATGTGGTCGAGGAAATCACCCAGCAGACGATCGATCCGGATTTCGCCCGTAACGGCAAGATCCACCGTGCGTGGAAGATCACGGCGCGCTGAATCGTTCCCGCCACGCACCAGGCGCCGGCCCGCAGAGGTCGGCGCCTAGCGACACTATAAGAAGGGCGACATGTAGCACTAGGCAAACTAATGGCGAATAGCTATAAGTGAATTCTGGCCACGTGTAGCGGCAACACGGTGGCGCCATGAGTGCTGCGTATGTCGTCGAATCCTTCCAGCGCCAAGATCCTTGGCCTCATCAGCGAAGACACCTCGTCCTGGGTGCTTGCCACGCTCGTGTTTGGCGCGGGCGTGGTGCTGACTGCATTGCTGGCATTGGCCAACATCGACGTGTACCAGCGTCAGTTGCACCAGCGTTTCGAGTTGCTGGCGGCCGAGCGGGTCAGCCGTATCCAGGACCGTCTTGAAGGGCAGATCCGTCGTCTGGACGGGCTGCGCCGTTTTTTCGTTTATTCCGACGATGTCTCCGAAGAAGAATTTGACGGTTTCGCTCGTCCGTTGTTGATCTTCACCCAGGCCTATTCCTGGGCGCCCAAGGTGCCCGATCCCGACCGCCTGTCCTTCGAGCGGCAAGCGCGTGACTTGGGGCATACCGATTTTTCCGTGCGTGAGCTGGGCAGAGGCCTCGATTTGGCGGTTGCCGGGGTGCGCCCTGTGTATTTTCCAGTGCGCTTTACCCAGAGTCGCAGCAGCATCCCGTTGCCCCTTGGTTTTGACGTGGGTTCCGAAGAGGTGCGCCGCGCCACGCTGGAGCGGGCGCTGCGTTCCGGCGGCATGGCCGCGTCCCCGCGTATGGAACTGGTGGGCCTGGAAGGCGAGAACCGCAAAGGCGTATTGCTGGTGTCGCCGGTGTTTCTGCGCGCCCATGCTGGCGTCACCGAACCGGGCGCCCTGCAAGGGTTTCTCATGGCGGTGATCAGCCTGCGCAAGATGATGACCGAAGGGCTGCCCCCAGCGGATCAGGACAATCTGGCACTGACCCTGGAAGACATCACCTCGCCTCAAGAGCCGGACGCGCTCTATCAGTCAGACGCCGCCCCGGTGAGCAGTGACCTGCTGATCAGCAAGACGCTGAATTTCGCCGGGCGCAGCTATCAGTTGCAGGTGCGGCCTACCGCGGTGTTCATCGGCGCCAACCCTTCCTCCAACGACAGCGTGGTGGTGCTGGGGGCGTTGCTCAGTTTCATGCTCAGCGCCTTGCTGTATGTGCTGATCAGTCAGCGCCAGCGGGCCATTGGGCTGGTGGAGCAGCGCACTGTGCTGTTGCGTCAGCGCGAGAAGCAGCTACGCAGCGCCCACAGTCAATTGAGCAACGTGTTGGACGCAACCACCCAGGTTGCGATTATCGCCACCGATCTGGACGGCGTGATCACCACCTTCAACATCGGCGCTGAAAAGATGCTGGGTTACAGCAGCGCGCGGGTGTGCGGCGTGCTGACCCTGCGTCAGCTGCACTTGCCCGCCGAGCTGGATCAGCACGGCGCCGAACTGAGCCAGCGTTACGGGCGGCCGATCGAAACCTGTGAAGCGATGCTGGTAGAAGCCTTGGAAGAGCAGAGCCATCAGGCCAACGACTGGACCTTCGTGCGCCATGACGGCAGCCGTCTGCGGGTCAACATGCAGGTCAGCCCCGTGCTCGACGAGCACAATCAGTGGGTCGGCTACCTAGCTGTGTGCCTGGATATCACCGAGCGCAAGCGTGTTGAGGAAGAGCTGCGCACGATGTCGGTGACCGATTCGCTGACCGGGGTGTACAACCGTCGCTATTTCCAGGAACGTCTGCAGGCCGAACTGCTGAGGGTGGACCGTTACGGTGGGATTTTTGCGGTGGTCATGCTCGACATCGACCATTTCAAGCGCATCAACGATCAGCTCGGCCATGCCGTGGGCGACCATGTGCTGCAGGCGATCTGCGAGCGTCTGTGTCAGCGCCTGCGACGCAGTGACGTGTTTTGTCGGCTGGGCGGGGAAGAGTTCATGGTGCTGTGCCCGGACACCGATGGCGATCAGGCCTATGCACTGGCGGCGGAATTGTGGGCGGCGTTGCGCGCCGAGCCGGTGGATGGCGTAGGACGGGTGACAGCGAGTTTCGGGATCGCCAGCTGGCGCGAAGGCGAGGGCGGGGATGCGTTGTTGCTGCGGGCGGATTCGGGGGTGTATGCGGCCAAATTGGGCGGGCGTGATCGGATTGAGCCGGAGCTGGTTTGAGGGTGTCGCCGAAACGCTGTGCAACCTGTGGGAGCGAATGAATTGGCTCTGTCTGCGTAAAGTGTTGCTGGCAGCTAAGCTTGTAAAGTCGACATTCGTTTTCGGAGGTCTGCGATGC
>NZ_JBWKWB010000012.1:0-175605 GCF_059421985.1 Pseudomonas sp. GW821-FHT02A11
ATTGCTTGATTCAGTTGTTAAAGAGCGGTGGGTCAAGAGCGTTTCGTCTCAACCGAGGCGCGCATTCTACAGCAGCGCCTCATCGTGTCAAGCGGTTATTTTCAGAAGCTTTCAAAATTTCTTGATCCACTTCAACCACTTGCGCTTCGTTCGATGCCTCATCTCACGTCAGCGGGAGGCGAATTCTACAGCGTTACCACTCGCTGTCAACCACCTTTTTCACCGCTTGCAATCAGAGCGTCTCAACCGAAGCACTTCTTCGCCATCCTGAACCTGCAACTCGTTGAATATCAAGGAGTTTTCGGTTCCGACTGCGCCGGAAGTGGGGCGAATTATAGAGAGATTCGGAGGGGCGTCAACACCTAATTAGACATTTCTATGAAAAAGACAAAACTCAAGCAAAATCAGGCATTTCCTTCTGTTTATATAGGGAAGGGCGGAGGTGCCGCCGGCCTATGGCGCGACTATCGGAAGGTGCTACAGGACCCCTGCTTCACGCAAGGCGATAACGGCGTCATCAGACAAGCCAAGAACACCTGTCAGCACTTCGAAAGTGTGCTCCCCCAATAAAGGCGGTGCCCGACGATATTCCACCGGCGTACCCGAAAGCCGAATAGGACTGGCGACCTGAGGCACCGTCCCGCCCAACGCATGGGGCAACTCAACCTTCAAACCGCGTGCCACTACCTGGGGGTCAGCAAACACCTGCGCCACATCGTTGATAGGCCCGCACGGCACACCTGCACGCTCCAGCGCTGCGACCCACTCGGCCGTCGTCTTGAACACGGTGGCCTGGCGAATCAGCGGGATCAGCTTAGCCCGGTGCGCGACACGCTGCTTGTTGGTGGCAAAACGCGGATCGTCCGCCCACTGCGGCTGACCGGCGACTTCTGCGAACTTGCGGAACTGGCTGTCGTTACCCACGGTAAGGATGAAGTCGCCATCGGCCGTCGGAAAATCCTGATACGGCACGATGTTCGGGTGCGCGTTGCCAAGGCGCCGAGGCGGCGTCCCCGTGGTCAGGTAGTTCATCGCCTGGTTGGCCAGACATGCGACCTGCACATCCAGCAGTGCCATATCGATGTGCTGCCCCACGCCGCCCTGATCACGATGGGCCAACGCCGCCAGAATCGCAGAGGTGGAATACAGCCCGGTGAGGATATCCGTCAGGGCCACGCCCACCTTCACAGGACCGGCACCTTCCTCACCTTCAGGACGCCCCGTCAGGCTCATCAGCCCGCCCAGCCCCTGAATCATGAAGTCATAACCCGCGCGCTTGGCATAAGGGCCGGTCTGACCGAAGCCAGTGATCGAGCAGTAGATAAGCCGCGGGTTCTCCGCCTGCAATGATTCGTAATCCAGACCATAGGCCTTGAGCCCGCCGACCTTGAAGTTCTCGATCACGATGTCGGACTTCGCTGCCAGCTCACGCACCAGCTTCTGACCCTCAGGACGGGTGAAGTCGATGGTGACCGACTGCTTGTTCCTGTTGGCAGAAAGGTAATAAGCCGCCTCGGAGGTGTTCTCGCCTCGCGGATCCTTCAGAAAAGGAGGACCCCAGGCGCGAGTGTCGTCGCCATTGCCCGGGCGCTCGATCTTGATCACGTCGGCACCCAGGTCCGCGAGGATCTGACCGGCCCAGGGCCCGGCCAGTACGCGGGACAGGTCCAGCACACGCAAATGCGATAGCGCGCCCATGGCAGGCTCCTTAATAGAACGCCTGAATGCCGGTCTGCGCACGACCCAGAATCAGCGCATGCACGTCGTGGGTGCCTTCATAGGTGTTCACGACTTCCAGGTTGACCAGGTGACGAGCGATGCCGAACTCATCGGAAATGCCGTTACCGCCGAGCATGTCGCGAGCCATGCGCGCGATGTCCAGCGACTTGCCGCAGGAGTTGCGCTTCATGATCGAAGTGATCTCGACCGCAGCGGTGCCTTCATCCTTCATGCGTCCCAGACGCAGGCAGCCTTGCAGCGCCAGGGTGATTTCGGTCTGCATGTCGGCGAGCTTCTTCTGGATCAGCTGATTGGCTGCCAACGGGCGACCGAACTGCTGACGGTCCAGCGTGTACTGGCGCGCGGTGTGCCAGCAGAACTCGGCAGCGCCCAACGCGCCCCAAGAGATGCCGTAGCGCGCGGAGTTCAGGCAGGTGAACGGGCCTTTGAGACCGCGCACATCCGGGAAGATGTTTTCCTCAGGCACGAACACGTTATCCATCACGATTTCGCCGGTGATGGAGGCGCGCAGACCGACCTTGCCGTGAATCGCCGGAGCGCTCAGGCCCTGCCAGCCTTTTTCCAGCACGAAGCCGCGGATGTCGCCGGCATCGTCCTTCCCCCAAACCACGAACACGTCGGCGATCGGGCTGTTGGTGATCCACATCTTGCTGCCGGTCAGGCGATAACCGCCGTCGACCTTGCGAGCGCGGGTAATCATCGCGCCCGGATCGGAGCCATGGTTCGGCTCGGTCAAACCGAAGCAGCCGATCCACTCGCCAGAGGCCAGCTTTGGCAAGTACTTCTGTTTCTGTGCTTCGGTGCCGAATTCATTGATCGGCACCATGACCAGCGACGACTGCACGCTCATCATCGAGCGATAGCCGGAGTCGACGCGTTCCACTTCACGGGCGATGAGGCCGTAGCAAACGTAGTTCAGGCCACTGCCGCCGTATTGCTCAGGGATGGTCGCGCCCAGCAGGCCGACTTCGCCCATCTCGCGGAAGATCGCAGGATCGGTCCGCTCATGACGGAAGGCTTCGAGGACGCGCGGAGCGAGCTTGTCTTGGGCGAACTGCTCGGCGCTGTCACGAACCATGCGCTCCTCTTCGGTGAGCTGCTGATCCAGCAACAGTGGATCGATCCAGTTGAAGCTTGCCTTACCGCCCATGACGTTCTCCTTGCTAATTGATGTCCCCGGACGATGCCGAGAAAAGCCGTGGACTGATCCTAGGCGCGGATGGGCACAGGGGCAAACGAGGATTTCGCACGGTCTTGTGCTAATTTCTCACTCCGTATATGCATAAGCAGCGCTATATGCGCCCGACGAGTGAGGTTCACGTACATGCGCCGCAAGATCCCCAGTACCGCCGCACTCGTCAGCTTCGAGGCTGCCGCTCGTCATGAAAGCTTTACCAAGGCAGCTGAAGAACTTTCCCTCACACAAAGCGCC
The DNA here is from genome assembly GCF_059421985.1 of Pseudomonas sp. GW821-FHT02A11. Classification (NCBI taxonomy): domain Bacteria; kingdom Pseudomonadati; phylum Pseudomonadota; class Gammaproteobacteria; order Pseudomonadales; family Pseudomonadaceae; genus Pseudomonas; species Pseudomonas sp. GW821-FHT02A11. Next base: position 3,173 of record NZ_JBWKWB010000012.1, read on the forward strand.
ATCTGCCGACAGATTGGAAGCCTGGAAGAGTTCCTCAATGTGGAACTGTTCCGACGCTCGCGCAGGGGAGTGAAGCTGACAGAGGCCGGTCTTTCCTACAGCCGCCGTGTCGCTACGCAACTGGACGCCGTGGAACGCGACACGCTGTCGGTGATGGGGCATCAAGGGGCCAACGTGATTGAACTGGCCGTGGTCCCAACCTTTGGCACGCAGTGGCTATTGCCGCGCCTGAAGGACTTTCAGCAGCAAAACCCTGACGTGACGATCAACCTGACCAACCGCACCCGGCCATTCCTGTTCGCCGACACCGATTTCGATGCTGCTATCTACTTCGGCGATGCCGATTGGTCGGGTACGGAATCTCATCGGTTGATGAGTGAAAACCCCATGCCGGTGTGTAGTCCTCATTTGCTGGGCAACAAACCCCGACTCAGCGCGCGTGAATTATCCGAGATGCCGCTGCTGCAACAGACCACGCGGCCCTACTCCTGGCGGCAGTGGTTCGGCTCGATGGACATCAATATTGCTCGCGACATGACGGGCCCGCGATACGAGCTATTCTCCATGCTCGCTCAGGCGGCAATGCATGACATGGGCGTGGCGCTGATTCCGCCGTTTCTGATTCAACGAGAACTGGCCGAAAAGCGCCTGGTGGTGGCCAATTCCCATGCGTTATCGAGCGTAAAAGCCTATTACCTGATGATTCCGGAGCGAAAAGTCGAATCTGCGTCATTAAAGGCATTTCGAGACTGGCTGGTGCATCAGGCTGAAACCTACGCCCTGCCTTGATCACAGCCGTTTAAACGGCAATTCCTGACCCTGTAGTCAATTCGCTTTCAAGACTACAGATATCTTGTAATGTCGCATTTAGGAAACACCTCTGTTCTTTATACAAAACAGGCTGCATGCGTTATATGACGGGGCTTTCAGCCTGATTGAGCACCATTCTCCCGGTAGATAGGAAAAAAACTTCAAACAACACATATCTCGCTACCTCCCTTTATTTACAAGGCCTGTGGCGGTTTGTTGCGTCAATCGGTCACAGGGTGACTTGTAGTTAAAGACACGTCGCGTTACAGAATTCCTTGAAGCACCTCATTTACCCCTGCAAAATGCCGCGCCCCCGTCTTGTCTGGCGGGGACGTGGTGATCGCTGCCCCAGACGCGCCATCCGCAGTGCGCTGGCCTATTTTTAAAAGATAAAAAGATCACGCAGGAGATTTGACGTGCACATTGGTGTCCCTCTAGAAACCCAGTCCGGTGAAACTCGGGTTGCTGCAACTCCGGAAACCATCAAGAAGCTCATTGGCCAGGGTCATAAGGTCACCGTCCAGTCAGGCGCCGGCATCACAGCCAGCGTCACGGACAGTGCCTATGAAGCGGCAGGTGCTTCGATTGGCAGCGCTGCCGATGCCTTCGGCGCCGAGCTGATCCTCAAGGTCGTCGCGCCCAGCGACAGCGAACTGGCTCTGATCAAGACCAGTACCGTTGTCATCGGGATGCTCAACCCCTTCAACAACGAGATCATCGCCAAAATGGCTGAGCGCGGGATTACCGCCTTTGCCCTGGAAGCGGCGCCGCGCACCTCGCGCGCGCAGAGCCTCGACGTGCTGTCCTCGCAAGCCAACATCGCCGGTTACAAATCCGTGCTGCTGGCCGCGCATCACTATCCGCGCTTCATGCCGATGCTGATGACTGCTGCCGGGACCGTAAAGGCTGCCCGCGTGCTGATCCTCGGGGCAGGCGTTGCCGGTCTGCAGGCCATCGCCACGGCCAAACGTCTGGGTGCTGTGATCGAGGCTTCCGACGTTCGCCCTGCAGTGAAGGAGCAGATCGAGTCGCTGGGCGCCAAGTTCGTCGACGTGCCTTACGAGACTGACGAGGAGCGCGAAGCGGCGGTCGGCGTGGGCGGTTATGCGCGTCCGATGCCTGCCAGCTGGATGCAACGTCAGGCCGTGGCCGTTCACGAACGTGCCAAACAGGCGGACATCGTGATCACCACCGCGCTGATTCCGGGCCGCAAGGCGCCGGTGCTGTTGAGCGCAGAAACGGTCTCGCAGATGAAGCCAGGCTCGGTGGTCATCGACCTCGCGGCAGCCCAGGGCGGCAACTGCCCGCTGACCGTGGCTGACCAAGTGGTGATCGAACACGGCGTCACCATCGTTGGCCACACCAACCTGCCTGCGCTGGTCGCAGCGGACGCTTCCGCTCTTTATGCACGCAACCTGCTGGATTTCCTGAAGCTGGTCTTCACCAAGGAAGGCCAGTTCGAGATCAACCTCGAAGACGACATCGTCGCCGCGTGCCTGATGTGCCGCGACGGCCAGATCGTCCGCAAGAACGGCTGAGGATAAAAACAATGGAAGACATGCTGATCTCTCACGGCGTCTATAACCTGATCATCTTCGTGCTGGCGATCTACGTCGGCTACCACGTGGTCTGGAACGTCACCCCTGCGCTGCACACGCCGCTGATGGCCGTGACCAACGCCATTTCGGCGATCGTCATCGTCGGCGCCATGCTCGCTGCCGCGCTGACCGTCACTCCGCTGGGCAAGACCATGGGCACTCTGGCGGTCGCACTGGCGGCCGTTAACGTGTTTGGTGGCTTTCTGGTCACCCGCCGCATGCTTGAAATGTTTAAAAAGAAAGCGCCTAAAGCGAAAGACGAGGTATCGAAGTAATGAGCATGAACCTCGTCACTCTGTTGTACCTCGTTTCGGCGATCTGCTTCATTCAAGCCCTTAAAGGCCTGTCGCACCCGACCACGTCGCGTCGCGGCAACCTGTTCGGCATGCTCGGCATGAGCCTGGCAGTGCTGACCACGATTGGCCTGGTGTTCAAACTGGCTGCGCTGTCCACCGACGGCGCCAGCGCAGGCATCGGTTACATCATCGTGGGCCTGCTGGTCGGCGGCACTGCCGGTTCGATCATGGCCAAGCGCGTAGAGATGACCAAGATGCCGGAGCTGGTGGCCTTCATGCACAGCATGATCGGTCTGGCGGCGGTGTTCATTGCCATCGCCGCCGTGGTCGAGCCTCAGTCGCTGGGCATCGTGGCGCACCTGGGGGAGTCGATCCCGACCGGTAACCGTCTGGAGCTGTTCCTGGGCGCAGCCATCGGCGCGATCACCTTCTCGGGTTCGGTCATCGCCTTCGGCAAGCTGTCGGGCAAGTACAAGTTCCGCCTGTTCCAGGGCGCACCGGTACAGTTCGCCGGCCAGCACAAGCTGAACCTGATTCTGGGCCTGGCCACGCTGTTCTTCGGCCTGACCTTCATGTTCACCGGCAGCCTGTTCGCGTTCAGCGTCATGCTGATCCTGGCGTTCGTGATCGGCGTGCTGCTGATCATCCCGATTGGCGGCGCTGACATGCCTGTGGTCGTGTCGATGCTCAACAGCTACTCGGGTTGGGCCGCGGCCGGAATCGGCTTCTCGCTGAACAACTCGATGCTGATCATCGCAGGCTCTCTGGTGGGCTCGTCTGGCGCGATTCTGTCCTACATCATGTGCAAGGCAATGAATCGCTCGTTCTTCAACGTGATCGGCGGCGGCTTCGGCGGCGCAGCAGATGCAGGCGCGGCAGATGGCGCGAAAGAAGCACGTCCGGTGAAATCCGGCTCGGCCGACGACGCGACTTTCCTGCTGACCAACGCGGACACCGTGATCATCGTTCCGGGCTACGGCCTTGCAGTGGCACGTGCCCAGCACGCCCTCAAAGAACTGACCGAGAAGCTGACCCACGCTGGCGTGACCGTGAAGTACGCGATTCACCCGGTGGCCGGTCGTATGCCAGGCCACATGAACGTCCTGCTCGCCGAGGCCGAAGTGCCTTACGACCAGGTGTTCGAGATGGAAGACATCAACTCCGAGTTCGGCCAGGCCGATGTAGTGCTGGTGCTGGGCGCCAACGACGTGGTCAACCCGGCGGCGAAGAACGATCCGAAGTCGCCGATTGCGGGCATGCCGATTCTGGAAGCTTTCAAGGCCAAGACCATCATCGTCAACAAGCGCTCGATGGCCAGCGGTTATGCCGGCCTGGACAACGAACTGTTTTACCTTGACAAGACCATGATGGTTTTCGGCGACGCCAAAAAAGTCATCGAAGACATGGTCAAAGCGGTCGAGTAGCCGCTCTGCCTCGCTGCCAAAGACACCCTCGTCGCCGGTTCGGGACGAGGGTTTTTTACATCTCGCGTAACAGTGTTTTGCGCTGAAACCCGCTAATTAGAGCCCTCCAATACGACCTAAGTCATGGGACGAAAAATCCCTAATTCTCTAGACTTGGGCGCTCGCATCTTCGTCCCGAGATAAAAAATCCATGCACCGTGAACGTATCCGCCTGCCGTCTCTGATGAGCAAGGTAATGAGCGCGGCTGATGCCGCTTCCTTGATCAAAGACGGCATGACCGTCGGCATGAGCGGCTTCACTCGCGCAGGCGAAGCCAAGGCCGTGCCCAAAGCGCTGGCCGAACGCGCCAAGGCCTCGCCGTTGAAGATCAGCCTGATGACCGGCGCAAGCCTGGGCAACGATCTGGACAAACAGCTCACCGAAGCGGGCGTGCTCTCCCGTCGCATGCCGTTTCAGGTCGACAGCACCCTGCGCAAGGCCATCAACGATGGCTCGGTGATGTTCATCGACCAGCATTTGTCCGACACCGTCGAGCAGCTGCGCAACCGCCAGATCAAGTCGGTGGACATCGCTGTCATCGAATGCGTGGCCATTACTGAAGAAGGCCATTTGGTGTTGAGCACCTCGGTGGGCAACTCGGCCAGCTTCGCGATCCTGGCCGAGCAGGTGATCATCGAGATCAATATCGCGCAGCCGCTGGAGCTCGAAGGCCTGCATGACATCTACATACCAACCTACCGTCCGACGCGCCTGCCGATCCCGGTATTGAAAACTGACAGCCGCATCGGCAGCCAAGCCGTGAAGATCGATCCGGCGAAGATCGTCGGCATCGTGTTCAGTGACCAGACCGACTCACCTTCAACTGTACTGCCCGCTGACGCCGACACGCAGGCCATTGCTGGCCATCTGGTGGAGTTCTTCAAGAACGAAGTGCGTCAGAACCGCCTGACTAACCAGTTGATGCCGCTGCAGGCCGGCGTCGGCACCATCGCCAACGCGGCGATGACCGGGCTGATCGATTCGCCGTTCCACGGCATGGCGATGTACTCCGAAGTGCTGCAGGACTCGACCTTCGATCTGTTTGAAGCAGGCAAGCTGGATTTCGCCTCGGGTTGCTCGATGACGCTGTCCGAGCGCAAGCACGATGCGGTGTTCAACAACCTGGAGCAGTACAAACCGAAACTGTTACTGCGCCCTCAGGAAATCTCCAACCACCCTGAAGTCGTGCGGCGCCTAGGCATTATCGGCATCAACACGGCACTGGAGTTCGACCTGTACGGCAACGTGAACTCCACCCACGTCGGCGGCACGCGGATGATGAACGGCATCGGCGGTTCGGGCGACTTCGCGCGCAACGCGCATTTGGCGATCTTCGTCACCAAGTCCATCGCCAAGGGCGGCGCGATCTCCAGCGTGGTGCCGATGGTCAGCCATGTCGACCACACTGAGCACGACGTCGACATCCTCGTGACCGAGGTGGGACTGGCCGACCTGCGCGGCCTGGCGCCTCGCGAACGCGCTCGCGTGATCATCGACAACTGTGTGCATCCGGCCTACCGCGAGGCTTTGAACGACTATTTCCGCAGGGCCTGCGCCATTGGCGGCCACACCCCTCATGTGCTGCGCGATGCACTCAGTTGGCACCTGAACCTGGAAGAAACCGGCCGCATGCTCGCGGTGTGAGAAAACAGTTTGAAATTGGCGACAACCTTTCGTCGCCACTTTCCATTTGCTGAACGCCTTCTTGGCAAAAACTGTACTGCTGTACCGGTGATCTCCGGGGTCAAAAACGCAGATTTCCCTATTGCGGCGCACAAAATGCTCCATTTCGGTGCTGACCGGCACAGTTGCCCCATATATGAACAAAACAGTGCCCTCTCACAGTTAACTGGAGCAGCACAATACAAGTGAACTGTGTCTGGAGAGAGGAAGGCAACGAGAGGAAGATTGGCACCAATCAAGTCAATCTCTAATCCCGCCACAAGCGGAAGGAAGAAGCACCATGGAACGCACCGTAAGTTCCGAACTGTTCTACGAAGACACCGCTAAATCTGCTCAAGGCTCCTTGCCGCTGCGCATGTTCGCTAACCTGATGCTCTGGCAGCGTCGCCTGTCCAGCCGCCATCAACTGGCTCGTCTGGATGCTCGTCTGCTGGCTGACGCCGGTATCAGCGAATCCCAGCGTTACGAAGAGCTGAGCAAGCCGTTCTGGCGCTAAGTTAGCGTCTGCTGGTCCCAGGCTACGTGCCTCTCGCCAGCAACCTGAATTCTCGATCAAAACCCGTCGCAGGTGACTGCTGACGGGTTTTGTCGTTTCTGGGTTAGAGAGTTTCGGAATGGCCTCTTCTGGAGGCAGGACCCAGAGGCTTCTACACAGACCGGTACAATTTAAATAAACTGAAAAATGACAGGTACAGTGCCGGATTTATCGGGCCTTCCGGTGCACCGTTAAATCGCCGCTTGCACAGCTGGCAATTCGCCCGGATAGTCCTTGCAACCCTGCATACGCTAGTCTTGCACCACTTTTTGACCCATCGCCTGCGAGACCGCTCTGCTCTTCGCCGATTCGCGCGTGTGGTTTTCGATTGCCCTTCTTGGAGTTCAAACATGTCACGCCTTCGCCTGTTGAGCGCAGCAGCGCTTCTGATCGCAGCCACCACCGCTCAGGCTTCGAGCTTTGTGGTCACCACCGACACACTCGTGCGCGCACTGGATGCTTCCTCCAATGCCACCTCGAAAATCTCCTCCTCCTTTCATGACGACAAGATCGTGCTCGCCGCCCGTGATGATGCGGCCAGCTTTGTCGCCAGCAACGGCGATATCCGTGGCGTGCACCTGGAAGGCGCCTTTGCGCACATCCGTGAAGTCAGCCCGGGCCTGAATGCCACCGACGCACAGCTGGCCCAAGCGATTCTGGTGATCTGATTCAGCATCGCGACAGCTTTGGCAATGCTTGCCCCGGCACCTTCACTGGCTCTGGCCGGGGCATTGCGCTAGCCTTGCGACTCGTTTTGCCATTACCGAAGACTCATGCATTTATTGACTCGCCTGTTGATTGCAGCGACTGCCAGCCTGATGTGCGTCACCCAGGCTCAAGCGTTCGACACAACCACACAAAGCCTGATCAAAAGCGGATACGCCACCAGCCTGGTGACGACCGGGCCGTTCGATAACAAACTGATACTTGCCGCCCAGGATGATGCAGCAGCGTTCATTGCCACTGATGGCCAACTGCGAGGAGCACAATTGGAGTCGGCGTTGATGTATCTACGTCAAACCACGCCAAAACTTCATGCCAGCGACCTTGAACTGGCGCAGGCAATCCTCGTCCAATAACCACTTTTGCCCCTTCTGTATTCTGGAGCCGTTCCATGCGTACCCCGCTGATTGCCGCTGCCCTCGGCCTGCTGTTGCTGACCGATGTCGCGCACGCGCAAACCCTCAAAGCCACCAGTAACATCGTTGTCCGCGCGCTGGGCCGTAGCGTCGATTTCACCTCCGACACCACGTCCTCGGTGCGCAACTGGAAAATGGTCGTCGAAGCCCAGGACGACGCCGCCAGCTACGTGGCCAGCAACGGCAACATCCACGGCGCTCGCCTGGATGCCGCTTTTATCACCCTGCGCGAGCGTCTGCCAGAAGCCCGCAATGCCAGTGACCAGGACCTCGCCGAAGCCATCCTCGCACTGTGAGGCGCGTAGCCGTCTGGCTGCTGGCGTCGGCGCTCTCGCTGATCTGCACGAGCGCCTTCGCCGACCTGAGCCTGTCGCTGCACACCGACGGGCTTGATCCTGCCCAGCAGAAAGCCAGCCAGACGCTGCTCGACGAAGCCATGGCGCACCTGCCGCCGATGTTCGTCAGCAAGCTGGATCGAAAAGTTGACGTCCACTGGACCGAAGACATGCCGTCCAACGCCTATGGACGCGCCGACGGGCCTTATCGCCTGGACCTGAATCAACGCCTGCTGGCGGGTCTGACCGACGGCAGCGCAGCCACCACTCAGACCAATCGGCCCCACGGCACTGTGCGCGAAGAAATGCTCGCCACCGTGCTGCACGAACTGACCCACATTTATGATCACGCCCAGCTCTGGTCGCCCGAGGACCGCAAGCTGATCATCGCCTGCGCGCGCCAGGGCAACAGCGTCGGCAAGATCGGCCTGCGTGACAGCTGCCGCGGCCAGACCGACCGGCGCTTCACCCTGAGCGACGACCCGCGCCTGCTCGACCTCGCAGGCTGGCCGCAATATGTAGGGCGGCGAGGGGATCGCGAGGAGCGCAACGGCCAGGTCGCCCGCAGCCCCGACATCTACGAGATCAGCAGCCCGCTGGAATTCGTTGCGGTGAACATGGAGTACTTCCTCCTCGACCCGACTTACGCCTGCCGGCGCCCCGCGCTCTATGGCTACTACAAGCAGCAGTTCAACTGGGCGCCTGCCGACAAGGCCGAATGCCCGACGACCTATCCCTACCTTAACGCCGGTAACGATTTCGCCCGCGAGCCACTGGGCAAGCTCGACCCCGAGCGCGTGTATGAGGTCGATTACCTGCTGGCCGAAGCCAACCAGAATCTGGTGAGCCGCTGGGGCCACAGTATGTTGCGCCTGGTCATCTGCAAACCGGGCCGCCCGCGTGGGCCGGATTGCCGTCTGGATCTGGACCAGCATCTGGTGCTGTCCTACCGCGCCTTCGTCAACGATCTGCAATTGTCCAGTTGGAGCGGCCTGACCGGCGCGTACCCGTCGCGCCTGTTCGTGTTGCCGCTGGGGCAGGTGATCGATGAATACACCAAGACCGAACTGCGCAGCTTGGCGTCGGTGCCGTTGAAACTGTCGCGGCAGGAAATCGACGGGCTGGTGCAGCATGCTGCCGAGATGCACTGGGCCTACGACGGCAACTACTGGTTCCTGTCCAATAACTGCGCGGTGGAAAACCTCAAACTGTTGCGCAGCGGCACCAACAATCCAAAGCTGATCGGCCTGGATAGCATCATGCCCAACGGCTTGCTGGAAGTGCTCAAGGGCAGGGGGTTGGCCGATACCAGTGTGCTGGACGACCCGAAGAAAGCGTTACGCATGGGTTATCGATTCGATTCGTACCGCGACCGCTATCAGGCGATGTTCGATGTGCTGCGCAAGACCACGCAGGTCAAAGAAACTACGGTGGAAGACTGGCTCGCGCTGCCTGCGAAAGAACGTCAACCGTACTTCGCCAAAGCCGACCTGCGTGCCAGCGCGGCGATGCTGCTGCTGGAGCAGGCCAGCATGCGTCGCCAGCTGTTGCTGGCACAGGATGAGGTCAAGCAGCGTTATCTGAGCGCGGTGGAAAAGAAGGACAACCGCGTGTCCCAGGCCACCGGCACCCTGCAGGACATCCTGGCCAACAGCGGCTTTCTCAGTCGTCCGGCCGAATTGCTCGGCAGCGGCGGCTATGGCCTGCCGCAGGAAGGCGAGTGGGGACGTCTGGAAGCCGAGAGCAGCCAGCGCCAGAAACAGCTGCAACGGCTGAGCGGCGATCTGGATAAAGAGGTGAGGGCGCTGCTGGAGCCTGACCGGGCTGCGGAAATTGCCGCCACCGAAGACAACCTCAAGCAGGTCGGCGAGCACCTGCGAGCGCTGCACAAGGCGGCGGGCGGGATTGAGTTGCCTTGATGGCTGTTCTGCCCGGAGGCATGACAGCCACCGGGCAGAAGCGGGATCACAGGAACTCAAGGCACCAGAATGATCGAACCCGTAGTGCGTCGTCCCGACAGCTCGGTGTGCGCCTTGGCAGCGTCTTTGAGGTCGAACTTGCGCAGTTCATCGACCTTCACCTTGCCACTACTGACCATCGCGAACACCTCGTCGGCCATCGCCTGCAGCGCGTCGGGGCTGTTGGCGTAGGAGCCCAGCGTCGGACGGGTCACGTACAGCGAACCCTTCTGCGCCAAAACGCCCAGGTTCACCCCGGTGACTGCGCCTGAGGCGTTGCCGAAGCTGACCAGCAGGCCGCGCAATTCCAGGCAATCCAGCGACGTTTCCCAGGTGTCCTTGCCGACGCCGTCATACACGACGGCCACTTTCTTGCCGTCAGTCAGCTCAAGCACGCGCTTGGCGACGTCTTCCTTGCTGTAATCGATGACTTCCCAGGCGCCGTTGGCTTTGGCGTGGGCGGCTTTTTCCGGGGAGCTGACGGTGCCGATCAGTTTTACGCCCACCGCCTTGGCCCATTGGCAGGCAATGGAGCCGACGCCACCGGCAGCGGCGTGGAACAGAATGGTTTCTTCAGGGCGGATTTCGTAGGTCTGGCGGAACAGGTACTGCACGGTCAGGCCCTTGAGCATGATCGCCGCGGCCTGCTCGAAGCTGATGTCGTCGGGCAGCTTGACGATATTGGCGGCGGGCGTCAGGTGCAGTTCGGCATAGCTGCCCAAAGGCCCGGTGCCATAGCCCACGCGGTCGCCGACCTTGACGTGAGTGACCTCGCTGCCCACCGCTTCGACGATGCCTGCGCCTTCGTTACCCAAGCCCGACGGCATCGCAGCAACGGGATAGAGGCCGGTGCGGAAATAGGTTTCGATGAAATTGACGCCAATCGCTTTGTTGCGCACGAGCACGTCGTTCGGGCCTGGCTTGGCCGGTTCGAAATCAACGTATTCGAGGACTTCAGGGCCGCCGTGAGCGCGGAACTGGATACGCTTTGCCATTTGCATTCTCCGTCATGGATCGAAACTGCTGGAACAAAACTGGATGTCGTAAAAGGCCCTATCGGACTCCTTCGTTCGGTCTTCGTCAACTGCGGCGCGGGGCTGGCAGGTGTATGCTACGCGCCAATTTCGAAGCACCGTGACTACAAGGTACTGCCATGTCCTTTCGAACTGACGCCGTCAAAGCCTACCTGCTGGATCTGCAAAACCGGATCTGCGCCGCTCTTGAGCACGAGGACGGCAGCGCCCGCTTCGTCGAAGACGCCTGGGAACGCCCGGCCGGCGGCGGCGGACGCACCCGCGTGATCGAGAACGGCGACGTCTTCGAGAAGGGCGGCGTCAACTTTTCCCACGTCTTCGGCAGCGGCCTGCCACCTTCGGCCAGCGCCCATCGCCCGGAGCTCGCCGGTCGCGGCTTCGAGGCCCTGGGTGTGTCGCTGGTCATGCATCCGCACAACCCACACATTCCGACCTCCCACGCCAACGTGCGTTTCTTCATCGCCGAAAAGGAAGGCGAGGAGCCGGTCTGGTGGTTTGGCGGCGGCTTCGACCTGACGCCTTATTACGGCGTCGAAGAAGACTGCGTTCACTGGCACCGCGTCGCCGAGCAGGCCTGTGCGCCGTTCGGGGCGGACGTTTACCCGCGCTACAAGGCCTGGTGCGATCGCTACTTCCACATCAAGCACCGCAACGAGCCGCGCGGCGTCGGCGGCCTGTTCTTCGATGACCTGAACGAGTGGGACTTCGACACCAGTTTCGCCTTCTTGCGCGCCATTGGTGACGCCTTCGTCGATGCTTACCTGCCGATCGTGCAGCGCCGCAAGGCCACGCGTTACACGCCACAGCAGCGCGAATTCCAGGAATTCCGCCGTGGCCGCTACGTCGAGTTCAACCTGGTCTACGACCGCGGCACGCTGTTCGGCCTGCAATCGGGCGGGCGTACCGAATCGATCCTCATGTCTCTGCCGCCTCAGGTGCGCTGGGGCTACGACTGGAAGGCCGCGCCAGGCAGTGAAGAAGCGCGCCTGACTGAATACTTCCTGCAAGACCGCGACTGGCTAGCCGAGGACGCCCAGTAATGACTGATCAATACGTTGTTTTCGGTAACCCCATCGCTCACAGCAAATCGCCGCTGATTCATCGCCTGTTCGCCGAGCAGACTGGCGAATCGCTGGATTATCAGACAGCGCTGGCGCCACTGGATCGCTTCACGGCCTTCGCCAAGCATTTCTTCGAGACCGGTCGTGGCGCCAACGTCACCGTGCCGTTCAAGGAAGAGGCCTATCGCATGGCCGACCAACTCACCGAACGCGGCCGGCGCGCAGGCGCGGTGAACACCCTGGCGCGGCAGGCGGATGGCAGCCTGCTGGGCGACAACACCGACGGTGCCGGGCTGGTGCGGGATCTGAAGGTCAATCACGGGGTCACCCTCAAGGACAAACGCATCCTCCTGCTGGGTGCCGGCGGTGCCGTACGCGGTGCGCTGGAGCCGATATTGGCTGAAGAGCCTTACGTACTGGTCATCGCCAACCGTACGGTAGAGAAGGCCGAGCAACTGGCGCAGGCGTTCATGGAGCTGGGGCCGGTTTTGCCTGCTGGCTATGACTGGCTGGAAGAGCCGTTCGACATCATCATCAACGCCACGTCAGCGAGCCTGTCGGGTGAGCTGCCGCCGATTTCACCGAGCCTGATTCAGGCGGGCGAAACGTTCTGCTACGACATGATGTACGCCAAGGAGCCGACGGCGTTCTGCCGCTGGGCCACGGAGCATCAAGCCGGGCAGGCGGTGGACGGTCTGGGGATGCTGGTGGAGCAGGCGGCGGAGGCCTTCTTCTTGTGGCGCGGCGTGCGCCCAGACTCAGCACCGGTGCTGGCCGAGTTGCGGCGATTGATGGCTGAGGGTTGATTAAGCAGTGGGTGCTGCTGGCGGTCGCCGATATACCTGATGCTGGAGATCCAGCGTGGGAGCGAATTCATTCGCGATTCGCCGTTACATCCGACACATTTCTGTCGCCTGTGCCGTCGTTTCGCGAATGAATTCGCTCCCACAGGTCAGTCAGCGGCCTTGAGATCATATCGATCCCAAGGCCTGGAGTACGCTTACAGCTTGGCCTTGACCGCTGGCAGCGCATCCTTGTCGTCGATGGTTTTTACGCCGTCGAGCCACTTCTCGAGTACGGCAGGATTGGCCTTGACCCAGGCCTTCACCGCGTCGGTGTTGCTGATCTTCTTGTCGGCGACTTCTTTCATGATGCTGTTTTCCATTTCCTGGGTGAACGTCAGGTTGGAGAACAGTTTGGCCACGTTCGGGCACGCGTCGGCGTAGCCCTTACGGGTCACGGTGTAGACGCTGCCGGTGTCACCGAAGTATTTCTCACCGCCCTTGAGGTAGTGCATCCCTTTGATCTGCACGTTCATCGGGTGCGGCGTCCAGCCGAGGAAGACCACGAATTCCTTCTTCTTCACGTTGCGTTGCACTTCGGCCAGCATCGCTTGTTCGCTGGATTCGACCAGCTTCCAGTCGCCCAGCTCGAACTCGTTCTTCTTGATGATCTCCTGAATCGACGCGTTGGCCGGAGCCCCCGAACCGATGCCGTAGATTTTCTTGTGGAACTTGTCGGCGAATGTGTTCAGGTCGGCGAAATTGTGCACGCCCGCGTCGTAGACATAGTCCGGGACGGCGAGGGTGAACTCCGTGCCTTCCAGGTTCTTCGCGTACTGGGTCACGTCGCCCGTGGCGATGAATTTGTCATAGAAGCCCTGCTGCGCAGGCATCCAGTTGCCGAGGAAAACGTCCATCTGGCCGTCTTTGAGACCACCATAGGCAATCGGCACTGCCAGCGTATCGACCTTGGTCTTGTAACCCATGCCATCGAGCAAAAAGCCCGCCGTGGCATTGGTTGCGGCGATGTCGCTCCAACCTGGATCGGCCATCCTGACCGTACTGCAGCTTGCGTCAGCGGCATATGCAACGACGCTGCTCAAGCTCATCACCGCAAACGCCAGCGTTGTGAACAACTTCTTCATGGTGTGCCCCTTTTTGGTTTTCTAGGTGTTGGCAGGGTTCAAGGTTGTGGATAACGGGCCTTGCGCTCCAGATCGTCGAGATCGATATGGTTGCGCATGTATTGCTGACTGGCGTCTACCACCGGCTGGTGATCCCAACTCTTCAGCTTGCCGAGGGCCAGCGATTCGGCCACGAAACGCCGACGACGCTGGCTGGCGAGCACCTGGTGGTGTATCGCCTTGATGTCCCACTTGGCCTTCGCCTCAGCGAGAAACGCATTGAACAAGTCGCGATGAGCCTCTGAATGGCTCAGCTCCTCCTGCTCCTTCGGATCGTTGTACACGTCATACAGCAGACATGGGTCCTGTTCCGAATAGATGAATTTGTAGGCGCCGCGACGGATCATCATCAGCGGGCTGTTGGTGCCTTCGGCCATGTACTCGCCGAACACTTCGTCGTGGCCGCCTTCGCCTTGCAGGTGCGGCAGCAGCGAGCGACCGTCCAGAGGCAGACCAGCCTCCAGCGTGCCCTCAGCCAGCGCGACGAACGTCGGCAACAAATCGGCGGTGGACACCGCAGCCTTCACGCGGCCAGCCTTGAATTGCCCCGGAGCGTACACCAGCAGAGGTACGCGGGCGGACATTTCGAACCAGTGCATTTTGTACCAGAGGCCGCGCTCGCCGAGCATGTCGCCATGGTCGCCCGAGAAGACGATGATGGTGTCGTCAGCCAGCCCTGTGTCTTCGAGGGTCTTCAGCAGCTTGCCGACGTTGTCATCGATGTAGCTGCACGCGCCGAAGTACGCTCGGCGGGCGTCACGAATCTTGTTTTCGGGCAGCGGCTTGTCCCACAGGTCATAGACCTTGAGCAGGCGCTGGGAATGCGGGTCTTGATCGGCCTGGGCAGGGGGCGCAGGCGGCATCGGAATCTCGTCGTCGTTGTAGAGATTCCAGAATTCCTTGGGAATGGTGTACGGGTCGTGGGGGTGGGTCATCGACACGGTCAGGCAGAACGGCTGATCGCCGTCCTCGCGCACATGGTCGAACAGGTATTGCTGGGCCTTGAAGACCACCTCTTCGTCGAAATCGAGCTGATTGGTGCGCACGCACGGGCCGGCCTGCAGCACCGACGACATGTTGTGATACCAAGTCGGGCGCACGTCCGGCTCGTCCCAGTTCACCGCCCAGCCATAGTCGGCGGGGTAAATGTCGCTGGTCAGGCGCTCTTCGTAACCGTGCAGCTGATCAGGGCCGCAGAAATGCATCTTGCCCGACAGCGCGGTGCGATAGCCGAGACGACGCAGGTAATGGGCGTAGGTCGGAACGTCAGCGGGGAAATCGGCTGCGTTGTCATAGGCGCCGATCTTGCTCGGCAGCTGACCACTGACCAAAGTAAAACGCGACGGTGCACACAGCGGGCTGTTGCAGTAAGCAGCGTCGAACACCACGCCTTCAGCGGCGAGGCGGCTCAAATTAGGCATTTTGATTGGAGACGAGGCGTAAATCGGCAACATCGGCGCGGCCATTTGATCGGCCATGATGAAAAGAATGTTCTTGCGCTTCATGTCTTCGCGGCATTCCATAGTGAATATTTATGCGAAATTGCTGTTCCAGAGAATGAGACCCATGGGAACAGTGGTAAAGCCCATAAAACACAATGCCTAGGATAAGCCACGCTTATGTTTGAATCCCTCGGTGACATGTCGTTGGACTTGCTTCGTGGCTTCGAAGCGGCCGCCCGATTGCGCAGTTTCACGGCAGCGGCCATCGAACTGGGGACCACCCAACCGGCCATTAGCCAGCAAATCAAAAGGTTAGAAGAACAACTGGCAACGCGCCTGTTCGATCGCATTTATCGCGGCATCGAACTGACCGACGCCGGGGAGATTCTGTTCAACCATGTGCAGGCCGGGTTGCAGTCGATGGATGCCGGGCTGAACCTCATCACCGAGCAGCATCAGCATGAGGTGTTGCAGGTCGCGACCGACTTTGCCTTCGCGGCCTACTGGCTGATGCCTCGTCTGCATCGCTTTCACAAGGACAACCCCGACGTCGACGTCAGTCTGGTAACCAGCGAACGCAGCCATAGCATGCTGCGCGCGGACATCGATGTGGCGGTGTTGTTTGGTGACGGGCGTTTCAAGCAGGGCGAAAGCCACTGGCTGTTCAGCGAAGAGGTGTTCCCGGTGTGCAGCCCCAAGTTGCTGGCCGGGCGGGACCTGCCGCTGCGACCCGAAGCACTGAAAGAATTCCCGCTGCTGCATTTACGGGGTGAAGGGGGCAACAACTGGTTCGATTGGGGCGGCGTGTTTCGCGCTCTCGGCATCGCTCAAGCCCCTGCACCGGGGCAGCTTCGATTCGACAATTACACGTTGCTGATTCAGGCGGCGATTGGCGGCCAGGGCGTAGCGATTGGGTGGCGGCATTTGGTGGATGAGCTGTTGGATCAGGGGCTGCTATGTCGGCCGATCGAGGCCACCGCCATCTCGGCGTACGGCTATTACATCGTGCTGCCGCAACGCAAACGGCGGGTGCAGATCATGCAGCGGTTTGTCGATTGGTTGAAAAGTGAGCAGGCTTTAAGTGGGGATTTATTGGTGGGCAAGCCGTTACCGTCCATCGCGGTGTGACGTTCCCTTAGCTGTATCTGTTCCGAGCCTTGACGCTGAAATAGGGGCTTGATCGTTCACATGCTCAATCGGCAACGGCGAAACATCCTACTGCTTTATCAGACGGGGCCGGGTTTACTCTTTTCTTAAATAAGGGTTACTTCTTCTCTCGAAATCAGATGAAAGTTAGAGGGCATGGTGAATTTGCCTCCCAGTTAGAGCGAAGACAGGTTTGAAGGAGTGCTTATGCGACCTCAGTTACGGCTGATACTGCTTGATATAAAAATATCCTCTATCTCGAGTTGGAGATGATTGGGCGAACGAGTCCATAGAAAGTTCATAAATGTTTGCCTTAATACTATCCGATTGGCACTTATCGTCTACCTAAGTCTCTACTTCATCGGATTTTATAGCTTCGGCTGGCTTCTTTGATAAAAATTGTTAGGGTTTACTATAGGGAATTTATGATGCCGCAAAATCTATCCCAGCAAGATCTGAAAACTTTAGATATTTTGCTCACATACGACTCCGTATCCTCCATGTACGCAGTCCTTCAGCTTAAAGGTTACAGTTACGCCATCTTGGCGGAAAATGTGGTTAGTCAAAACTCTGCTTCTGGTGCCGCTGCCGTGGGCTTTATGAAGGCTACCGCAGAGCGTGAGGGGATCGTTGTATCAGGTGATACCCTGAATTTTATCTACACTAAAATGGCCCGTGGCTATCTAGATGCGCCTACCGCTCAGTTCAAGAGCCAAGGTGTCGTTAATCGGGATATCAACTACCGCGAGGCATGGGACTTTCACAATAAAGCTTTTGGTACTTATCGTCTTTCACCAGATGCCTGGACACTGAACTCTGTGTTCACTGTCATCGCAAACGATGCGATGCGAGAGCGCTATTGGTCTGAAATACTGCTTTCCGCGGGTGACCCGATTGCTGAAGCCGCTATTTTAGTGAAGACGGAAAATCTCATGGCAACTGCATCTGTCATTGGTAACACAGAGATCAAAGCCGTTGCACAGAATTGGCGTGCACGAGTGGACACACCTTCGATGACTGCGGAGGTGCTAAATGGCACAGCTGGAATGGTGGCTGATCGCATTGGTGTTCTTTTTAAAGATATATCCGATAACGTCTTGGGACCCATACCTTCAGGAATCGCAATCCCCTCTTGGGCACCTCCGCCAACGCCAACTCCATTGCCGACACCCAATGTTGTGACTGCACCGCCTCCAATTCCGAGCGCTCCGCAAGCACCCGTTCCTCCGAAATATAAACCTCGGAAAAGGCCTCGGCTTCCTCCTCCGACCACTCATCAGGGCCATCCCGGCAGTGGATATGGGCCAAGCGGTGGAGGAGGAAGCAAACCCAGTTTTTGGCTAGAATGACCATTAGATAGCCAGTGAATGTCTCCTGCGTCTTCGCGTTTGTTTCGCGAAGACGTATTCATGCACCTACGATTAACACACCACTCAACCTAGATAAGCGGCAGATGACACATTTTCCTGCCGCTCTTTTACTTCGGTTATAACGTTTGAAGCGTGGGTACTCTCTGTTTCCGATCGGCTCGTTTAAATACCGTCCCTTATTGAAGGAAAAACCCAAATGTCATCAATCGAGGGCTACCACGCCCACGTTTATTACGACGCCCAGACCATCGAGCAGGCGCGGGCGTTGTGTGAGACCGTTGCGGCGACGTTCGGGATTCGCATGGGGCGTGTGCATGAAAGGCCCGTCGGACCGCATCCGGACTGGAGTTGCCAGCTGGCATTTTCCCACGAGCAATTTGCCGATGTGATGCTGTACCTGGCGCTGCATCGCAACGGGCTAGTGGTGTTTACCCACCCGCTGACGGGGAATGACCTGGCGGATCACACCGAGCATGCGATCTGGATGGGTGGGGTAAGGGAGTTGAATGTGGGGATGTTCAGGTAGTCGTTGTCTGGCGCAGATACAACTGTGGGAGCGAATTCATTCGCGAGAGGGCGATACATCCGACAGATATCTTCGGCTGTACCGACGTAACGCGAATAGATTCGCTCCCACAGATTTGCCTCTCTGTAGCTGGGGGCCTCAGTTCAACACACCCTCCAGAATCTCATACACAATCCCGCTGCCGATCGCGACGAGCACGACATCCGGGCCCAAGCGGCGCCATTCGTAGCCGTCGTAGCGCGGCAGGTATTGCAGCGAGCGCTCGTCC
Source organism: Pseudomonas sp. GW821-FHT02A11 (assembly GCF_059421985.1). Classification (NCBI taxonomy): domain Bacteria; kingdom Pseudomonadati; phylum Pseudomonadota; class Gammaproteobacteria; order Pseudomonadales; family Pseudomonadaceae; genus Pseudomonas; species Pseudomonas sp. GW821-FHT02A11. The sequence goes on from NZ_JBWKWB010000012.1 coordinate 21,804, forward strand.
AAACGACGGCCATAGCCGCGTGGCAGCGGATGGCCCTTGACGATATGCACGTTAGGCGGCAACGGCTGGCCGCGGCCGATTACCTCGCGATGTTCATGAATCGTGCGTCGAACGTCGCCAAAATCGGCTGGGGGACGGCCGCCACCATGATTGTCGGCGCGATGGTCGTTACCGCGATTAGCCTGCGGTCCACCTTGCGGGCCGTGGTCCTGATGCTGCTGACCCTGGCCGTGATCGTCGTGGCCGTCACGTTGATCCGGCGGCGCTGCGTGCACCAGCGCACTGGCACTGAGCATCAGCACGCCTAACCCGGCGATCAAACGATTCGAGACATTCATGTAACGCGCTCCTGAGCAATTTCAATTCAGCAAAAAGGGGTTCAGAACCCGGTCCTGAACCCCTTTGCTGTACTGCTTAGTCTGTTAACGAACGCTCAGATTCCTCTGTATCAGGAACTTTACCTTCAGGATACACGGGCCTTACGCACGCCTTCGGACAGCTGCGAGCACAGCCTCAACACATTGCTCACGGCCTGGTCAGGCGATTGCGCGTTGGCGATGTGGTCGATCAATGCCGAACCCACCACTACGCCATCCGCCACGCGGGCGATGGCTGCGGCCTGCTCTGGCGTACGAATGCCGAAACCGACGCTGATCGGCAGGTCCGAGTGACGTCGCAGACGCGCAACGGCTTCCTTGACGTGTTCGATGGTCGCAGAGCCCGCACCGGTGACACCCGCCACCGAGACGTAGTAAACGAAGCCCGAGCTGCCGTTCAGAACCGTCGGCAGACGCTTGTCATCGGTGGTTGGCGTGGTCAGGCGGATGAAGTCCAGACCGGCATCCTGCGCCGGGTCGCACAGCTCGTTGTTGTGCTCTGGCGGCAGGTCGACCACGATCAGGCCGTCAACGCCCGACTCGCGTGCTTCAGCGATGAAACGCTCGACGCCATAGTTGTGAATCGGGTTGTAGTAGCCCATCAGCACCAGCGGGGTGTGGCTGTCTTCGACGCGGAATTCGCGAACCATTTGCAGGGTTTTCGCTAGGTTCTGCCTGGCGTCCAGCGCGCGAATGTTCGCCAGCTGAATGGCCGGGCCGTCGGCCATCGGATCGGTGAAGGGCATGCCCAGTTCGATCACGTCGGCACCGGCTTTCGGCAGGCCCTTGAGTATCGCCAGCGAGGTGTCATATGCCGGATCGCCTGCGGTGATGAAGGTCACCAGGGCGGCGCGGTCTTGTTCTTTCAGCTCGGCAAAACGGGTTTGCAGGCGGCTCATCAGTGTTTCTCCTGCTGGGACAGATCCAGGTGATGCATCACGGTTTGCATGTCCTTGTCACCGCGACCGGACAGGTTGACGACCATCAGGTGATCTTTTGGCAGCGTCGGCGCGCGCTTGAACACTTCGGCCAGGGCATGGGCACTTTCCAGCGCCGGGATTATGCCTTCCAGACGGCAGCACTGGTGGAACGCGGCCAGGGCTTCGTCGTCGGTGATCGAGGTGTATTCGACGCGACCGATATCATGCAACCACGCGTGCTCCGGGCCAATGCCGGGGTAATCCAGACCTGCGGAAATAGAATGGGCGTCGATAATCTGGCCGTCGTTATCCTGCAGCAGGAAGGTGCGGTTACCGTGCAGCACGCCCGGCACGCCGCCGTTCAGGCTGGCCGCGTGCTTGCCGGTCTCGATGCCGTGACCGGCCGCTTCGACGCCGATGATGCGCACAGTGGTGTCATCCAGGAACGGGTGGAACAGGCCCATGGCATTGGAGCCACCGCCGATGCACGCCACCAGGCTGTCCGGCAGGCGGCCTTCCTGTTCCTGCAGTTGCACGCGGGTTTCCTTGCCGATCACGGCCTGGAAGTCTCGAACCATTGCAGGGTACGGGTGGGGACCGGCCACAGTGCCGATCAGGTAAAAGGTGCTTTCGACGTTGGTCACCCAGTCGCGCAGCGCTTCGTTCATCGCGTCTTTCAGCGTGCCGGTACCGGCCACGACCGGGATCACCGTGGCGCCCAGCAGCTTCATGCGGAACACGTTCGCCTGCTGACGCTCGATGTCAGTGGTGCCCATGTAGATCACGCATTCCAGACCGAAACGTGCCGCCACCGTGGCAGTCGCCACGCCGTGCATGCCCGCGCCGGTCTCGGCGATGATGCGTTTCTTGCCCATGCGCCGCGCCAGCAGGATCTGGCCGATGCAGTTGTTGATCTTGTGCGCGCCGGTGTGGTTCAGCTCTTCGCGCTTGAGGTAAATCTTCGCGCCGCCGCAGTGCTCGGTCAGGCGCTCAGCGAAATACAGCGGGCTTGGACGTCCGACGTAGTCGCGCTGGAAGTAGGCCAGTTCCTTGAGGAATGCAGGGTCTTCCTTCGCCGCTTCGTACTCGCGATTCAGGTCGAGGATCAGCGGCATCAGGGTTTCAGCGACGTAACGACCGCCGAACGCGCCGAACATGCCGCGATCGTCCGGGCCATTGCGGTATTGGGTCTGGGTCTCTGTCTGGGACATAGGAACCTCCAAGGTGACGAATCAGGTGAGCCAATGAGGCAGTGAACACACTTTAACCAGCGCTAAAGCCGATGAAAACCGATAAGATCGCCTCAACCCGTCAGAAAAACTCACACATCTCATGAGCCGAGACCTTCCCCCGCTGAATGCCTTGCGCGCCTTCGAAGCCACTGCCCGCCTGAACAGCGTCAGTCAGGCTGCAGCACAACTGCACGTCACCCACGGCGCGGTGAGTCGACAGCTGAAAGTGTTGGAAGAGCACTTGGGCGTGAGCCTGTTCAGCAAGGACGGGCGTGGCCTGAAACTCACAGATGCAGGCGTTCGTCTGCGCGATGCCAGTGGCGAGGCGTTCGACCGACTGCGCAGCGTGTGCGCCGAGTTGAGTCAGGGCAACGCCGATGCGCCGTTCGTCCTGGGGTGTTCAGGGAGCTTGCTGGCGCGCTGGTTCATTCCTCGCCTGGGCCGACTAAACGCCGACTTGCCGGACTTGCGCCTGCACCTGTCGGCAGGCGAAGGTGATCTCGATCCCCGTCGCCCCGGTCTCGACGCCTTGCTGGTGTTCGCCGAGCCGCCGTGGCCCGCCGACATGCAGGTGTTCGTGCTGGCGAGCGAGCGCATCGGCCCGGTCTTGAGCCCACGCTTTGCTCGATTCGAGTCACTGCGACATGCGCCCGCCACTGCGCTGCTGGACGAGCCGGTGCTGCAAACGCTATCACGCTTGCAGGCCTGGCCGAGCTGGGCGAAGCAGAACGGCATTGATCCCGACGCGCTGAAATACGGTCAGGGTTTCGAGCATCTGTATTACTTGCTGGAGGCCGCTGTTGCAGGCTTGGGTGTCGCCATCGCCCCTGAACCGCTGGTGGCCGATGACCTTAAGGCAGGACGCCTCGCTGCGCCATGGGGTTTCAGCGAAACCCCGGCGCAACTGGCGTTATGGGTACCTAAACGCGCAGCCGACGGGCGTGCGCAGCAGCTGGCTCAATGGCTCAGGCAGGAGCTGGCGCATTCGGGTCGGGCCTGATCGCGTTGTATCAGTTACCGCGCTTGCACAGCAGGTAAGCGGCCAGTAGACCGACCGCGCCGACGGCAACACCGGCAGTCGTCCAAGGGTGTTCCTGTGCGTAGTCACGGGTGGCCACGCTGGCTTCGCGGGTCTTCACCTTGGCGTCTTCATAGACATCGCTCAGCAGGCTGCGCGAGTGGCTCAGCGCGCTCTCGGCATTGGCTTTGAGGGTCTTCAGGGTTTTGCGCGACTCGTCCGAAGCGTCCGACTTCAAGCTCTCCAACGACTTGAGCAGACTCTCGATCTCAGCTTCCATACTTTGCAAAGACGCTTTACGGGATGACGTGAATGCCATGATTTGACTCTCCTGCAGTGATGAGTGGCGTGTGTTGTTTCCGACTACAGGGTTCTAAGAAAGTGCAGTGTGGTTTTAGCGCAGGGTTATTTGTGAACTTTTTGGGCGCTTCTCACGCCAGACGTAGGGAGACTTTTCACCGCGACGCTCCCCCCTAGAAACCCCTTGGAGATCTGCCATGTCTGAACATCACACTTACAAATTGCTTGAACTGGTCGGCTCATCCACGACCAGCACCGACGATGCAATCCAGAACGCCATCGCCCGAGCGGCGGAAACCGTCAAGCACCTGGAATGGTTCGAGGTGCTGGAAACCCGCGGCCACATCGAGAACGGCAAGGTGGCGCACTTTCAGGTGACCATCAAAGTGGGCTTCCGTATCGACAACAGCTGATGAACTTTTAGGCTGGCTGAATGCCACAACCTTCGCTATACATACCCCGCCGTTCGTGAATTCGGACGCGAGGAACATGTGATCGGGCCGCTCTTGGAGCGGCCTCTTACGCTTGAAAGCGCCTGACGAGGGAGTGTGACCGATGAAGAAGTTTCTTTTGGCGGTAGGGTTGTTGAGTATGGCGGGCACCACCTTTGCAGCCGGGAAATCGTGCGACGACGTGAAAGCGGACATCGACGCGAAGATCAAGGCTAAAGGCGTGTCGTCCTACACACTGGAAGCAGTGGACAAAGGCAGCGCGGCAGACGGCAAAGTCGTCGGCACCTGCGAAGGCGGCAGCAAGGAAATCGTCTACAAGCGCGGTTGATTTCGGCCCGCTGCTATTTCTGTGGGAGCGAATTCATTCGCGGGGCCACGGTACAGTCGACTCATGTTTATCGGCAGTACCGAGGTTTCGCGAATGAATTCGCTCCCACAGTTTTTGATAGGCGTGAACCCTATAGGCGTGCGCTTGCTCACGAATGCGGACTATCGGTCTCTGCACCTGCTTTGGGTGTACTGGGCCATTCGTGAGCATGCTCGCTCCTACAGGTTATTGGCTGCCCCTGAGTGCTCAATTTTTGAGGCGGCAATCAGGTGAATCAGCCCTTGGCCACCTGCGCCAGAATCTCGTACGAACGCAGCCGGTCGGCATGCTCATACATGTCACAGGTGAAGATCAGCTCATCGGCGTCGGTTTGCTCCAAGAGTACGTCCAGCTTGGCGCGAATCTTCTCGGGGCCGCCCACCATCGCAAGGCCGAGGAAATCCATTACCGCTTCGCGCTCATGGGGCAGCCACAGACCGTTCATGGTCTCGACCGGCGGCTTTTGCATCAGGCTCTGGCCGCGCATCAGGTTGAGGATGCGCTGGTAGACCGAGGTCACCAGGTAATCGGCCTTTGCGTCTGTATCGGCTGCGGCCAGAGGCACGCCGAGCATCACGTAGGGCTTGTCGAGCACTTCGGACGGCTGGAAGTGATTGCGATAGACGCGGATCGCCTCATGCATGTAGCGCGGCGCGAAGTGCGAAGCGAAGGCGTAGGGCAGGCCACGCTGACCCGCCAGCTGGGCGCTGAACAGGCTCGAACCCAACAACCAGATCGGCACGTTGGTGTTGCTGCCCGGCACGGCGATGACCCGTTGATGGGCCTGGCGCGGGCCGAGGTAGCTCATCAGTTCGGCGACGTCATCGGGGAAGTCATCAGCGCTGCCGGAGCGTTCACGGCGCAAGGCGCGAGCGGTCATCTGATCGGAACCCGGAGCACGGCCCAGACCGAGGTCGATACGGCCGGGATACAGGCTCGCCAGGGTACCGAACTGCTCGGCGATAACCAGCGGCGCGTGATTGGGCAGCATCACACCGCCGGAGCCGACGCGAATGGTCGAGGTGCCACCCGCCAGATACGCCAGCAGCACCGAGGTCGCGGAGCTGGCGATGCCATCCATGTTGTGGTGTTCGGCTACCCAGAAGCGGTTGTAACCCCATTTCTCTGCATGTTGAGCCAGGTCCAGCGAGTTGTGCAGCGACACGGCCGGGCCTTTGTCTTCACGCACCGGGACCAGATCGAGCATGGAAATCTTCACATCAGCTAAGCGTTTCATAGGCTGGGGTGGATCCTCTTGGGAGGCTGGGTCGGGCGCCCAAATGACAAAGGCGCGAGAGCAAAGCCTGCGTTAAGCCTAAATATTTGCGTTAAGCCATAGGATAAGGCCGGATTTTGAGGTTGCAATGGGCATGTGGAAATTTCCTACTAATTTGGTCGGAATTATTTCCTCGAAAAACCGAAATAAAGCACGCGCGTCACAACCGTTGAACTAAGTCCCGCCTACACTCCTCAGACTTTTGGTCCACGTGCGAGCATTCGCACTCATTACATGAGGAGACACCATGAGCATCGTCAAGAAAGCATCCGCCCATTGGGAAGGCGACCTGAAATCGGGTATCGGTAGCATCTCCACTGAAACCGGCGTGCTGCGCGAAGCGCCTTATGGCTTCAAGGCCCGCTTCGAAGGCGGCAAGGGCACCAACCCGGAAGAGCTGATTGGCGCGGCCCACGCGGGCTGCTTCTCCATGGCCCTGTCGATGATCCTCGGCGGCGCGAACCTCAAAGCCGACAGCATCGACACCCAGGCCGAAGTGACCCTTGATCAGGACGGCGAAGGTTTTTCGATTACTGCCGTGCATTTGATTCTCAAGGCCAAGGTGCCAGGCGCCACGCAAGCGCAGTTCGATGAGCTGACCGCCAAAGCCAAAGAAGGCTGCCCGGTCTCCAAAGTGCTGAACGCCAAGATCACGCTGGATGCCACGCTGCTGAGCTGATCCCGCGCTGACGCAACACCCGATGACCCGCCGATGCGGGTCATCTGCGTTTAGAACCCGCCACTCAAGGCAAGGTCAGATGTAAGGCCGATGCGCATCGCTCGGCGTCAAGGAGTCGAACATGAAACGTATTGCCGCCACCCTCATCCTAAGCGCCCTGACCACCAGCGTGTTCGCCGCTCCCAAACCCTGCGAGGAGCTCAAGGCCGAGATCGAAGCGAAGATCCAGGCGCAGAACGTCAGCTCCTACACCCTTGAGATTGTCAGCAATGAAGAGGTTCACGATCAGAACATGGTCGTGGGCACGTGCGAAAACGGCACGAAAAAGATCATTTATCAGAAGAATGATCGGTAAACCCACTGTGGGAGCGAATTCATTCGCGAGACGGCGGTAAATCCGACAAATCTCTACCAACTGTACCACCGCATCGCGAATGAATTCGCTTCCACAGGTCATCACCCAGACGTGCAATCGCGTTAACCCTTCCTTATGGGATGCAAAAAACTTCACCTTCTTCTGCCAGCACCTTGCGCTGCTCATCGCGCAGCTGCGCATCGATGCTGTTGGCCATGTTGCGCACGTCCAGACGATAGCGATGTCCGGCTTCGAAGTGGTCGTAGGTGACCGTCACGTAGCAGGTCAGCTCGTTGTAGATGTCCGTTGATATTCCAAGGCCGCCGAACGCGTACTCGTAGTCATACCGCACTTCGAGCTTGTGCTTGCCCGGCGTCACCTGGAAATACCGGCCGTCTGCGGTGCGCTGGCCGTCGACCTTGTCGGACATCAACGTCTTGCCGGTGAAGGTGTGCAGATCGACCCAGGCTTGTTGCGGATCGACGGTGGGCAGCGGGCCTGCGCATCCGGCCAGCAGACTCAGGGCAATGATCGACAGGGGCAGGCGCATGGCGGACTCCGCATTCAGACAGGTGGAGAGCAGGGTTGCGTCAGAGGCCGTGCCTGCGGCATAACGCTGTGGCTTTGATACCCTTCATGTATTTCGACATTAAGGCCACTGCATGAATCGATTGAACATCTGGTGGTTGCGGCGCAGCGTGCCGATGCTGGCCATTTTACTCCTCAGCGGTTGCTCCAGTCTTTCCTATTACACGCAATTGGCCAGCGGGCAGTTGGCCCTGCTGCGCGCGCGCGAGCCGGTGGCGGAGGTGATTGCCGATCCCCAGCGCGACCCAAAACTGCGCGAGCACTTGCTCAAGTCGCAGCATGCGCGCGAATTCGCCAGCCAGCACCTGCACCTGCCCGATAACCAGAGCTATCGCCTGTTCGCCGACATTCATCGTCGCTACGTGGTGTGGAATGTCTTCGCCACCAGCGAGTTTTCCCTTGACCCGGTCACTCATTGCTTCCCTATCGCCGGTTGCGTTGCCTACCGCGGCTACTACAACGAGAGCGCGGCGCGAGGGGAAGCGGCCTTGCGGAAGCTTGAGGGCAAGGATGTATACGTCAGTGGCGTAGAGGCCTATTCGACGCTGGGGTGGTTCAACGATCCGATCATCAGCTCGATGATGACCTGGGGCGATGAACGCCTTGCCACGCTGATCTTCCACGAACTGGCGCATCAGCGGTTCTATGTGAAGGACGACAGCGAGTTCAACGAGTCCTACGCGACCTTCGTGGAGGAAGAAGGCACCCGACAATGGCGCGCCGCCCGTGGGATGCCAGCCGAAACGATGTCATCCGAAACCCAACGCCGCGACCAACTCACGCAGTTGGTGCTCGCCACCCGGGATCGCCTGAAAGCCTTGTACGCCGAGCCCTTGAGCGCGGACGTCATGCGCCAGCGCAAGGCCGCCGAGTTCGAGCGTCTGCGCCATGAGTACCAGCAGATGCGCGATAGCCAGTGGGGTGGCGACAAGCGTTTCGACAGTTGGGTGTACGCGCCGATGAACAACGCGCGGCTGCTACCGATCGGGCTGTATGACCAATGGACGCCGGCGTTCGCAGCGTTGTTCAAGCAGGTGAAGGGGGATTGGCCAGCGTTCTTTAACGCTGTCGAGAAGATGGGCGCATTGCCTCAGGATGAACGCAAGGCCGCGTTGGAGCGGCTGTTGAAGCAGTCCTGAGTCACTCGATCCCTGTGGGAGAAGTCGGAGGTTACGACGGCAGCGAATGCGTCAGGTCAGTCGCCCCATGAGATACAGACACATCGCATTCGCCACTGTCGCACAGCTCCAGAAGCTCCCACAGGTGATGCGGCATTATCAGAGTTATCGAGATTTGAGAAACGCCTCATGCAGCGCCTTCACCGACTCGAAATGATACGTCGGCGCCTCGGCCTCAAGCTCCTCACGGCTGCCAAATCCGTACCCCACCGCCGCCACATCCAGACCGTTGCGCTTGCCGCCGATCAAGTCGTGCTTGCGATCGCCGATCATCAGGGTCTGCTTGGGGTCGAGCTTCTCCTCGTCCAGCAAGTGCCGAATCAGCTCGACCTTGTCGGTGCGCGTGCCATCCAGTTCGCTGCCGTAGATCAGCTTGAAGTGGCGGGCGAAGTCGAAATGACGAGCGATTTCATGTGCGAACACCCAAGGCTTGGACGTCGCGATGAACAGCGTACGGCCTTGGTCGGACAGCAGATCGAGCAGTTCGAAAATCCCATCGAACACCAGGTTTTCGTACAGCCCGGTCACCTTGAAGCGTTCCCGGTAAAAACCCACCGCCTCCCAGGCACGGGCTTCGTCGAAGTCGTAGGCGCGCATGAACTGCTGCAGCAGCGGCGGGCCGATGAAGTGCTCAAGCTGCGTGATGTCCGGCTCGTCGATGCCCAATTTGCTCAAGGCGAACTGAATCGAACGGGTGATGCCTTCGCGCGGATCGGTCAGGGTGCCGTCCAGGTCGAACAGAATATTCTGGTAATGCATGTTGTCTCTCGAAAGCATGTAGAGAATGTCTTGGAGGTACACGGCTCTTGGGGAGTCACCAGCGCTGTGGGAGCGAATTCATTCGCGAGAGGCCGTTACATCCGATAGATATTTTTTGGCTGTACCGACGTATCGCGAATGAAATCGCTCCCACAGGTTAATCAGTGTTCAGGGACATTGACGTTGTCAATCAAGGCTTGTCGAAACCTTCAGCCAAATGCTGATCCTTGAGCTTCACGTAGTTGCTTGCACTGTAGGGGAAGAAGGCGATTTCCTTTTCCGTCAGCGGGCGAGCCTGCTTCACCGGGTGGCCGACGTACAGAAAGCCGCTTTCCAGACGCTTGCCCGGCGGCACCAGGCTGCCGGCGCCGATGATCACCTCATCCTCCACCACCGCGCCGTCCATGATTGTGCTGCCCATGCCGATGAGGATGCGGCTGCCGATGGTGCAACCATGCAGCATGACTTTGTGGCCGATGGTTACTTCGTCGCCGATCAGCAGCGGGTAACCGTCCGGGTTGAACGGGCCTGCGTGAGTGATGTGCAACACGCTGCCGTCCTGCACGCTGGTACGCGCGCCGATACGGATGCGGTGCATATCGCCGCGAATCACCGTCAGCGGCCAGACCGAACTGTCGGCGCCGATTTCGACATCGCCGATGACAACCGCCGAATGATCGACAAAGGCCCGCTCGCCAAGGGCTGGCGTGTGATTCTGGAACGTGCGAATGGCCACGATAGGCTCCTTCTCTGGCACTGATAGCGGTGCTATCCCTGTTAGATAGCTGCGGTCAGCGCCGATTGTAATTAAGATGCTCGGGTGTTTCTTCCAGCCAAGGTGCCAAACCGTGAGCGCGAACAACCCTCTTTTGCAATCGTACGACCTGCCACCTTTCTCGGCGATCCGCGCCGAGCACGTAAAACCTGCCATTGACCAGATTCTTGCCGACAACCGCGCTGCGATTGCCGAGCTCCTCGCCAAGCAAGGTTCGCAGCCTACCTGGGCTGGGCTGGTGCTGGCCATGGACGAGCTGAACGATCGCCTGGGCGCTGCCTGGAGCCCGGTCAGCCACCTGAACGCCGTGTGCAACAGCGCCGAACTGCGCGAAGCCTATGAATCCTGCCTGCCAGCGTTGAGCGCCTATTCGACCGAAATGGGCCAGAACCGCGAGCTGTTCCAGGCTTTTGAAGCTTTGGCCAACAGCCCGGAAGCCGCCGGTTTCGATGTTGCGCAGAAGACCATTCTGGAACACTCGCTACGTGATTTCCGCCTCTCGGGCATCGACCTGCCACCCGAGCAGCAAAAGCGTTACGCCCAAGTGCAAAGCAAGCTGTCGGAGCTGGGCAGCCAGTTTTCCAACCAGTTGCTCGATGCCACGCAAGCTTGGACCAAGCACGTCACCGACGAAGCCGCTCTGGCCGGCCTGACCGATTCAGCGAAGGCGCAAATGGCCGCTGCCGCCCAGGCCAAGGGCCTCGATGGCTTTTTGATCACGCTGGAATTCCCGAGCTACTACGCGGTGATGACCTACGCCCACGATCGCGCGCTGCGCGAAGAAGTCTACGCCGCGTACTGCACCCGTGCGTCGGACCAGGGCCCGAATGCCGGCAAGAACGACAACGGTCCGGTGATGGAACAGATCCTCGACCTGCGTCAGGAACTGGCCAAGCTGCTGGGTTTCGCGAGTTTCTCGGAATTGAGCCTGGCGACCAAGATGGCCGAATCCAGCGACCAGGTGCTGAGTTTCCTACGTGATCTGGCCAAGCGCAGCAAGCCGTTCGCCGCGCAGGATCTGCAACAGCTCAAGGCCTACGCCGCCGAGCAGGGCTGCCCGGATCTGCAGAGCTGGGACAGCGGTTTCTACGGCGAAAAACTGCGCGAGCAGCGCTACAGCGTTTCCCAGGAAGCTTTGCGCGCTTACTTCCCGATCGACAAAGTGCTGAGCGGCCTGTTCGCCATTGTGCAAAAACTGTACGGCATCGAAATCGCCGAGCAGAAAGGCTTCGACACCTGGCATCCGGACGTTCGCCTGTTCGAGATCAAGGAAAACGGCCAGCACGTCGGCCGCTTCTTCTTCGACCTCTACGCCCGCGCCAACAAGCGTGGCGGCGCATGGATGGACGGCGCCCGCGATCGCCGCCGCACCTCGGCAGGCTCGCTGCAAAGCCCGGTGGCCAATCTGGTGTGCAACTTCACTCCGGCAGATTCGGGCAAACCCGCGCTGCTGACCCATGACGAAGTGACAACCCTGTTCCACGAATTCGGCCATGGCCTGCACCACCTGCTGACCCGTGTCGAGCACGCGGGCGCGTCGGGCATCAACGGCGTGGCGTGGGATGCGGTCGAGCTGCCGAGCCAGTTCATGGAAAACTGGTGCTGGGAACCGGAAGGTCTGGCGCTGATCTCCGGGCACTTTGAGACAGGCGAGCCTCTGCCTCAGGATCTGCTGGAAAAAATGCTCGCGGCGAAGAACTTCCAGTCTGGCCTGATGATGGTTCGTCAGCTGGAGTTCTCGCTGTTCGACTTCGAACTGCACGCGACCCACGGCGACGGTCGCACCACGCTGCAAGTGCTCGAAGGCGTGCGCGACGAGGTGTCGGTGATGCGCCCACCGGCGTACAACCGCTTCCCGAACAGCTTCGCGCACATCTTCGCGGGCGGTTACGCGGCGGGTTATTACAGCTATAAATGGGCCGAAGTACTCTCGGCCGACGCCTTCTCCAAGTTCGAAGAAGAAGGCGTGCTCAATGCCGAAACCGGCCGCGCGTTCCGCGAGGCGATCTTGGCCCGCGGCGGCTCGCAGGCGCCGATGGTGCTGTTCGTCGACTTCCGCGGACGCGAGCCGTCGATTGACGCACTCTTGCGCCATAGCGGCTTGAGCGAGGACGCGGCAGCATGACCGATACACCGCATGTGGTTACAAAAAAACGCTTCATCGCCGGGGCTGTCTGCCCGGCGTGCAGCGAGCCTGACAAACTGATGATGTGGAGCGAAGACGACGTCCCGCACCGCGAATGCGTGCACTGCGGGTATTCGGACACGCTCAACGCCCAAGGGCAGTCGGTCCCGAAAGAACTGGGTACGCGGGTCAATCAGGAGAAGGCCAAAGCGGCCAACCCAAAGGTGCAGGGTGTGCAGTTTTTTCCGAATCCGAAGCTGAAAAAGCCAATCGATCCTCAGTGATTCTCGACTTGTAGGAGCGCGCTTGCCCGCGATGGCGTCATGTCAGCCGACACATTCGGTACTGATAGATCGCAATCGCGGGCAAGCGCGCTCCTACAACCCTGAGTCATCCCCTGATGGTGTCAGCCTTCGAATGATTTTGACGAAACTTTCGCGAAGGCATTTGCCAGATCCAAAAGAATCTTCGTGTCGGCCTCGTCATGGGTTCCGCTGCCATCCAGATCAGCCTTGTCTGACACCGTGTCGTACACGCCGTTGGCTTTGGACGAATAAATAACCGACGCTGACTTCAGTTCCGGATTGAGCAGCGTGCCCACTGCCGTGTCTTTCTGATAGTAGAACTCAACGAACACTTCAGGTTTGTCGTCTTCGTCGACATCGTCTTTGGAGATACGAATTTCAAAATAAGCCATATTTCTCCTCTTCCTTGATTAGGTATCCTGAGGTAATTCACGCTATTCCCGTCCTCTGATCACGTCTACTGTCAGTATTGACAGTGATGCCCCGTGCTCTCGGCGCTGCGAGGGCACGGAACGTTTGAGGACACATCCTGCTTCAGTCTTTCGCCAATTCCATTTCCAGCCCCACACCCAACTGGCGCGACAGGCTCGGCCAGCGTTTCCAGGCGGCTTCCGTATCGGGGCTGGCGAGTTTGTCGCGGTAGGCTTCGACCGACTCCAGCGAAAAGCTGTCTTCATCCAGCAACTGGTCGATGGCGTTATGCACGACCTCGTCCAACTGGTTCGCAAACGTTTCACCGATCAACTGATGGGCGATGACGCTGGCGACGGTAGTGTTCACCGGAATCAGCGGCTGGGCAAAGTGCACGATGTACAAGTCGTTTACTTCCTCGACCAGACGATGGGCCAGATAGGCCTCGTCCAGCAGGCTGTCGAGACCTTCGTGGCCTTCCATGATCGAAGGCGGGGCGCTGAAGAACTGTTCGGCGATTTTCAGCACCGGCTTGATCTGGCTTTCGATACCCGCCTGCACCGCCACGTGATGGGCGGCGTCCAACAGGTCGGGCACTTGTTCAATGTAGGCGACGACGAAACGCGCCAATACCCCTCGCGCATCGACATCGGGCAGATGGATGGCAGGGTGCAGGTGGGGAAGTTGCAACTCGAGTTGGCGCAGTAGCTGGCCGGTCTTTGTCTCGTGTTCCTGTGCTTGGGTGATCTGCTCGCGCAATGCGGCGGTGTTCATGAAGGCTCCATGGGGCAATAAAACCGGGCAGTCATTATAGGGAAGTCATACGTTAGCTGGCTTATCAAAGAGGCTAAGACGTAATTGTCATAACAACGTCACCGTTATGTGCATCCGCTATTAAAACGCACGTTTTTTCAAGTTTGCCGCTATTTTTCATAGTAGATGCGCGTGCGTATAGCTTGGATTTCCAGATTCTCCACCCCGTGCGCGCCATTGCGCCGTAGCTATACTCGGTTCTGTGATGAGTGTGCTGATGAAAATGGAATGTGACGCAGGCCTGGCCCCGGTCTCCTTGGCATCTTGTATCGACCGCTCCCTCGCCCGCACAGGCAACGTGAACCTTGCGCCCGCAACGTTTGCACACCGCCTGAAATGACTGCTGGCAAATAAGAAGAACAAGAGGGAACCCGCAATGATGCGACATCCACACGTCTGGATGGGCCTGCTGTTGTGGTCGATGTTCAGTCCGGTGCGCGCTGCCTGGACCACGAATATGGCACCCGGAGCGACTGAGGTCAGTCACGAAGTCTTCGACCTGCACATGACCATTTTCTGGATCTGTGTGGTGATCGGAATCATCGTTTTCGGCGCGATGTTCTGGTCGATGATCATCCATCGCCGCTCCACCGGACAGACGGCGGCCAAATTTCACGAGAACACGACGGTGGAAATCCTCTGGACCATCGTGCCCCTGCTCATCCTCGTCGTCATGGCGATTCCGGCCACCAAGACCCTGATCCGCATGTACGACAGCAGTGAGTCGGGAGTGGACATTCAGGTGACCGGATACCAGTGGAAGTGGAATTACAAATACCTGGGCCAGGACGTGGAGTTCTTCAGCAACCTGACCACGCCCCAGGATCAAATCCACAACAAGGAAGCCAAGGGCGAGCACTACTTGCTGGAGGTCGATCAGCCGCTGGTGGTGCCGGTGGGGGTGAAGATCCGATTTCTGGTGACCTCCGCTGACGTCATCCATTCCTGGTGGGTGCCTGCGTTTGCGGTCAAACGCGACGCCATTCCCGGCTTCGTCAACGAGGCCTGGACCCGTATCGAGAAGCCCGGCATCTATCGCGGCCAGTGCGCCGAACTGTGCGGCAAGGATCATGGCTTCATGCCGATCGTGGTCGAGGCCAAAACCCAGGCCGATTACGACAACTGGCTCGCCGCGCGCAAAGCGGACGCCGCAAAGCTCAAGGAGCTGACCAGCAAGGACTGGACGCTGGAGGAGCTCGTGGCTCAGGGCGACAAGGTTTATCACACCACCTGCGTGGCCTGTCATCAGGCTGAAGGCCAGGGCCTGCCGCCGATGTTCCCGGCACTCAAGGGCTCGAAAACCGTACTTGGACCTAAAGAAGATCACCTGAACACAGTGTTCAACGGGCGAGCGGGCACAGCGATGGCCGCGTTCGGCAAGCAGCTGTCGGAAGTCGATATCGCTGCGGTCGTCACCTATGAACGCAACGCGTGGGGCAACAACAAGGGCGACATGATCACGCCCAAAGACGTGCTGGCGCTGAAGCAGGCGGCTGTGAAATGAACGCAATGAAGCACGTACGCCGGAAAACCTGTGGGAGCGAATTCATTCGCGAGAGGGCCGTGCACCCGACACATCTCTATCGGCCAGGCCACCGCATCGCGAATGAATTCGCTCCCACAGAGGTGTGTATCTCCACCGGATTCAGAGCTTGGCGCGAGAGTGGCGCAGGAGACAGGACATGAGTGCAGTGATTGACGACCATGGCCACCAAGGCCATGCCCACGGTCCCGCCAAAGGTCTGATGCGTTGGGTGCTGACCACCAACCACAAGGACATCGGCACGCTGTACCTGTGGTTCAGCTTCTGCATGTTCCTGCTCGGCGGCTCGTTTGCCATGGTGATTCGCGCCGAGCTGTTTCAGCCCGGTTTGCAGATCGTGGAACCGGCGTTTTTCAACCAGATGACCACCATGCACGGCCTGGTGATGGTGTTCGGTGCGGTGATGCCAGCGTTCGTGGGCCTGGCGAACTGGATGATCCCGCTGATGATCGGCGCGCCGGACATGGCCCTGCCGCGCATGAACAACTTCAGTTTCTGGCTGTTGCCTGCGGCGTTCCTGCTGCTGGTTTCAACCCTGTTCACACCCGGCGGCGGGCCGAACTTCGGCTGGACCTTCTACGCCCCGCTGTCTACCACCTATGCGCCAGAGAGCGTCACCTACTTCATCTTCGCCATTCACCTGATGGGCATCAGCTCGATCATGGGCGCGATCAATGTCATCGCCACCATCCTCAACCTGCGCGCGCCCGGCATGACCCTGATGAAGATGCCGTTGTTCGTCTGGACCTGGCTGATCACCGCGTTCCTGCTCATCGCGGTGATGCCGGTGCTGGCCGGCTGCGTGACCATGATGCTGATGGACATCCACTTCCACACCAGCTTCTTCAGCGCGGCGGGCGGCGGTGACCCGGTTTTGTTCCAGCATGTGTTCTGGTTCTTCGGCCATCCCGAGGTGTACATCATGATCCTGCCCGCGTTCGGCGCGGTCAGTTCGATCATCCCGGCGTTCTCGCGCAAGCCGCTGTTCGGCTACACCTCGATGGTCTATGCCACCGCCGCCATCGCGTTTCTGTCGTTCATCGTCTGGGCGCACCACATGTTCGTGGTCGGCATTCCGCTGGTGGGCGAGCTGTTCTTCATGTACGCGACGATGCTGATCGCCGTGCCCACCGGGGTGAAGGTGTTCAACTGGATCAGCACCATGTGGCAGGGCGAGCTGACCTTCGAAACGCCAATGCTGTTCGCCGTGGCCTTCGTGATCCTGTTCACCATCGGCGGCTTTTCCGGACTGATGCTGGCCATCGCGCCGGCTGACTTCCAGTACCAGGACACTTACTTCGTGGTCGCGCATTTCCACTACGTGCTGGTGCCCGGGGCCATCTTCGGGATCTTCGCCTCGGCTTATTACTGGCTGCCGAAATGGACCGGCCACATGTACGACGAAACCCTGGGCAAGCTGCATTTCTGGCTGTCTTTCATCGGCATGAACATGGCGTTTTTCCCAATGCACTTCGTGGGGCTGGCGGGGATGCCGCGTCGGGTGCCGGACTACAACCTGCAGTTCGCCGACTTCAACATGATCTCGTCGATTGGCGCCTTCACCTTCGGCGCCACGCAGATCTTCTTCCTCTTTATCGTGATCAAGACCATCCGCGGCGGCCCGCCTGCCCCCGCCAAACCCTGGGATGGCGCCGATGGCCTGGAGTGGACGGTGCCTTCGCCCGCGCCTTATCACACCTTCCAGACGCCGCCGCACGTGCAATAAACGAGAGCTCTGTGACATGAACCAGACGCTGCGCCCGAACAGAAAACTGGTCATCCGCCTGCTGGTGCTGGTAGCGGTGATGTTTGTCTTCGGTTTCGCGCTGGTGCCGCTCTACGACGTGATGTGCAAGGCGCTGGGCATTAACGGCAAGACGGGCGATCAGTACACCCAGACCCAGCAGGTGGACGACCGCCGGGAGGTACGCGTGCAGTTTCTGGCGACCAATAACGCCGACATGGTCTGGGGCTTTTACCCTGAGGCGCAGGAAATCGTGGTGCACCCCGGCGCGGTGAACGAAATGCTGTTCGTGGCGCAGAACCCCAGCGACAAGCCGATGACCGCCCAGGCGATTCCCAGCATCGCGCCGAGCACAGCGGCGGCGTATTTCCACAAGACCGAATGCTTCTGCTTCACCCAGCAAATGCTGCAACCGGGCGAGCGCATCGAGATGCCGGTGCGCTTCATCGTCGACCGCGACCTGCCCAAAGACGTGAAACACCTGACCCTCGCTTACACGCTGTTCGACATCACCGCTCGCATGCCGCCGGTGGTCCGCCCTGTGGCGGCCAATGGTGGTCAGGCCCATGGCCTGAGGAGATTCGCAGATGGCAACCCATGAGCATTATTACGTTCCGGCGCAGAGCAAGTGGCCAATCATTGCCACGGTCGGCATGTTCGTCACCCTGTACGGGCTGGGCACCTGGCTGGTGGACCTGAAGGCCGGCCGCGAGACCCACGGCGCCTGGATCTTCTGCGTGGGCGCGCTGATGGTCGCCTACATGATGTTCGGCTGGTTCAGCACCGTCGTGCGAGAGGGCCGGGCGGGGTTATACAGCAGCCAGATGGACCGCTCGTTCAGATGGGGCATGGGCTGGTTCATCTTTTCCGAGGTGATGTTTTTCGTCGCGTTCTTTGGCGCGCTGTTTTATGTGCGCCACATCACCCTGCCAGCGCTGGGCGGCGAGGGCAGCAAAGCCATCGCCCACATGCTCTGGCCGCAATTCGAGAACACCTGGCCGTTGTTGCACACCCCGGACCCCACGCTGTTCCCGCCGCCTAAAGAGGTCATCGACCCCTGGCATTTGCCGCTGATCAATACCGTGCTGCTGGTCAGCTCCAGCGTCACCGTGACCATCGCCCACCACGCCTTGAAGAGGGGCCATCGCGGCGCGCTCAAACTGTGGCTTGCCTTGACCATTCTGCTCGGCCTCGCCTTCCTGACGCTGCAGGCCATCGAATACCACGAGGCCTACACCGAACTGGGCCTGACCCTGGGCTCCGGCATCTATGGCGCGACGTTCTTCATGCTCACGGGCTTTCACGGCGCTCACGTCACCATCGGGACGATCATTCTGTTTGTGATGCTGATGAGGATCCTGCGCGGGCATTTCGATGCCGAGCATCAGTTCGGGTTCGAGGCCGCGAGCTGGTATTGGCACTTCGTGGACGTGGTGTGGGTGGGGTTGTTTGTCTTTGTTTACGTGTTGTGAGGGGTTATCGGGCGGGGCTTACCACGGCGTGTGATAGATCAGCTGCCCGCTGAAATACCCATAGGCGATCAACGCCAGGGTCACGGCGGCGCAGCACACGCGAACGGTCAGGGCTCTGAGCAGACGCGTGGAGGAGGCGTCGTCCTTGACCAGAAAGAACAGGCCGCTGAACAGGCTGACCACCGTGGCCAGAAGCATGAAGACAATCGCCGCTTTGAGCATCGGGTGACTCCAGGAGCAAACGCTATGCAAGGGAGTATAGGTGTGGCTCGTCGACAGACGCGGAAGGCGTGATGAAGCGCTTCCGGCCCGGCATTGCGCCCACGCTGGTGGTGCTCGTGCTGCTGCCGATACTGATCTCGCTGGGTTTCTGGCAACTGGGCCGGGGCGAAGAGAAGCGCGTCATGCTCGCCCAGTATGCAGAGCGCCGCGCCGCACCGCCGATGTCGGCCGAATTACTGCCGAGCACAAGCGAGCCGGCCTATCGTCGCGTGCAACTACGCGGCACGTTCGACGCTGATCACAGCCTGTTACTCGACAACTGCACCCGCGAGGGCAAAGTCGGTGTCGAGTTGATTCAACCGTTTCACGACCCATTCAGCGGGCTGTGGCTATTGGTCAATCGTGGCTGGCTGCCTTGGCCGGACCGACGTACACCGCCGAGTTAC
The DNA here is from genome assembly GCF_059421985.1 of Pseudomonas sp. GW821-FHT02A11. Classification (NCBI taxonomy): domain Bacteria; kingdom Pseudomonadati; phylum Pseudomonadota; class Gammaproteobacteria; order Pseudomonadales; family Pseudomonadaceae; genus Pseudomonas; species Pseudomonas sp. GW821-FHT02A11. The sequence goes on from NZ_JBWKWB010000012.1 coordinate 41,161, forward strand.
GACACGCCAATCCAGCCGCTGAACCTCGACGCCTGGGTGTACGTAGCTCCCGGCGCGACCTTCCAATTGCACCCCGACGCGCAGAGCGACACGTGGCCAAAAGTGCTGACCGCCATCGACCCGGCCAAGGTCTGGCACGAGCTGAATCGCGAGGGCTTCGCTCACGAACTGCGTCTGGAAGATGGCCCTGCCGCCTATCGCACCGACTGGCCAGTGGTCGCCATGGGGCCTGAAAAGCACGTGGGTTACGCCGTGCAGTGGTTTGCCATGGCCACCGCGCTGATCGGGCTCTACCTGTACCTGAGCTTCAACCGGCCCGACACAGCCCAGCGCGATGCCAAGCGCGACACACAGCACAATAAAAACAAGGAGAACCCCCATGGGAACGGCGATGAGTCCAGCCAACACATCTGAGCCTCGTCCTGGCAGGAGCCGGCGGCGTGGTCGTATGCAGTTGCTTCTTGTCCTGCTGGTGGCGCTTGGGCCGATGGTGCTGGCCACGACCATGTACAGGTTCAAGTTCTGGGTGCCGGAAAGCCGCAGCTACCACGGCGAGCTGATCGGCAAGGGCGAAAGCCGCGCCGAGCTTGGCGTGCAGTCCGACGAGACGCGCTGGCAGCTGCTGGTCACAGCGCCCGATCAATGCGACGCCGATTGCGAGCGCCTGGTGTATCTGGCGCGGCAAATCCAGATCGGCCTGGGCCGCGACGCCTCTCGCGCCAGCCATGCGCTGACCACCGCGCAGCCGGTGAGCCCCGAATACGACGCCCGCCTCATCCGCGAATACCCCCAATTGCAGCGCTACCCGCTCGATCTGAAGCGCTACCAGCGCATGGCGCCGGGCATCGAACTGCCGCAGCTGTGGATCGTCGATCCCCACGGCAATCTGGTGTTGCGCTACGGGGCTGAAGTCAATGGCAAGGATCTGCTCAACGACCTGCGCCAACTGCTGAAACTGTCGAACATCGGCTAAAGGGGGTCGTCATGACCAGGCCCGGATTTCGTCTCGCGCTGTGTGCCACCCTGTTGGCGCTGGTGGTCGTGCTGCTCGGCGCCTACACCCGCCTGACCCACGCAGGCCTCGGCTGCCCGGACTGGCCCGGCTGCTACGGTTTTATCAGCGTGCCCAAGACCGAAGCCCAACTGGCCCACGCCGAGCGGCATTACCCGGATTCGCCGGTGGAGGAACACAAGGGCCGCAACGAGATGGTGCATCGCTATTTCGCAGGTGGGCTGGCGCTGATGATCATGATGCTGGGCGTACAGGCCTGGCACAGGCGGCACATCGTCGGTCAGCCGGTCGGGCTGCCTTTGCTGCTGGTCGGCGTGGTCTTCGCTCAGGCGGCGTTCGGCATGTGGACCGTGACCCTCAAGCTCTGGCCGCAGGTCGTCACCGCGCATCTGCTGGGCGGGATCACAACGCTGAGCCTGCTGTTTTTGCTGAGCGCACGACTGAGTGGGCAGTTTGCAGCGATGCCGCAGATCGGCCCGCGTTTGCGCCGCCTGGCCGCGATCGGCCTTGTATTGGTCGCACTGCAGATCGCGTTGGGCGGGTGGGTCAGCTCCAACTACGCGGCCATGGCCTGCACCGATGTGCCGACCTGCCAGGGCCAATGGTGGCCAGAGGCCGACTTCGCCAATGGCTTCCACCTGACTCAACACATCGGCCCCAATTACCTGGGCGGCAAGCTCGACAGCACGGCGCGAACGGCCATTCACATGACCCATCGCATCGGCGCGCTGCTGGTGACGTTCTCGCTGCTGTCATTGGCCTGGCAGCTGCGGCGTGAAGGGCTCAAGGGTCTGGCCAGGCTGTTGGCGATGGCGCTTGGCGTGCAGATCGTGCTGGGGATCAGCAATGTGGTGTTTCACCTGCCGTTGCTGGTGGCCGTCGCGCATAACGCAGGCAGCGCGGCGCTGATGCTGACCATGACGTTGATCAACTACCGCGTGAGGCCCGTTCACGCGCCATCACGCAAACACGCCCTGAGCGTCTGGCAACACGCCCATGTGCTGCTGCATTGGGGGCCGCATCGTTGATGGCGCCGGACGCAATCAGCCTCACCAAGCCCTGCGGCGGGACTCTCTGGAGCTGAGCAGGCCAAGAGACGGACGCCGTTCATGGTCACGATGAGCGGCGTGCTTTACCCGATCCAGCCCCGGCGCGCGGGTAACTGGCTTTCTGCATCGGGCTCTGGTGTTGTACCGTGGCAGCCGGCCGCACGCCGCGATCCACCTTCAAGTACTCGATCGGGTACCTGCTGGAACTGTTCATCGCGCTGCTCGTAGATCACTAGCTATCGTTGAATTTATGACCCGAACCCAAAAAACAGTTTTCATTCTGGTGGCCGTTGTGGCGCTGGTGCTGGGCCTGACCGTTAACCGCGTGCTGTCCGGTAAAGGCCAGGGCGACCAGACCGCGTTGATCGATGCCGGCATCATCCTGCTGCCGCAAAGCCGCAACGTGCCGGACCTGACATTCACCGATCAGGACGGCCAGCCGGTGTCGCTGGATTCGCTGAAAGACAAATGGACGCTACTGTTCTTCGGCTACACCTTCTGTCCGGACATTTGCCCGACGACCCTCGCCCAACTGCGCCAGATCAAGAGCGAGCTGCCGAAAGAGGCGGTGGATAAATTGCGCGTGGTGCTGGTCAGCGTCGATCCCAATCGCGACACGCCGCAGCAGTTGAAGACGTACCTGGGCTACTTCGACAAACAGTTCCAGGGCCTGACCGCGCCGGTCGACACCCTTCAAAAACTGGCCAATGCAGTGAGCATTCCGTTTATTCCTGCCGACACCAGCAAGCCGAACTACACCGTCGATCACAGCGGCAATCTGGCGCTGCTGGGCCCAGACGGCACTCAGCGCGGCTTCATTCGCGCGCCGCTGAACAACCAGAAGCTGGTGGCGCAATTGCCAGGGCTGGTGGAGCGCAAATAAAGGATCCGATGACGGAGAAACGCCGATCTAGGACGTTCCTTCTTCCTCTTCGGGCAGGTGGTCGTCCAGATGCAGCCAGGGCAGGCGGCTGTCGGTCCAGATATGCCGATCGGCCGGGGCAAGCTCCGGCTGATCGAGGGTCGCGATGGTGACGTCCATGGTCTCGGCGCTGTTTCGGGTGAACAACGCCACCTGCGCCCCGCAGTTGTTGCAGAAATACCTTACGCAAGTCGGGCTTGAGTCGTACGCCGCCGGGCTGCCTGCCAGCCACGTGAACGCTTCCAGCGGCACGGTGATCCAGGTCACCACGATGCCCCCAGACGTGCGCCTGCAGATCGAGCAGTGGCAGTGGGCGATGTCACGCAATGGCGCATCGAGCTGGTAGCGCAAATTGCCACAATGGCACCCACCGGTGTGCACTTCGCTCATCAGGGTTCTCCCGTTCGTGTTTAACCTCTGACTCCCTTGTGGCGCATTTACTTCATCTTTTCGCCACCGATAAACGCAATGGCCGCGAAAGCTGGCTGAAAGGTAAGCCGATTAGCATCCCCTCACCGCCGGCGACAGACCGGCCAGGCCAGGACCTGCGCATTGACGCGACCCGGCCCATCTACAACAACAATTCGGTGATTCTGATGCTTTTCAATGCTCCGCTGCACCCCTCGTTCGCCCCCCGACTCCACGCGCCGCTCGTTCTGAGCTGATTGCCTCGTCTCGTCCGTTTTCACGCCGCGTAACGCCTGGAGTATTTCTATGTTGACCTTCCTCGGCTTCGCCATGGTCGTCGCCTTCATGTACCTGATCATGAGCAAGCGCCTCTCAGCGCTGATCGCCCTGATCATCGTGCCAATCGTATTCGCTCTGTTCGGCGGCTTTGCCTCCGGCATCGGCCCGATGATGCTCGCGGGCATCACCAAGCTTGCGCCAACCGGCGTGATGCTGATGTTTGCCATCCTCTATTTCGCCCTGATGATCGACTCTGGCCTGTTCGACCCGGCCGTGCGCAAGATCCTCAAGCTGGTCAAAGGCGACCCGGTCAAAGTGTCGGTCGGCACCGCCGTGCTGGCACTGGTGGTCTCGCTGGATGGCGACGGCGCCACGACCTACATGATCTGCGTGGCCGCCATGCTGCCGCTGTACAGCCGCCTGGGCATGAGCCCGCGCATCATGGCTGGCCTGATCATTCTGGCCGGCGGCGTGATGAACATGACACCCTGGGGCGGGCCGACTGCCCGCGCCGCCAGCGCCTTGCATGTCGACCCTTCGGACATCTTCGTGCCGATGATCCCGGCGATGCTGGCGGGTGTGATCGCGATTCTGGTGATCGCCTATTTCTACGGCAAACGAGAGCGTGCGCGTCTGGGCGAGCTGCACCTGCCGGGCGATGAAGTCGATCACAGCGAAATCAGCGTCTCGCAGTTCCCTGAAGCCCGCCGTCCGAAGCTGATCTGGTTCAACGGCCTGCTGACCCTGGGGCTGATGGTCACGCTGATCATGGGCCTGCTGCCGCTGCCGGTGCTGTTCATGATCGCGTTCAGTATCGCCATGATCGTCAACTACCCATGCCTGCAAGCGCAGAAAGACCGCGTCGCCGCCCACGCCGGTAGCGTGCTGGCGGTGGTCGGGCTGATCTTCGCGGCGGGGATCTTCACCGGTATCCTGTCGGGCACCGGCATGGTCGATGCGATGTCGAAAAGTCTGCTGGCCGTGATTCCCGACGCGATGGGGCCGTATCTGGCGGTCATCACGGCGATCGTCAGCATGCCGTTCACGTTTTTCATGTCCAACGACGCGTTTTACTATGGCGTCTTGCCGGTGCTGTCCGAAGCGGCGTCGCATTACGGCATCAGCCCAGTGGAAATGGCACGTGCCTCGATCGTCGGCCAGCCCGTCCACTTGCTGAGCCCGTTGGTACCATCGACCTACCTGTTGGTAGCGCTGGCCGGTATCGAATTCGGCGATCACCAGCGCTTTACCCTCAAATGGGCCGTGCTGGTGTGTGTATGCATCCTGATTGCCGCGCTGCTGATGGGGATCTTCCCGTTGTTCAGCAGTCTATAAGGCACATAACCCCCTCGCTGGCGCCCGGGCACCGGCGAGGGCTCGACAAGCTCAAAGGAAAACGTAATGGAATGGCTGACCAACCCTGAGATCTGGGTTGCTTTCTTGACGCTGACTGCCCTGGAAATCGTCCTGGGCATCGACAACATCATCATGATCTCGATCCTGGTCAGCCGCATGCCCAAGGCGATGCAGCCGCGCACGCGGATTTTCGGTCTGGCGCTGGCAATGATCACGCGGATCTTGCTGCTGCTGTCGATCACCTGGGTCATGCGCCTGACCGACGACTTGTTCGTCGTGCTGGGCCAAGGCATTTCCGGGCGCGACCTGATCCTGTTCTTCGGTGGCCTGTTCCTGCTCTGGAAAAGCTCGCAAGAGATCTACCACGGCATGGAAGGCGAAGAAGAAACGCTGGAGGAGCCCAAAGGCAAGGGCGGCCTGTTCCTGTACACCATCATCCAGATCGCGATCATCGACATCGTGTTCTCGCTGGATTCGGTGATCACTGCGGTGGGCATGGTCTCCCATGTACCGGTGATGGTCGCTGCGATCATCGTCGCGGTGCTGATCATGATGCTGTGTTCGGGCGTCATCAGCGACTTCATCGACAAGCACCCTTCGCTGAAGATGCTTGCACTTTCATTCCTGATCGTCGTCGGTACGGTACTGATTGCTGAATCTTTCGACGTGCATGTGCCTAAAGGCTATGTCTACTTCGCCATGGCGTTCTCGCTGGCGGTAGAAGCCATCAACATCAAGATGCGCACCGCAATGGCCAAGAAAAAGGCCATGAATGACCCTGTGAAACTTCGCAAGGACATTCCGGGTCAATAAACTCCGACGCGGTGTAGCCGGTAACAAAAACGGGGCATTGTGAAATGCTCCGTTTTTTTCTGCGCCAGGTCATGAACGCTCTGTGGGAGGGAATTCATTCGCGACAGGCCAGTGCATTCGACACACCTGTAGCGTCTGAACGGGCCTCTCGCGAATGAATTCGCTCCCACCGTTCATACGCGTTGCGGCCTATTAAACAGACTGATTTGTTACAGATTTGTTTCACGAAATAATCGTCTGTGCCATGCTGGCAATAAGGCCTCAGGCCGACTAAAGCTTTAGTTGAGCATGCTGACCACGACCACCTACAGGCGTTTTCGCTCGCTACACGCTGCACTTTAAATTTTTGCCCATTGGGCGGTGGCCAGTCTTGACCGCCGGGCTTGTAACAGGGGGCTTTTTGTATGCTGACCCTGCTCGATTTGCTTTCCGCCGTCGCGCTGTTGATCTGGGGTACGCACATCGTTAGGACCGGTATTCTGCGCGTCTACGGCACGCAGCTGCGCCGTGTGCTCAGCCAGAACATGTCCAAACGTCCACTGGCATTCATCGCCGGGATTCTCGTCACCGCACTGGTGCAAAGCAGTAACGCTACGGCGATGCTGGTGACTTCGTTCGTCGGTCAAGGGCTGATGAGCCTGACACCTGCCCTTGCGATCATGCTCGGCGCCGACGTCGGGACGGCGGTGATGTCGCGAATCCTGACGTTCGACCTGTCGTGGCTGTCGCCGCTGCTGATCTTCCTCGGCGTGATGATGTTCCTCTCGCGCAAACAGACCCGCATTGGCCAGCTCGGTCGCGTCGGCATTGGCTTGGGCCTGATCATTCTGGCGCTGCAACTGATCGTCACCGCTGCTGCGCCGATCACCCAGGCGGCGGGCGTGAAAGTGCTGTTCGCCTCGCTGACGGGTGACCTCCTGCTCGACGCCCTGGTCGGTGCGATGTTTGCGCTGATTTCCTACTCCAGCCTCGCTGCCGTGCTGTTGACGGCCACTCTCGCTGGCGCGGAAATCATCAGCCTGCCCGTGGCCATTGGCTTGGTGATCGGCGCCAACATTGGCAGCGGCCTGCTTGCCTTCCTCAGCACCAGCATGCAGAACGTCGCCGGGCGCCAAGTCGCCTTGGGTAGCTTGCTCTACAAATTGATCGGCCTGCTGCTGATCATCCCGGTGCTGACCCCGCTGGTGCACTGGATGGACGCGCTCAACGTCAGCCCGTCGAGCCTGGTCATCAGCTTCCACGTTATCTACAACTCCCTGCGCTGCCTGATCATGCTGCCGACCGTGGGCCCGATGGGGCGTCTGTGCGCGTCGATCCTGCCCCAGGCGGCCGAGGTCAACGGCCAGACCAAGCCTCGTCACCTGGACCTCGCTGCGTTGTCGACGCCAAGCCTGGCGCTGGCCAACGCCGTGCGTGAAACCCTGCGCATGGGCGATCTGATCGACAGCATGCTCAATGCGATGCAGGAAGTGCTGCGCGGCAACCAGACCGCCGTGACCCAGGAAGTGCGGCGCCTGAATGACGATATCGAGGTGCTCTACAACGCCATCAAGCTGTACCTGGCGCAGATGCCCCGCGAAGATCTCAGCGATCAGGACAATCGGCGCTGGGCGGAAATCATTGAGCTTGCGATCAACCTCGAACTGGCCAGCGGGCTCATCGAGCGTATGCTGCGTAAGGTCCAGCAGCAGAAGACTTCGCAGCGTCGGTCGTTTTCAGACGTCGGCCTGGAAGAACTCTCTGGGCTGCACGAGCAGTTGATGGCGAACCTGCGATTGGGGCTGTCGGTGTTTCTCAGTGGCGACCCGGAAAGCGCGCGTCAGTTGCTGCGTGAAAAACGTCGTTTCCGGGCACAGGAGCGGCGTCTGGCCCATGCCCATGTCAGCAGACTGCAACGTAAAATCGTGCAGAGTATCGAGACCAGTTCGTTACACCTTGAGCTGATCGCCGACATGAAACGTCTCAATTCATTGTTCTGCAGCAGCGCCTATGCCGTTCTTGAAACCACTGACACCGGCGCCTTGTCCAGCGAAAGCCAAGCAGAATAATCGCGGTGAACGCCCGGGCCTGAGCGAAGTCTGTTACACATACCGGCCCGCAAGGAAGCCCGTTTTTATGCGTTGCCTGCTGTTCGCTGTGCTGTTTTTGACATCCTTCTCCTCGATCGCCCTCGACCGCTTTCAAGTGGAGGGCTATGTCCTGCCCAACGGGCTGCAGCTGCTACTCAAGCCCGCCGAAAAGGGCCATGTGTCGATTCGGCTGGTGGTGGGTATCGGCTTCGATGACTTCCCCTGCGCCGACAAGGAACTGCCCCATCTGCTGGAGCATCTGCTGTTCAGCGGCGTCGACGACTCTGGTGAAGGCGGCCTTGAACAACAAATGCAGGCGCTGGGCGGGGAGTGGAATGCCTTCACCAGCAACACCGATACCACATTCGTCATCGAGGCCCCGGCGCAGAATCAACGCAAGGTGCTGGACCTGCTGCTCAACGTGCTGACCCACACGCAGGTCAACCAGGCCAATCTGGACACCGCCAAGCGCATCGTCGAGCGCGAAGACGGTGGCCATTACTCGCATCTGCAACGCTGGCTCGACAAGCGTGACCTGGGTCACAGCGCCAGCAATCAATTGGCGGTCGAGATGGGCCTCAAATGCGCAGAGCGTCCGGAAGTCGATCACCTGAGCCTGGAGCAGATCGAATCCATCCACGACAACTGGTATGCGGCCAACAACATGACGCTGATCATCGTGGGTGATCTGGACAAGCTGCTGCCCGCCTATCTGGAACGCACCTACGGCCAGCTCAATGCCGTCGACCCGAGCGAGCACCCGCCCCTGGCAACGATCAGCGAGAAAGCCGAGCCGGAACGAACGCTGGTGCGCGGCGCCTTGGGTGATGGCGCGAAGCTGCACCTGTTCTTCACCGAGCCCGACATGGGCGAGCAGCACGATGAAACCTGGGACTTGGTGAAGGCCTATCTGGACTGGGCGCTGTACAGCGAGCTGCGTCTGGACAAAGGGTATTCCTACGGACCTTGGGCTGATCGCGAAGCCTTTGGCGACACCGGCTTTCTGAGCCTCAACGCTGATCTGGATCGCGATGACGTCGATGCGGCAGTGGCGTCCGTGCGTTCGATGCTGGAGCGGCTGCGCAAGGAGGGCATGGACCCGGCGACTTTCGCCCGCCTGCAACAAGCCTTGATCGCCAAGCAGGCGTGGGCGGTGCAGGGCAACAGCGCGCTGGCCGACTATTACTGGGGCGCGCTGAACGACTACGAAGACGGGCGCTTCGAAGACCCGGCCAAGCGCACCCGAGGGGTGAGTCTGGATCTGGCCAACCGGGCGATGCGGCAATTGCTGACGCAGCCCGGGTACTTGCGCATTGAAGAGCCGTTGGTCAGTTACGACGAGCTGTACCAGATCGGGGTGGCATTGGGTGTGTTGGTGGTGTTGCTGATCGCGTGGCGCTGGCGGGTGTACAGAAAACGCCCGCTTTGACGCGGGCCGCTTCTGGCCGGAGGCCGTAGGGGCGTCGCTTGCCCGCGATCTGCCGGGGACCGGCAGCAAGATAAGCGAACGCGGTGTGTCTGAAACAACCGAGATGGCTGATTTTGCTGACGCTTCGCGCCAGATCGCGGGCAAGCGACGCTCCTACGCCTTCAGCAGAATCAAAAGCAGACCGATGCATCCCGCAATGCCTTCGGCAGAATCAAAAGCAGTCAACGCTGCGTCTCAGCATTGGTATCCTGCAAGGGTTTTTCCTATAGCGAACGTGGTCACCGAAATGCCGGATTTCAACGCCATCATGCAGAACTCCCTGGTACAGCGCGTACTAGAGTTCATCAAGCGCTACCCCGGCCTGATCGCCTTCTTTGGCTTTTGCTCTGGCATCGGCAGCTTCATTCTCGTCGACCGCCAGGCGAAGCTCGCCACCTGGATCGCGGTGATTCTCATCGTCAGCTGGCTCTGGCTGATGGTGGAAAACAGCGCCGTGACCCTGCTCGCCAAAGTCTTCAAGCGCGAAATTCCTCAACCCCTGCTGCGCTACGCCACGCAGATGATCCATCAGGAAAGTCTGTTCTTCGTCCTGCCGTTCTTCTCCATCACCACCACCTGGAACAGCGGCCAACTGGCTTTCACCGGGCTGCTGGCAGTGGCCGGGCTGATCTCGATCATCGACCCGCTGTACTACAAGTGGCTGGCTCCACGGCGTTGGCTGTTCCTGGCGCTGCACACGCTGACGCTGTTCGCCGCGATGCTCACAGCGCTGCCGATCATCCTGCACCTGACCACCGCCGAGAGTTACAAGCTGGCGCTGGGCACTGCAATGCTGCTGTCGATTCCGAGCCTGACGTCGAGCTTTCCGGTCACCAGCTTCAAGCGTGGCGCAGGGCTGGTGCTGATGGTTCTGGGGATTGGCGGCGCAGGTTGGATGCTGCGCTCATGGGTGCCGCCAGCCACTCTATGGATGACCGAAGTGGCGGTCAGCACGCAATTCGACAATCAGAACCGCACCCCCGGCGAGAGCATCCAGGAGATCGGCGTCAATCAACTGCGTAGCAGTGGGCTCTATGCATACACCTCGATCAACGCGCCGCGGGGTCTGGACGAGCGGATTTATCACGTTTGGCGCCATAACGGCGAAGAAGTCGATCGAATTGCTCTAGACATTCACGGCGGACGTAAGGAAGGCTATCGCGCGTGGACCCACAAACAGAATTTTCCGCCGGATGTGCTCGGCAAATGGCAGGTGAGGGTGCTGACCGAGGATGGGCAGATGATCGGTGTGTTGCGCTTTGAAGTCACGGACACCGATCAGCCAGCGGTGACCCGCAAGAAGATCGCCCCGGCAGGTCTGAAGCCCGGCGCAGACACCTTGGGGTCGTCCGGCTCCGGTCCGGACAAAGACAGTGACGATAAGCCATTATCGAGCCCGTCCGCCCCGGTCAAAACCAACTAAGCTCGTGCCAATGACCCCATCGATCACCCTCGCCAACCGCGCGCCAAAGGCGTGCGGCAGTGTCAGACTGGACACCTCGACCGATCCCACGCAGATGTGGATCGCCGGGGACTGGACGCTCGCCCACTACCACGACCTCAAGCGCCAGACCGACACCTTGAGCGCAGGTTTCAGCCCTGCCACACACGTGGACATGAGCGAGCTGGGTGAGCTGGACACCGCCGGGGCGTCGTTGCTGGTGGAGTTGCTCGGCACACAACGTCTGCGCTTGCTGGCGGTTCAAGCGCCCAATCTGCCTGAGTCCAGCCGCGCATTGATGCAGACCATTCAGAGTGCGCTGAGCGACTACTGCCAGCCGGAGAAGGACCCGGAAGTCCCTGTCGGCACGCAGCTGCTGGCGCGGATCGGCTCAGCCGTGGAGGTGATCTGGAACGACACGCTGCAACTGCTGGGCTTCATTGGCCTGATCCTGCAAAGCTTCGTCACCACGATGTTGCGCCCCAAACGCTGGCGCAGCACCTCGATCATCGCCCACATCGAACAGATCGGTCTGGACGCCGCGCCCATCGTCGCCCTGCTGACGTTCATGGTCGGCGCGGTGGTGGCGTTTCTCGGTGCCACGGTGCTCAAGGCTTTTGGCGCGACGATCTTCACGGTCGACCTGATTGGCTTCTCGTTCCTGCGTGAATTCGCCGTGCTGCTGACTGCGATTCTGCTCGCTGGCCGTACGGCGAGCGCCTTCACCGCGCAGATCGGCTCGATGAAAGCCAACGAAGAACTCGACGCCCTGCGCACATTGGGGCTCAGTCCTACAGAGATGTTGGTCTTGCCTCGCGTGCTGGCGCTGCTGATCTCACTGCCAATACTGACGTTTCTGGCGATGATCTGCGGCATTGTCGGCGGCGGGGTGGTCTGCGCGCTGTCGCTGGATATTTCGCCTGCGATGTTTCTGTCCCGGATGCAGGCCGACATCGGCGTCCAGCATTTTCTGGTGGGGATCGTCAAAGCGCCGATCTTCGCGTTTTTCATCGCCGCGATCGGCTGCCTGGAGGGCTTCAAGGTCGAGGGCAGCGCCGAGTCGGTGGGTGCCCACACGACGTCGGCGGTGGTGCAGTCGATTTTCGTGGTCATCGTGCTGGATGCACTGGCCGCGATGTTCTTCATGGAGATGGGCTGGTGACACGACGTTGCGTTCAACCCTGCGAGGCGGTCATTCAGGTGCGTGGCCTGTGCAATCGATTCGGCCCGCAGGTGGTACACGAAAACCTCGATCTGGATTTGTATCGCGGGGAAATCCTCGCCGTGGTCGGCGGCTCGGGCAGCGGCAAATCGGTGCTGCTGCGCAGTATCGTCGGCTTGCAGCGACCCGCTGAAGGCAACGTCCGGGTGCTGGGTCAGGATTTGCTGAATCTGCCCGACAAAGAACGCTCCCAGGTTGAGCGACGTTTCGGCGTGCTGTTTCAGAAAGGCGCGCTGTTCTCGTCGCTGACCATCACCGAGAACGTCGCTCTGCCGCTGATCGAGCATGCTGGCTTGAGCCGCGAAGAGGCCGAGCACCTGGCGGGAATCAAGATGGCGCTGTCCGGCCTGCCACTGTCGGCAGCGCACAAATACCCCGCTTCGCTTTCTGGCGGGATGATCAAGCGCGCTGCGCTGGCCCGGGCCTTGGCCCTGGACCCGGACATTCTGTTTCTCGACGAGCCGACAGCAGGCCTCGACCCGATTGGCGCAGGCGCCTTCGACCAATTGATCCTGACCCTGCGCGATGCACTGGGCCTGAGTGTGTTCATGGTCACCCACGACCTGGACACGCTGTACACCATCACCGACCGGGTCGCTGTGCTGGCGCACAAACGCGTCCTGGTGGCCGATAGCATCGACAAGGTGTCGGCTTACAAGGACGACTGGATTCACGAATACTTTCATGGCCCGCGCGGCCGCTCGGCCTATGCTGCGGCCATCCACCCACACGAGGTCTCATGATGGAAACCCGCGCCCATCACGTCTTGATCGGCCTGTTCACAGTGATCGTGGTCGCCGCCGCGCTGCTTTTCGGCCTGTGGCTGGCCAAGTCCAGCGTCGACACCGCATTCAAGGATTACCAGGTAGTGTTCAACGAGGCCGTGACCGGCCTGTCCCGCGGCAGCCCCGTGCAGTACAACGGCATCAAGGTCGGCGATGTGGTCAACCTGCGCCTTGATCCCCAGGACCCACGCCGCGTACTGGCGCAGATTCGTGTCGCCGGCGAAACCCCGATCAAGCGCGACACCTTTGCCAAGCTGGCGCTGGCCGGAATCACCGGTACCTCGATCATTCAGCTCAGCGGGGGCACGCCGCAAAGCGAGGCGCTCAAGGGCGAGGACGGCCGACTGCCGGAAATCATCGCCTCGCCCTCGCCGATTTCGCGCCTGCTCAACGACAGCAACGACCTGCTGACTGGCATCAACACGCTGCTGCACAACGCCAACGAACTGCTGTCGTCCAAGAATGTGCAGGCGCTGAGCAGCACCATGGAGCACCTGGAGCAGACCACGGCAGTGATCGCCGATCAGCGCGACGACATCCGCCAGACCCTCAAGCAACTGTTGGCCCTGAGCAAGCAGGCCGGCACCACGCTGGACCAGACCACCACTGCGATGCGCAATGCCAACGTGCTGTTCACGGTCGACGGCAAGCAGGCGATCGCCACTGGCCAAGCGGCCATGGTGTCACTGCAGCAGAGCACCGATACGATCAATCAGCTGATCAAAGCCAACAAGCATTCGGTTGACGGCGGCCTGCAGGGCCTCGGCGAGTTGGGCCCGGCGATTCGCGAATTGCGTGAAACCCTGGCTTCGCTCAAGACCATCTCGCGCAGCCTCAATGCCAACCCCAGCGGCTACCTGCTCGGTAGCGACAAGAACAAGGAGTTCGAGCCATGAGGCTTGCCAGTCGTTCATTCAGCCGTCTGCTGCTGGCAAGTGCGTTGCTGTCCACGGCGCTGTCGATGACCGCTTGTTCGATCCTGCCCAAGCAGGAGCCGTCTGACGTCTATCGCTTGCCGACTGCCGCGAGCAGCAGCAAGCCCGCGACTCCGGTGCCGTGGTCGTTGCGTCTGGCGCGCCCCAAATCCAGCGAAACCCTCGACAGCCCGCGCATTGCGGTGATCCCTCAGGGCGACGTGATCAGCAGCTATAAAGGAGCGCGCTGGACCGACCCCGCGCCGGTGCTCTTGCGCAACCGCCTGACCGACGCGTTCTATCGCGATGGCCGCGTGCAGTCGATCAGCACCGACGACAGCAACCTGCAGGCGGATTTCGAGCTGGGCGGGGAGTTGCAGGCGTTCCAGAGCGAATACCGCGGGGCCGCGATTGAAGTGGTGATTCGTCTGGATGCGCGGCTGGCCGACAACGATCAGCGCATCGTCGCCAGCCGCCGCTTCGAAGTGCATCAGCCAGTGGCCGACAAGCAGGTCTCAGCGGTGGTGGCAGGCTTCGGGCAGGCCAGCGATACGCTGAGCGCCCAAGTGCTGCAGTGGACGGTGGAGCAGGGCCAGAAGCGTTATGCCGCCGAGCCGAAGAACCAGTAGCAAACCAGAATGGCTGCGATCACGCCGGACAGCTCCGCCAACAACGCGCAGCCCACGGCGTGACGGGCGCGCTGAATGCCCACGGCGCCGAAATACACGGCCAACACGTAGAAAGTGGTTTCGGTGCTGCCCTGAATGGTCGCGGCCACCAGCGCAGGGAAGCTGTCGACGCCCTGGGTCTTCATGGTCTCGATCAACATCGCCCGCGCGGCGCTGCCTGAGAAAGGTTTGACCAGTGCAGTAGGCAGCGCATCGACAAAGCGGGTGTCCATGCCCATCCACTGAATGGCGTGGCGGATGCCTTCCAGAATCAGGTCCAGCGCCCCCGACGCACGCAGCACGCCCACCGCACAGAGCATCGCCACCAGATACGGCAGCAGGTTTTTCGCCACGTCGAAGCCTTCTTTGGCGCCCTCGACGAAGGTTTCATACACCTTGACCTTACGCAGCGCCCCCACCACCAAAAACACCATGATGATGCCGAACAGCGTGACGTTGCCCAGAATCGACGACAGGCTCGACAACGCCGTGGCCGACAAACCGGCGAGGATCGCCATGAAGCCGCCCAGCAGCAGTGCGCCTGGCAGCAGATACGCCAGCACCACGGGGTCCCACAAGCGCAGCCGCTGCATGAATGCCACCGAGAGCAGGCCGACGAGGGTCGAAGCGCTGGTGGCCAACAGGATCGGCAGGAAGACCATGGTCGGGTCGACAGCGCCTTGTTGAGCGCGGTACATGAAGATGGTCACTGGCAGCAGGGTCAGGGAGGAGGCGTTGAGCACCAGAAAGAGGATCTGCGCGTTGCTGGCGACGGTCTGGCTGGGGTTGAGCTCCTGTAGCGAGCGCATGGCTTTGAGGCCGATGGGCGTGGCGGCATTGTCCAGACCCAACGCGTTGGCGGCGAAGTTGAGGGTGATCAGGCCCAGCGCCGGGTGGCCGCGTGGGACTTCAGGCATCAGGCGATGAAACAGCGGCGCGAGGACTTTGCCGAGCCAGTCGACGATGCCGGCCTTTTCGGCGATGTTGAGAAAGCCCAGCCACAGGGTCAGGGTGCCGAACAGGAGGACCATCACCTCCACCGACAGCTTGGCCATCGCAAAGATGCTTTCCACCATGGCGGCAAAGATGCCGGCGTTGCCGCCGACCAGCCATTGCGCCAACGCGGAAATCGCCGCGACCACAAAAAAACCAAGCCACAGGCCGTTAAGCATCAGTAAACCCCCTCACAAGATGCGGGGATGATAGCGGCGGGGGCGCAAACAACAAACCCTCTATAGATTTGCACTGGACCCTGTAGGAGACGTCGGAGGTTACGACGGCAGCGAAGGCGGTGTGTCAGACAAACCGCTTTCGCCACGGTCGTAACCTCCAGTTGGCTCCTACAAAGTCAGCGTCAGTCTCTGTTGCCGTGCAAATCCATATCCAAAAACAACAAACCCCAGCCAAGGCCGGGGTTTGTGTTTACGCGTGGCAGCAATCAATCAAGCGCCGACTGACCCGCTGGCATCGACGCCTTGCTGCGCAGATGCGGCAGGGAGTTCCAGTAGCGCTCGCCCTTGGCGTCGTCGTACATGCCCTCCCAACGCGCGATGACCAGCACGGCCAAGGCGTTGCCGATCACGTTCAGCGCGGTACGCGCCATGTCCATGATGCGGTCGACACCGGCAATGAACGCCAGGCCTTCCAGCGGAATACCGACGCTGCCCAAGGTTGCCAGCAGCACCACGAACGACACGCCCGGCACGCCAGCAATGCCTTTGGAGGTGACCATCAGGGTCAGCACCAGCATGATCTGCGTACCGATCGACAGGTCGATGCCGTACAACTGCGCGATGAACAGCGCGGCAATGCTCTGATACAGCGTCGAGCCGTCGAGGTTGAACGAGTAACCGGTCGGTACCACGAAGCTGCTGATCGCTTTCGGCGCGCCGTAGGCTTCCATCTTCTCGATCACGCGCGGCAGCACGGTCTCGGAGCTGGCGGTGGAGTAGGCCAGCACCAGCTCATCCTTGAAGATGCGCATCAGCTTGAGCACCGAGAAGCCGAACAGACGTGCGATCAGGCCCAGCACCACAAAGGCAAAGAAGGCGATGGCGACGTAAACCAGGATCACCAGCTTGGCCAGCGGCAGCAGCGAGGCGAAGCCGAAGTTGGCGACGGTCACAGCGATCAGGGCGAAAACACCGATCGGCGCGTAGTTCATGATCATGTGAGTGACCTTGAACATGGTCTCCGACACACCCTGGAACACCTTCACCAGCGGCTCGCGCACTTCAGCGTTCAGGCTCGACAGGCCCAGCCCGAAAAACACCGAGAAAAAGATGATCGGCAGCATGTCGCCACGGGCAACGGCGGCAAAAATGTTCGACGGGATCAGGTTGAGGATCGTCGCGATAAAGGCGTGATCGTGCTGCACTTCGGCGGTGGTCTTCTCGTACTGCGAGATGTCCACAGTGCCCAGCGTGCTCATGTCGATACCGGTGCCCGGATGGAACACGTTGGCCAGCAGCAGGCCGACGACAATGGCAATCGTGGTGACGATTTCGAAGTAGACGATGGTTTTCAGGCCAATGCGGCCAAGCTTCTTCGCGTCGCCCACACCTGCGATACCGACGACCAGCGACGAAATCACGATAGGAATGACGATCATCTTGATCAGGCGGATGAAGATGTCACCTGCGGGTTGCAGGACGTTGCCGATCCACCACGCTTTCTCAGCGCTGAAGTGGTTGAGCACAGCACCGAGTGTGATACCCAGAACCAGACCGATAAGGATCTGCCAGGCCAGGCTCAGTTTTGCCTTCTTCATGTCATTACCTTTGTTGTAGTTGGCGTGGACATCTCTCAACCACGCCATCGAGGCCGCTCTTGTGAAGCGACGCCATTGCGTGGATGCCCTTGGATCTGTCCAGAAGGTCTCTGCGAACGAGCGTCCAAGCTCTGGGCAGGCGGAAAAAGGGCGCAACTATTCCCATCGAAGGCTTCAACGTCTAATGCCGTAAATGACTACCTCATGCCGAATCGGCATGAGAGGAATCAAGGGCTTACAGAAATCCGCCCCAAAAAGAGGCATTCTCGATGAGCATTTTTATGCTGAAAAGTGGCTAAAACGTCGCCTGTAGCGGGGTATGGGGTGTATCGGAAGAGGCAAGTGACAAATAGGTCACATCTGACCGAGACGTCATTTGAAGAGAGGGATTTAGCGATGTACGGTCGGTAAAAATTTGCGCGTCGCAAGCCCATGATCGGATTCAGCCAGGCGGCGTGTCGGACGATGGACTTGCGTTGCGGCTTCCTGACCCGGCCCACGAGTGAGAGTACTCCCTGTACACCTGGTGCGCTGCAACCACTCCATTGGTCAGAACGCCCCGGCCCCTTGGTCACGCACAAACCCTCCTCGGGTTGCGCGGCTTTCGGGAAGACCCAAATGAAATTCGGTCTTCCTTCATTTGAATCAGTACCAGTTCGGATCTTTCTTCAGTTGCTCTTTCAGGAGACCTTGCATCCCTTCATCTGGCTTGCCGAGAAAGCGGTAGTCCGCGTGTCGAGTGGGCGATTTGTCCGCAGGCAAACCTGCGGGCACTTCAACCAACATGGCGTAGGCATGAGACTTGTCCAGACTGAACGCCACGATGAGCCGCTTGTTGATGCACGTGTCCTGGGTTTCGCAGAGAGGCCCTACCAGGTATTTGTCACCATCCTCGGTCACCGCATTCATCTGATCGGACGTGCCGGACAGGTTAATGACCCAATCGGGTAAACGTTCCTCTTTCTTCACCACGCCTGACCAGGTCTGGCGATATTCAGGGTCGGAGCTGAGCAGCTCGTTAACCCGCGCCTGACCATCATTGGCGGCCATGGCTGTGACACTGGCGCTTGTCAAAAACGCCAGTGTCAGTGCATGGAGATGCTTTACCGCCATGTTTGTCAGCCTCGACCGCGACGGCCAAAGAAGAACGACACGACGAACATCACCAGGAACACAACAAAGAGAATCTTGGCGATACCTGTGGCGGTGCCTGCGATACCACCGAAGCCCAGTACGGCTGCAACAATGGCGATGATCAGAAATGTGATAGCCCAGCTCAACATGGTGATTCTCCTTACTGATTTTTAATTTCTAACTACGGCGAGGTGTCGAAAATGACCCTCGGAATAGGTTGCGTCTCTGCCCAAGGTCAGAAAACCCAACGCTGTTGGCGCGGCGTCTCTTCAGTGGCAGCCGCCGCGTCATCAACCGATTGCAGATTCATCCCGACGTCTGTGGCTTTCAACGCAGTCGCTTTGGCGAAAGGGGCGCTGTGGCTGTAGGCGTGATGAATCTGAGTGACTTCCTGTTGCTGGTTCCAATGAGCGAATTGCTGAGCGGCGATCAACGTGATCATCAACGCCAGGCTGGCGAACAGACCCTGCTGCAGGTGCAGAGGGGAGATGCGCAGGGCGGCGAGGCGTTGAGTGTTCATTCAGCTGGCTCCGGATGATCTTATCGGTCTGGGAAAAGACCTTTGTTACCGGGGACATTGCAGCCTGTGTGCCAGCTTTTTTTGATCTATAAAACCCTTATAAATCAAGCATATATATCGAAGTCAGGGAACCGTCTTACACGCAAGCTGCACGATTCAACATTTGGCGTCGTGCGTATTGCACGACGGGGGGCGACATCCTGATAACCACTGTGGGAGCGAATTCATTCGCGAGAGGTCGGTACATCTACAGAATTTGCGCCGGATGTACGCCTGGATCGCGAATGAATTCGCTCCCACAGAACTTGGTTCCCGCTCATCACTACGTGGTCCTTTACCCCGCGCTACGGGGCGTGACGCGCAAGGTGTCGGCGTCTACGCCTTTAACACCGCGGATGTTGCGTGCGATCTCCACGGCCAGCTCCTTCTCGGCGTAATTGGCCACCACGCCGTCTAAACTCACGACGCCGCTCTTTGTTTCTACCTTGATGTTCAGTCCATCGAGGGTACGGCTATAGATCAGGCTGGATTTGACCTTGCTGGTGATCCACGCGTCGCTGAACTCCTCCCGCACGCTGTTGGCCTGGGCTTCGCTCTGCTCTTTGATGGCTTGGGTGTCACGGGCGCTGATGCTGATGAGGTTGTTCACTTCGGTCACCCCATCAGTATTGCTGGCGAGGCTGCCAGCAAGCTGTTTAGCGTCGGCGTCTTTAGCCTGGCCTTTTAAGGTCACCACCCCTTGAGTCGCCGACACCTCGATGTTCAGCCCCTCCGTCACGCTGTTCCACAGCAGCTTGGATTTGATGGTCGCCACCAGCGTCGCATCGTCGAAGCGCTGGGCCATGTTGGCCTTGGTGCCGGGTTCTGTAGCGACCTGTGGATCGATCTGCAGCTGGTTGTCGACCTTATTGATGCCTTGAGTGTCGCCCGCGATCTGCGTGGCGAGGTCCTTGTCGACCTGATTCTCCACCTTGCCGGTGAGTGTCGCGGTGCCTTGCTCGACCTTGACACCAATGTTGAACGGGCTCAGATGGCGATTGAGCGCAAAGGCTGTCCAGATCGAGCCTTCCTGACGCGCCTGGGCGAGCTGTGTTTGCAAATCGCCTTGGGCGGCCTGGACCGTCAGCGGCGTCGTGGCGAGCAAGCCTGCGGCGATGGCCAGAGCGATGTTCTTCAGCGGGGGCATAGGGAATCTCCAGACAGTTACAAAGGGCACTACTGGAGAGACTTTTCATTTACCCAGACGTTCTGTTTCGCCTGGGCGCACAAAAGCACCGAACAGAAAACAGTTTAGATCCCGCATGGGTTACAGATTTTCGATGCACAAAGGCACAGATCAACGAGAAGTCCGTTTTTTTGCCACATAGCTACCCTGCAATGCGCCGAATCAATCAGAATGAACCATGCAACTTGCCCGATTTTTCCGGGACTAACCAAGATCATTCATTTAGGAGCGTAGGAAAAATGGAAGCAGCCACTGAGAATCAGGGCCGTATTCTGCTAGTGGATGATGAATCCGCCATCCTTCGCACCTTCCGCTATTGCCTGGAAGATGAAGGCTACAGCGTCGCCACCGCCAACAGCGCGGCACAGGCCGAGGCGCTGCTGCAACGTCAAGTGTTCGACGTGTGCTTTCTGGATCTGCGTCTTGGAGAAGACAACGGTCTGGACGTATTGGCGCAGATGCGCATTCAAGCGCCATGGATGCGTGTGGTGATCGTCACCGCGCATTCGGCCGTGGACACTGCCGTGGACGCCATTCAGGCGGGCGCGGCGGATTATCTGGTCAAGCCGTGCAGCCCGGACCAGCTGCGCCTGGCCACCGCCAAGCAGCTGGAAGTGCGTCAGCTGTCCGCCCGCCTCGAAGCGCTGGAAGGCGAAGTGCGCAAACCCAAGGACGGCCTGGATTCCCACAGCCCGTCGATGATGGCGATTCTGGAGACAGCCCGGCAGGTGGCCAATACCGACGCCAACATCCTCATACTGGGCGAGTCGGGCACCGGTAAAGGCGAGCTGGCGCGGGCCATTCACGGCTGGAGCAAGCGCGCGAAGAAGGCCTGCGTGACCATCAACTGCCCGTCGCTGACGGCCGAGCTGATGGAAAGTGAGTTGTTTGGTCACAGCCGCGGCGCGTTCACTGGCGCCAGCGAAAGCACGCTGGGTCGGGTCAATCAGGCGGACGGCGGTACATTGTTCCTTGATGAAATCGGCGATTTCCCACTGACTTTGCAGCCAAAGCTGCTGCGCTTCATTCAGGACAAGGAATATGAACGCGTTGGCGACCCGGTCACCCGCCGCGCCGATGTGCGCATCCTCGCCGCCACCAACCTGAACCTGGAAGACATGGTGCGCGAAGGCCGTTTTCGCGAAGACCTGCTGTATCGTCTGAACGTCATCACCCTGCACCTGCCGCCCCTGCGCGAACGCGGCGAAGACATCCTGACCCTGGCCGACCGCTTCCTGGCACGCTTCGTCAAGGAATACGGTCGCCCGGCCCGGGGTTTCAGCGACGAGGCCCGCAATGCCCTGACCAACTACCGCTGGCCGGGCAACATTCGCGAGCTGCGCAACGTGATCGAACGGGCGAGCATTATCTGCCCGCAGGAAAAGGTCGAAGTCAGCCATCTGGGCATGGGCGAGCAGCCCACCAACAACGCGCCTCGGGTTGGCGCCGCGTTAAGCCTGGACGAGTTGGAAAAAGCCCACATTGGCGCAGTACTGGCCACCAGCGACACCCTTGATCAGGCGGCGCGAACTCTTGGCATCGACGCCTCGACGCTATACCGCAAACGCAAGCAGTACAACTTGTGATCGAACGCCCATGAAGTTCACGATGAAGTTGCGAACGCGGCTGTTTCTCAGTATTTCGGCGCTGATGACGGTCGCTTTGCTGGGGCTCGTTCTGGGGCTGGTCAGTGTCGTGCAGATGGCCAGATCCCAGGAGGACCTGATTCATCACAACTTCATCACCCTGGATATCGGCCTCAAGCTGCGGCAGAACCTGGGCGATCAATTGGTGATGCTGCTCAGGGACAAACCCGACCAGACGGCCCTGAAGCGCAATCAGGAACAGTTCGAGGAGCTGCTTGATCAGGGCATCGATCACGATCAGCAGACCCACACGCAAAGTGGCTTCGAACAGGCTCGGCTGGACTACGAGCAGTTCCTCAAAGCCTTGGCCGAGGCTGGCGACCCTACCGATGCGCTGGACGACGACAAGGCTGTAACGGTGGCATTCAACGCTCTGCGCAACGGTCTGCTCGACGCCCATCGCCAGGCACTGGAGAACATCAGTCAGGCTGAAAGTGCTTCTCGCAACCGGGCATTGTGGGTGGCCGGCTTGCTCGGACTGGTGGGGCTGGCCGTACTGGCCATCGGTTTCGTCACTGCCCATGGCATTGCCCGCCGCTTTGGTGCGCCAATCGAGGCGCTGGCCAAGGCAGCAGACCATATCGGTCAAGGCAACTTCGACGTGACCCTGCCGATATCCTCGGCTGCCGAAATGAATCAGTTGACCCGTCGTTTCGGCATCATGGCCGAAGCCCTGCGCCGACATCAGGTGACCAACGTCGATGAACTGCTGGCTGGCCAGCAACGCCTGCAAGCCGTGCTCGACAGCATCGACGACGGCCTGCTGATGATAGACCGACAAGGGCGCCTGGAACATCTGAACCCGGTAGCGCAACGGCAACTGGGTTGGGAAGAAGGCCGCCTGGGTCAAGGCCTGGGCGAAGCGCTGCAACATCCGGAGCTGGACGAGCAACTGTATCTGGTGCTGCGCGGCGGCACACTGGAGCGCGCGCCGGAAGACCTGTCCATCGAGATCGACGGCGAAACCCGTCTGCTCACCTACAGCTTGACGCCGGTCAGCCACACCAAGGGCCACATCCTCGGCGCGGTGATGGTGTTGCACGATGTGACTGAACAGCGTGCGTTCGAGCGAGTGCGCAGCGAATTCGTGTTACGCGCCTCCCATGAACTTCGCACGCCCGTCACGGGCATGCACATGGCGTTCGGCCTGTTGCAGGAGCGCGTGCACTTCGCGCCGGAATCCCGCGAGACCGACCTGCTCAAGACCGTCAACGAAGAAATGCAGCGCTTGATGCAACTGATCAACGACCTGCTGAACTTTTCCCGCTATCAGAATGGCCTGCAAAAACTCACCCTGGCGCCCTGCGACGTCGGCGAGCTGCTTAATGAAGCTCGACAGCGCTTCGCTGCGACCGCAGAGGAGCAGGACGTGATAGTGCAGCTGGAAATACAGGAACCGCTGCCGCGTCTGCAAGCCGACAAGGCGCAGCTTGAGCGGGTGCTGGACAACCTGCTGGACAACGCCCTGCGCCACACGCCGCAGTCCGGGCTCATTCAGCTACAGGCCCGCCGTCATGGCGAGCGACTGATCATCAGCGTCGAAGACAACGGTGAGGGCATCGCCTACGGCCAGCAGGCGCGGATTTTTGAGCCGTTCGTGCAGGTCGGGCGCAAGAAGGGCGGCGCCGGGCTGGGGTTGGCGCTGTGCAAGGAGATCGTGCAACTGCACGGTGGGCGCATGGGCGTGTATTCAAGGCCGGGGCAGGGTACGCAGTTTTATATGGCGTTGCCGCTGTAGCGCTGGCATGCGGTCAAAACTGTGGGAGTGAGCCAAGGCAAGTCCCACGAGTCAGGCGACATCATCCGCTCGCCGTGGCGAGCTGCGCCGACCGCCCGTGACCAGCTCGGTGAACTTGGCCGCGCTCAGCGGCCGGGCGAACAGCCAGCCTTGGCCGTAGACCACGCCCTCGCTTTTGAGCAGCAGGGCCTGGGACTCGAACTCGATGCCCTCGGCGATCACCCGCAACTGCAGCGCATGCGCCATGCGAATGATGTGCGGCGCCACCCCGCTGCTGGCCGCGTCGTGGCCCAGCGCATCGATGAACGCCTTGTCGATCTTCAGGCAGTCCACCGGTAGCGTCTGCAGATAAGCCAGGCTGCAATAGCCCGTACCGAAATCGTCGATCAACACCTGATGCCCGCGATCACGCAGCGCCTGCAGGTGATTGCGCGCCACCACCACATCCACCAACCCGCGCTCGGTGACCTCAAACGCAATCTGCCGAGGCGCCACCCGATGCAGCGCCAGCAGCTTGGCCGTGACCCGACCGATACGCGGGGCCATGACATCGCAAGCCGCCAGATTGACCGACACATAAAGCTGCGGATTGGCGCGCAGCAACTGGCCCAGCTGCTCAAGCAGCTGCTGCAGCACGAAGTCGGTGATCTGCCGAATCTGCCCGGTGTTTTCCGCCAGCGGAATGAATAGATCGGGGCTGGTCAGCGTACCATCGGGTCGTCGCCAGCGCACCAAGGCCTCAGCACCCACACACAGCCGGGTGTTGAGGTCGAAAATGGGCTGATACAACACCTTTAACTCCCCCCGACGCAGCGCCCCATGCAGCTCGCCTCCCAGCGACTGACGCTGACGGACCAGCTGCAGCACCAGAATGCCGATGCACAGCGACACCAGCAGACTGGTCGGCACCAGCAGCCACCAGGCGCCGGTTATTTTCTGTTGCAAGCCGTTACGAGGGGTAATCAGCACCAGTTGGTATTCCGGGCTCTGGGTCGGCATCCGGTAGATCAGCTTGTCCTGTGTTGTGATCAGCGTTTCCACTGAGGTCGGCGTCCAGTCCGGCGTAGGCGGCCAGGTTTGCGCCTGGCCCAGCACTGGCACAGCCTTGGTGCCTTTATCCAGCACCACCACCAGACTGCCGCCCGCAGGCAGATCAACCACATCGGTCAGGTGACCGCGGGAGGTGGATACACGAAAATCCCCACGCCCCAGCATCAGCGAGGCCAGGTTGTCGTCGGGTTGTGTCGAGGTGTTGAGCCAGTAATCGTAGGTCGGCCCGCGAATGTCTGGCGGTCGCGGTTTACCAATCATGCTCTGGCGGGTCCAGCTGGAGCAGAACTGCGTCTCGTCGACATAGGCGACTTCATAAATGAAGCGGTAGCGCGAGTTGACCTGGCGCAACTGTTCGATCATTTCCGGGCTACAGCCCCGCAGCGGCTGCGCCTCCAGCTGATCGAGCCCTGCGCGCAACTGGCCGAACAGCTGCTCCAGACGCACAAGAAACCGCTCGCCCTGGGCATTCATTTGAGCACTTTCTTCCTGCCGTGCCTGATGCATGGCCAGCCCGAAACTGCCCGCCAACAGGACGACAGCACTCAGCAACGCGGCCAGCAAAGCCAGGAGCGAAGGGCGATAAAAGACTGAACGCAGTTGCGGTGAAGCCGTGAACATCGGCCAAATATCCAGATGAATGCCAATGAGGTATAGCAACAAGCGCGCAAATAGCCCGCCGAATACCGATGCCACGGGGAATTTAATGCCTGAGGTTGAGCACCTGAAGCATAGCTGCACTTTGCAGATCAGGCACGCCGTCGAATTTTTGCGGGCGATAGTGCATTTGGAACGCGGCCAGAACGTGACGGGTGGCGATGTCCCACTCACCGGTTTGCGGCGTCGGATACCCCAGCAGCGCCAGCTGTTGCTGAAACCAGGTAACGCTTGGCACCACGCCCATCAGTTGCGTCTGTTGCTGCGCGACCTGTTGCTCATCCGGCCAAATGCCCAAGCCTTGCTCGGCGAGACGTTTCCAGGGGAACAGCGGGCCGGGATCGAGCTTGCGCAAAGGCGCGATATCGCTGTGACCGATCACATGGCGCGGTTCGATCTTGTTGCGTTTGACGATGTCCTTGAGCAGGACGATCAGCGATTGAATCTGCGCCTCGCTGTACGGATACCAGAGACGACCCGTCGGCGTGTCGCGGTAACCGGGATTGACGATCTCGATACCGATGCTGCTGGAGTTCAGCCAGGTTCGGCCGTCCCACTCGCTTTCGCCGGCATGCCAGGCGCGCTGGCTTTCATCCACCAGCTTGTAGATGGTGCCCGGGCCATCGCCGATCAGATAATGCGCGCTGACCTCGCCGTGGGTGAGCAGGGCGAGCGAGCGATCCAGTGAAGCAGAGGTGTAGTGCACCACCACAAACTGCGCGCGGCTGTCGAAATTGACGGAAGGATGGCGGGTGTCGAACTTCGGCCCACTGGAGCAAGCGGTCAGCACGAACATCAGCATCAGGACAGCAAACAGTTTCATCGGATCGGGCCAGGGAAAGTGATCTGCATCATAACGTAATAATGTACGGTCGTAAAAAATCCGCCCGCACACCCGCAAACACGAAAATGCCCCGTAACTGCTACGGGGCATTGTGCTTGTCAGCGGATACACATCAGCTGAAAGCCCTGAGCAGAGTCACCCGAAGGACCACTCTTTCCAGGCATGAGTGCAATGACATTAACTTTCTGCGCAGTTGCCGCTCCGCCCAGTTTAACGTGACCATAAAGCAAGCGATCGAAGTCGCTCGTATCTATTGACGACGCCGAGCAAAATGCGGGAGCTGTCTTGAAATTGCCATCAGCGAAAGAAACTTCGTACGTGGCAAAATAGTTTTTCTGGTTAATAAGCGTAATGTTTTTAATCCAGTTGGCATTCTGACTAACCAACGTGCCATCACGGTCAACCGTGGCGGTGTAGAGCTCTGGCGCTGCCAAAACCTGACTGGACAGTGTGACGGCACAGGCGCCCAGCAATAGTGCTCTGATTGTATTCATGATGTTTGCGCTCTCTTCCTTGAAATGGTCTCGCTACATGCGGCGAGCATAACTAAGTGGTCATGACTAATATTGTTGACATACCGTTGAATGCGACATACCAAACCAACAAACTTAGGTAAACGCAACGGCATCAACAAAGCAAGAGCGCAATGGCGTTAACTAAATAACCAGAGTGAAGCTACAAACTCTTTGGAAAGTTCCTACCTAAGTAAGTATGTAGACTCACCGTACAACCGACGCACGCATCAGCCTTGCTCGATTCGGTTACGGCCCAAGTCCTTGGCACGGTACAACGCCTGGTCCGCGCGCTTGAGCACCAGATCGCTGCGCTCCCCCGGTCGGAAAGTGGTAATGCCCATCGACACGGTGATGGTCACCCGCTCGCCCTTGAAGTGAAACGGGCACTCCTCGACGGTCTGACGCAGGCGCTCCAGCAATGCCAGGCCGTCCGCCATCGGCGTGTGGGGCAGCAGGACGACGAACTCCTCGCCACCAAAGCGGGCCATGAAATCCGCGGCGCGCAGGCGCTTTTTCATCTGCGTGGCGACGATCTTCAACACTTTGTCGCCCGCCAGGTGGCCATAGCCATCGTTGATGCGTTTGAAGTGGTCGACATCGAGAATGCCAAGCAGCAGGCTGGAGCGGCTTTTTTGTAGCTGGTCAATTTCCTGATCCAGCCGCTCGTTCCAGGCCGCGCGGTTAGGCAAGCCGGTGAGTGTGTCGATCATGGCTTTTTGCCGTTGTTCTTCGAGGTGCGCGCGGAAGCCCACAGCCTCCTGTTCCATGGTCGCGACGCGACTGGCCAGCGACTGCAAGCGCGACGCGACCTCGTGCTCACGCTGATCGCGCTGCTTCTGATGGTCGTCCATGGTGCCGAGCAGGCCCTCCAGCCGGCTTTCCAGCACGTTTTTCAGGCCTTCAAGATCCGCGGCTTCCTGCACGCTGGTTTGCAGATCGCCCACGTGTTCGCGTAACTGCTCGTTCAACTCTCGCGAAGCGGACTGCTGACCGGCGTGATCCTCGCTGGCGGACTGCAGATTGGCCTGAAAGGATTCCAGCCGTTCGTTCAGTTGCTTGAGGTAAAGCTCGAATTCATGTTGCCCGCTGTCGGTGATCGCCAGCATCAGGACAGCAAGATCGTCGAGAATCGGCAGCAACTCATACCAGTTCAGCCCATGCTCCAACCGAACACGCATGGCTTCGGCCTGCGGACGATGATGCTCAGGCAGGGTCAGGTCAGTGAGCAGACCCAAGAGGGTGTCTTCAATGTGTGCCGCGACTGAGCTGTAGCTCGGCTCAGGAGAAGAAGGCAGGGCATAAGGGCCGTCTTCTCCTAATTCGGTATCTTCAGCGTCTTCTGTATCGGGGAGGGCTTGGGGCTCGTCGCGGCCTTCGTCATTGGCCGGGGTGTCTTCGGCTGCTCCTTCAGCAGGCTCGGCCGGCGTTTGTGGCGCTGTCTGTCCGACCACCGGCTCCTCGCTGATCGGCGCGTCTTGAGGTCTGCTTGCAGCAGATTCGACGTCGACTTCGGCGATGACGATGGGTGCTGGCGTCTCGACGGGCTGAGGCCCGGGTTCAGGCTCTGGCCCCACCGCTTCGATTGGCGCAGGCTCACTGCCGGCAACGGGCGCATTATCGTTGGCCATGTTGGCAACGGCGGATGATTCAACGGCCGATGGTGGAGTTTCGATCACCGCAGCGGCAGGCGCTTGAGCCAGTTCCGCAGGTTTTTCGACAACGCCAGTGGTTGCAGCGGGCGGCGCTTCGTTGGTCCACTGGGCTTTGGCAGGCGCGCGCTCCGAAGCGTCAGGCTCATCGTCATGTTCTTCGTGATCTTCGGCCCTCGCGGCTCGGGTTGGAGCCAGGGCCTCTGGTACGGGGTGCGCCGTGGAGGGTGCATCGGCCTCTTCGGCACCGTCACGGCCACCGAACAGGCGTTGCAAAAATCCGGGACGCGCAGATTCTTCAGGGTGCTCGATCTCGGCCAGCGCCTTGCCCTGCAACCCGCTCAGCTCGCTGAGGAGCAGCGGGATTTCCCGAGCCTGATTGACGCGATCTTCCAGATTCTTGGCGAACCGCTTCAGCGGCTTGGCGACTTCGCGCGGCAGTGGCAGCGCTTGCAATTGGGTCACCAGCGAGGTCAGGGCTGTACCCATTTGCTCGATCCGCTGCTCGCGGCGCTGCTCGGAATCCAGCACGGCCTTTTCAAGCCGGGGGATCAAGGCTGCAAGACCTGCGTCCATATCGTCCTTGCGCACGATCTCGCGCATTTCCTTCATGCACTGGTCGACCGCCTTGTCGGCGCCCTCGGCCGCCAGACTGCTGCGCACCAGACCACGCCGCAGCAAGTCCAGGCGGGCATTCCAACGCTTCTCGAGCTTGTCTTGTTGCTCGATGCTTTTGAGGTACTTTTCTTTCCAACGTTGGGCTTCGTCGCTCATTCCGAAGGTCCGAGAGGAGATGTGCTTGTTATCGGCAGCGAGTCCCCGGTTAATGAGGCCGGCAAGCGAATCTCCACCGCAACCGGCAGATGATCGGAAATGGGATGGGCCAGCACCTGCACTTTTTCAAGAGTCAGGGTCGGACTCAGGAGAATGTGGTCCAGGCAGCGCTGAGGGCGCCAGCTGGGGAAGGTCGCTTCGATCTGCGGCGCCAGCAGGCCCAGATCACGCAGGGGAGAGGTTTCCAGCAGGTCGGCCGCATGGGTGTTCATGTCGCCCATCAACACCTGATGTTTGTAGCCGCCGATCAGCTCGCGAATGTAGGCCAGCTGGCGGGTTCGCGTACGCGCCCCAAGCGCCAGGTGCATGATCACGACGATCAGTGCGTCCTTGCCTTCGCCGAAGCGTACCAGAATGGCTCCGCGACCCGCAGGCCCGGGCAATGGATGGTCTTCGATGTCCCACGGGCGCAACCGGCTCAGCACGCCGTTGCTGTGCTGGGCGAATCGTCCGAGGTTGCGGTTGAGCTGTTGATGCCAGTACGGGAAGGAACCGAGCTGGGCGAGGTGTTCGACCTGGTTGACGTAGCCCGATCGCAGGCTGCCGCCATCGGCTTCCTGCAAAGCGACCAGATCGTAGTCGCTTAACAGGTCACCGATCTTCTGCAGGTTCCCGGCTCGACCGTTGTGGGGCAGCAGATGCTGCCAGCCACGGGTCAGATAATGCCGGTAGCGCTCGGTACTGATGCCCACCTGAATGTTGAAACTGAGCAACCGGAGCCTGCCATCGGCGGGCAATCCGGTTTCTTCCAGGTGACGCTCGTTGACCTTGGGTGTATGCCGGGCAACGGTGCGTTCAGTACCCCAGCGCATCATGATGCGGCGCTTACTTGGCGGCGCCCGAGGCGCGCTCTTTGGCGATCAGCTGATCGGCCACGTCCAGTGCCTGCTCCGCACCACCGGCAGAGGCGAGGTCGAAACGATATTTGCCGTTGACGATCATGGTCGGAACGCCGCTGATTTCATACTTCTTGGCCAGTTCCTTGTACTGGGCGATCTTGCCCTTCACAGCGAACGAGTTGAAGGTTTCGAGGAACTTGGTCTTGTCCACGCCCTGTGTGGCGACGAACTCGGCCATGTCGTTCGGGTCGGTCAGGCGCTTGCCGCCTTTCTGGATGGCATCGAACACGGCGGCGTGGACTTTCTTCTCGACGCCCATGGTGTCCAGGGTAATGAACAGCTGGCCGTGGGCATCCCAAGGGCCGCCGAACATGGCAGGAATGCGGACGAAGTGAACATCGGCCGGCAGTTTTTCAATCCATGGATTGATGGTCGGCTCGAAGGCGTAGCAGTGAGGGCAGCCGTACCAGAACATTTCGACGACTTCGATCTTGCCTGGCTCGGAAACAGGAACGGCGCTGCTCAGCTGGACATATTGCTTGCCAGCTTCGATCGGCTCTGCAGCCTGGGCGGTCAGACCGAACAGGCTGGTGAACACCAGAGCGGCGCTGAGAATCAGATTACGCATGCTTAACTCCTGGGCATGAAAAGTCACCTCGACGGCCGCAGTTGGACCGGGGGAGGTGATACGAGTTCGCAAGTGTAACGCCTGTGAGGGCAAAAAAGGGCAGCCGTTTACTACCCTTTTTTGCCCGCCGAAGAGAGAAATGTATTCAATCAATTCCGGCCGTCAATTCGTCAAAATCGGGGCCTGCGCGTTAATCCCGATTTAATGCAGACCCTGTATGTAGGCCGCCAGCGCATCGATGTCCTTGTTGCTCAACTTGGACGCAATCGTGCGCATGACCATGGTGTCGCCGTCGTTGGTGCGGTCACCTTCGCGGAAGGCGGTCAGCTGTTTTTTTACGTAGTCGGCGTGCTGTCCGCCCAAGTGTGGAAAGCCCGCCGAAGCATTGCCGGCGCCGTTGGGCGAATGACAGCCCGTACAGGCGGGCATGCCCTGATCGAGCTTGCCGCCCCGGAACAATGCCTCACCTGTGGCCACCAGATTGGCATCGGCAGCACCGACGCTGCCTCGCTGGCTGGCGAAGTACGCGGCGATGTCGGCCAGATCCTGCTCGTTGAGGTTATTGAGCAAGCCGGTCATCTCCAGGACAACGCGCTTGCCGTCCTTGATCTCGTGCAGCTGCTTGAGCAGATAGCGCTGGCCCTGGCCGGCCAGTTTCGGAAAGTTGGGAGCCGGGCTGTTGCCATCCGGGCCATGACAGGCCCCACAGACGGCCGTTTTTGCCTGACCTGCGGCGGGGTCTCCTACGACGACATCGGCAGCTTGCGTGGGCCCGACCAGCCCCAGGATCAACAGCAGACTCACCAGTAGTTTGTTCATCAGCTAATCCAACACGGCTAAAAAGTGGGAGGTGCACTGCGTTTTTGTACGTATTGTTGTAGGTCTAATGGTAGTTCCACTTCTGCGAACTTCATCCCGAGAACGGGACAAAGCACACACGAAATCTGCGGCAATATATACTTGCGCCCATCGAACGGAAAAAAGACACCCCGTTGCCGCACCTCTGCCGCAACGCCCTCACCGGATATCCCATGCAACTCAAGAACCCGATCCTCGGTTTGTGCCAACAAGCCAAGTTCATGCTCAGCGCCGCCAAAGTCGACCAGTGCCCCGACGACGAAGGCTTCGAAGTGGCCTTCGCCGGGCGCTCCAACGCTGGCAAATCCAGCGCGCTGAACACCCTGACCCACGCCAGCCTTGCGCGCACCTCGAAAACCCCAGGCCGCACGCAGCTGTTGAACTTCTTCAGCCTGGACGACGATCGCCGCCTGGTCGACTTGCCCGGTTACGGCTACGCGAAGGTGCCGATCCCGCTCAAGCAGCACTGGCAGCGCCACCTGGAAGCCTATTTGGGCAGCCGGGAGAGCCTGAAGGGTCTGATTCTGATGATGGACATCCGCCATCCGATGACGGATTTCGACCTGCTGATGCTCGACTGGGCCATCGCCAGCGGCATGCCAATGCACATTCTGCTGACCAAGGCCGACAAACTGACTTTTGGCGCGGCCAAGAACACGCTGCTCAAAGTGCAGTCGCAAATCCGCAAGGGTTGGGGCGATACCGTGACCATCCAGCTGTTCTCGGCGCCCAAGCGCTTGGGCCTGGAAGAGGCGTACACCGTGCTCGCCGACTGGATGGAGCTGGAGGACAAGGCGCCTGCGGTCTGAATCGCAGGCAAAAAAAACCCCGGACTTCATATGGGGAGGGGAAGTTCGGGGTCTAAGTCCAGACCTTCAGGGAAGGGTCCGGATATCTGCCAACACTTAACACAACATAGGAGCATGAATGGCTACGTCAGCCATTCGCAAACTCTGACCGGGTTTTGTCCGCGGAAGTTCAAAATCTGCGGAAATTTAATGTTGGTAGAGGGATATCCACAATACTGTAGGAGCGCGCTTGCCCGCGATTGCTGTGCGTCATCCACCCGCTCAGGTGCTGATCCAGCGCCGTCGCGGGCAAGCGCGCTCCTACCAGCGGGGAATGCAATTTTCGTTAATGCGCCTCATCCCAGTTATTCCCCACACCCACCTCCACCAGCAGCGGCACATCCAGCTCAGCCGCGCCGCTCATGTGAATGCGAATGTCCTGGCTGATCTGCTCGACCAGATCCTCACGCACTTCCAGCACCAATTCGTCGTGAACTTGCAGGATGACGCGGGCATCCAGCCCTGAAGATTCCAGCCAGCCGTTCACCGCGACCATGGCTCGTTTGATGATGTCGGCAGCCGTGCCTTGCATCGGCGCGTTGATCGCCATGCGCTCGGCGCCTTTGCGCAGGGCCTGGTTCTTGGCGTTGATGTCCGGCAGGTACAGGCGACGACCAAAGATAGTCTCGACAAAACCTTGCTCGGCAGCCTGGGTGCGGGTGCGCTCCATGTAGTCGAGCACGCCGGGATAACGCGCGAAGTAGCGGTCCACGTATGCCTGGGATTGCTTGCGATCCACGCCGATCTGCTTGGCCAGACCGAATGCGCTCATGCCGTAGATCAGACCGAAGTTGATCGCCTTGGCGCTGCGACGCATGTCGTTTGTCACCTCCGCCAGCTCAACACCGAACACCTCGCCCGCCGTTGCGCGGTGTACGTCCAGATCGTTGCGGAAGGCGTGCAGCAGGCCTTCGTCTTTCGCCAGATGAGCCATGATCCGCAGTTCGATCTGTGAATAGTCCGCCGCAAGCAGTTTGTAGCCTTGCGGCGCGACGAACGCCTGACGAATCCGGCGGCCTTCTGCGGTCCGGATCGGAATGTTCTGCAGGTTCGGATCACTGGACGACAGGCGCCCGGTCACTGCGACAGCCTGATGATAGGAGGTGTGAATCCGCCCGGTGCGCGGGTTGATCTGCTCCGGCAGACGGTCGGTGTAGGTGCTTTTCAGCTTGCTCATCGAGCGATACTGCATCAGTACCTTGGGCAGCGGAAACTCCTGCTCGGCCAGCTCTGCCAGCACCGCTTCCGCGGTAGAAGGCTGTCCAGTGGCGGTCTTGCTGATGATCGGCATGCCAAGCTTTTCGTAAAGAATCACACCCAGCTGCTTGGGCGAGCCGAGGTTGAATTCCTCTCCCGCGATGGCAAACGCCTCGCGCTCAAGCTCGGTCATCTTGTTGCCCAGCTCGACGCTTTGAGTGCCCAGCAACTTGGC
Organism: Pseudomonas sp. GW821-FHT02A11; assembly: GCF_059421985.1. Taxonomy (NCBI): domain Bacteria; kingdom Pseudomonadati; phylum Pseudomonadota; class Gammaproteobacteria; order Pseudomonadales; family Pseudomonadaceae; genus Pseudomonas; species Pseudomonas sp. GW821-FHT02A11. Next base: position 74,754 of record NZ_JBWKWB010000012.1, read on the forward strand.
ATCGACCAGCGCACCTTGGCGTTCGATACGCGCCAGCACCGGCATCAGCGGCATTTCAATGTCGCTGAGCACCGGCGCCAAGCTCGGGGTCTTGGCCAGTTTATCCTGTAGCACTTCGTGCAGGCGCAGGGTGAGGTCGACTTCCTCAGCAGCGTAGGTGCCCGCCTGCTCCACGGCGATCTGATCGAAGCTTAGCTGCTTGGCGCCTTTGCCCGCGATGTCCTGGAAATTTACTGGAGTGTGACTCAGGTACTTGGCAACGAGGCTGTCGCGGTCGTGGCGGGTGGCCGTTGAATCCAGCACGTAGGATTCGAGCATGGTGTCGAACTTCACGCCTTGCACATGAATGCCTTGCGCCTGATCGCCGCCTATCGCGCAGTTTGCCAGCAGATTGATCGCAAACTTCGCGTGTTGGCCGACCTTGATCTTCGACGCATCTTCCAGCATCGGTTTGACCGCATTGAGCACCGCGTCGCGGTCCAGTTGCTGCGGCACACCCATATAAGAGTGGGTCAGCGGGATGTAGCAGGCTTCGTGGGTCTTGATCGCAAAGGACAAACCGACGATCTGCGCGCGCTGTGCGTCAGTGCCGTTGCTCTGCACCACGAAAGCGAACAGCTTGGCGGCGTCGAGCTTCTTCAGCCAGGCGTCGAACTGGGTTTGCTCCAGAATCAGCTCGTACTGGCCCTCGATGACCGGCGCGACCTCTTCAACCGGTGCGATCTCGGTGCCTTCCTGCTTGGCATCGCGCTGCAGATCGTTGATCCAGCTCTTGAACTCAAGCTCGGTGTACAGCGCCAACAATGCCTCGCGGTCCGGTTCGCCGCAGTGCAGGGCGTCGAGTTCGATATCCAGCGGCACATCGATCTTGATGGTCGCCAGCTGGTACGACAGAAACGCCATGTCCTTATGCTCTTCGAGCTTGGCAGGCAGGGATTTCGCACCGCGAATCGGCAAGGCCGGAACCTTGTCGAGATTTTCGTAGAGCTCTTTGATACCACCGCCTATGCCGATCAACAGACCGGTGGCGGTTTTTTCACCTACGCCGGGAACGCCTGGGATGTTGTCGACTTTATCGCCCATCAGGGCGAGATAATCGATGATGTGCTCAGGACCGACACCAAATTTCTCTATGACGCCAGCCACATCCAGCACGCTACCGGTCATGGTGTTGACCAAGGTAATGTGCCCGTCGACCAGCTGAGCCATGTCCTTGTCGCCAGTGGAAATGATCACCGGGCGGTCGGCGGCGGCACTGCTTCGCGCCAAGGTGCCGATGACGTCGTCGGCTTCTACGCCCTCGACGCAAAGCAGCGGATAGCCCAGACCTCTGACGCAGTTGTGCAGAAAGTCGATCTGCACGCGCATGTCGTCGGGCATGCTCGGGCGGTTGGCTTTGTAATCGGTGAACATCTCGTCACGGAATGTGCCGCCCTTAGCGTCGAACACCACCGCAAACGGACTGTCCGGGTACTGTTTGCGCAGGCTCTTGAGCATGTTCAGCACGCCCTTGACCGCACCGGTAGGCAGGCCTTTGGACGTGGTGAGTGGCGGCAGCGCGTGGAAGGCGCGATACAGGTATGAGGAACCGTCCACCAGGACGAGAGGCGCTTGACTCATGTGAGGGATCAACCTTTTCGGCGGGGTCGGCGCTAGAATGCGAGGACCGTTGACGACAAAGGAGCAAGGTTATCATGCGTACACAAAATCGCTTGTTACTGGTCGCTCTGTTGGTGGCCTGTCCGCTCAGCGCCGTGGCAGCCGACGACGAAGCCCCGTCGGCCGAGCCAGACGTCACAATCCAGAAAGATGGCGACAACTTCGTGCAGGAATACAAGGCAAACGGCTTCGTTTATGCGGTGAAAATCACGCCCAAATATGGCAAACCGTACTATCTGGTACGTGCTGATGGCACCAGCGGCCAGTTCATTCGCGCAGATCAACCGGACATGCTGATCCCCCAATGGGTATTATTCAGCTGGTAACGCCTTACATTCACTTTTTGCTGGCAGTGTTCATATGTCCGTTTTTACTCCCCTGGCTCGGCCTGAGCTGGAAGCTTTTCTCGCCCCATACGGGCTCGGCCAACTGCGTGATTTCCAGGGCATCGCAGCCGGAAGTGAAAACACCAATTTCTTTATCAGCATGGAACAGGGCGAGTTCGTGCTGACGCTGGTCGAGCGCGGCCCGGTGCAAGAGATGCCGTTCTTCATCCAACTGCTGGACGTCCTGCACGACGCCGACCTGCCGGTGCCCTACGCCCTGCGCACCACCGACGGCCAGGCGCTGCGCGAGCTGAAAGGCAAGCCAGCGCTGCTGCAGCCGCGCCTGTCCGGCAAGCACCCGACCGAACCGAACACCCAGCACTGCGTGCAGATCGGTGAGCTGCTGGCGCACATGCACCTGGCGACACGTGAGAAAACCATCGAGCGCCGCACCGATCGGGGCCTGGATTGGATGCTGAAAGAGGGCAGCAATTTCATCTCGCATCTGGACGAGACTGAAGGCGCGCTGCTGAAGGCGTCGGTTGAAGAAATCGCCCGCGAGCAGGCGAAGATCATGGCGCTGCCTCGGGCCAACGTGCACGCCGACCTGTTCCGCGACAACACGCTGTTTGAAGGCACCCACCTGACAGGCGTGATCGACTTTTACAACGCCTGCTCGGCGCCGATGCTGTACGACGTGGCAATTGCAGTAAATGACTGGTGCTCGTTTGAAGACGGCAAGATCGATGCGCCACGGGCTCGCGCGCTGCTGGGTGCCTATGCCGCGCTGCGACCGTTTACCGCAGCAGAGGCTGAATTGTGGTCGACGATGCTGCGCGTGGGCTGCGTGCGGTTCTGGCTGTCGCGCCTGATCGCCGCCGAGACCTTCGCCGGGCAGGACGTGCTGATCCACGATCCGTCCGAATTCCGCAAACGCCTGGAACAGCGTCAGGAGACGCACATTCCGTTGCCGTTCGCGTTGTAAGCCTTCGCGTTGTCTACCCGGTAGGCACTGCTGGCCTCGGACACCCGAGCGAGTGAGCTTACTCACAAAGACCGCATTTCAGACACAACATCTGGTTTGAATGTATTGACCTTTTCGTAAGCAAGCTCACTCCCACAGGTAAAACGCGTCACTTGTAGGAGCGCGCTTGCCCGCGAGCCGATCTGCAGGGCGCTACAAACTCTCCAAACACCCCGCCAGATCATCCGCCAGCTTGCTCAACAGCTGCTCGTACCCCTGAGCCGTCGCAGGCGTGTACCCACCCAGCCCGTCCAGCTCCGCCAGCTTCACCGGCAGCCCGGCGCTCAATGTATCGGCCAGTTTCGGGCGCAGTGGCGGCTCGCTGAACACGCACGTCTTGCCGTATTCAGCCAATCGCGCGCGCATGGCGGCAACGTGCTGGGCGCCGGGCTGCACATCGTGGCTCACCGCAAACACCCCAGCGTGCTTGAGCCCGTAGGCCTCTTCGAAGTAATCGAACGCCTCGTGGAAGACGAAATACTTCTTGTCGGCAATGCCCGCCACGCGCTGTTTGATCTTCGCGTCCAGCGCGTCCATCCGCGCGTCGAAGGCTTTGACGTTGCTGTCGTAGCGAGCGGCGTTGGCCGGGTCAGCCTGGCTCAGGTCAGCCGCCATCTTCGCAGCGATCACCCGCGCATTGACGGTGGACAGCCAGAGGTGGGCATCGACGCTGCCGGGGCGGTGATCGTGGTCATGTTCGTCGTCATCGCCGTCGTCGTCAGGGTGCTCGCTACTGGCGGTGAAGGTGCGCAAGTGCATGCCGGGCAATGACTGAACCGGCACGGAGACTTTGGTGCGGCCGGTCAGGACGCGTGGCAGAAAGGTTTCCATGTCCGGGCCGATCCAGTAGAGCAGGTCGACCTCCTGCACGCGCCGTACGTCGGACGGGCGCAGGGCGTAGTTATGCGGCGAAGCGCCCGGCGGCAGCAGCACTTCCGGCACGGCGATACCGTCCTGCACGGCTGCTGCGATCAGTTGCAGCGGCTTGATGCTGGTCAGCACACGAACGTCGGCCTGGGCGGTGGAGAGGGTGGAAAAACCGGTGATGAATACGACAAAAAGTAAAAAAAGTCGGGACACGATGACCACTCATGGGGGTAGGAACGGGTAACATAATAACGTCTCTCTCAAAAGCCGTCGCCGCTCATGTCTAAAACTCCACTGGCCAGCCGCCCCCACGATCACTCCCATTGCGTGCACAGCGCACTCGCTGAAGCCGATGCGCTGTGCGCTGGTAAAGGCCTGCGCCTGACCGCTCTGCGTCGTCGCGTGTTGGAGCTGGTCTGGCAAAGCCACAAGCCGCTGGGCGCGTACGACATCCTGGCGGTCCTGAGCGAAGAAGACGGCCGCCGCGCCGCGCCGCCCACCGTTTACCGCGCGCTGGATTTCCTGCTGGAGCATGGCCTTGTGCACCGCATTGCCTCGCTCAACGCCTTCGCCGGCTGCAACCACCCGACCCACGCGCACCAGGGCCAATTCCTGATCTGCCGCGAGTGCCATGCGGCCATCGAGCTGCAACATGGCGCCATCAGCGCAGCCATCGTCAATGCGGCCAATGAGGTGGGCTTTGCCGTGGAAACCCAGACCGTCGAAGTCGTCGGGGTGTGTGCTGGCTGCAAGGCCGCCTGATGAGCGACGCACTGATCCGCCTGCAGGGCGTTAGCGTCACGCGTTCGGGCCAGAGCGTGCTGGATAACATCCAACTGAGTGTCAACTCTGGCGAGATCGTCACCCTGATCGGCCCCAACGGCGCGGGCAAGACCACATTGGTGCGCGCTGTTCTCGGCCTGCTCAAACCCGATTCGGGCGATGTCTGGCGCAAGCCGAAGCTGCGCGTCGGTTACATGCCGCAAAAACTTCAGGTCGACGCCACCCTGCCGCTGTCCGTGCTGCGCTTCTTGCGCCTGGTGCCGGGTGTTGACCGCGACACTGCGCTAGCCGCTCTGGTTGAAGTGGGCGCCGAGAAAGTCATCGACAGCCCATTGCAGGGTATTTCCGGCGGCGAAATGCAGCGGGTGCTGCTGGCCCGCGCGCTGCTGCGCGAGCCTGAATTGCTGGTCCTCGACGAACCGGTGCAGGGCGTCGATGTAGCCGGACAGGCCGAGCTTTATGCGCTGATCACACAGCTGCGCAATCGCCACAAATGCGGCGTGTTGATGGTCTCCCACGACCTGCACCTGGTGATGAGCACCACCGACCAGGTGGTCTGCCTGAATCGTCACGTGTGCTGCTCCGGCCACCCAGAGCAGGTCAGCAACGACCCGGCGTTCGTCGAGCTGTTCGGCCAGAACGCGCCGAGCCTGGCGATCTATCACCACCATCACGACCACGCGCACGACTTGCACGGCGAGGTCTGCCAACCCGCGCCAACACACGACCACGCCCATTCGCACCCTCACAATCATGACCACGGGGACAGCTGCAAGCATGGCTGATTTTCTACTCTATGCCTTGCTCGCAGGCCTCGCGCTGGCCGTTGTGGCCGGTCCACTGGGTTCGTTCGTGGTCTGGCGGCGCATGGCCTATTTTGGCGACACCCTGTCCCACGCCGCCTTGCTCGGCGTGGCTTTGGGCTTTTTGCTGGACATCAGCCCCGCCATCGCCGTAACCGTCGGCTGCCTGTTGCTGGCGATTCTCTTGGTCACCCTGCAACAACGGCAGCCTCTGGCCTCGGACACGCTGTTGGGGATTCTCGCCCCAAGCACGTTGTCCCTTGGACTTGTGGTACTGAGCTTCATGCGCGAGGTGCGCATCGACTTGATGGGTTACTTGTTCGGCGACCTGTTGGCGATCAGCCCGACTGATCTGGCCTGGATTCTCGGCGGCAGCGCGGCGGTGCTGGTGTTGATCTGCGCGCTTTGGCGTCCGCTGCTGGCCATCACCGTGCACGAAGAACTGGCCACGGTTGAAGGCCTGCCGGTGGCGACGCTGCGCATGACACTGATGCTGCTGATTGCCGTGGTCATTGCCGTAGCGATGAAAATCGTCGGGGTTTTGCTGATCACGTCCTTATTGATCATCCCGGCGGCTGCGGCACAACGTCACGCCCGCTCACCCGAGCAAATGGCGCTGGGCGCCAGCGTCATCGGTATCCTCGCGGTTTGTGGCGGCCTGGCCCTGTCATGGTTCAAGGACACCCCCGCAGGCCCGTCGATCGTGGTCTGCGCAGCTGCTCTGTTCCTGCTCAGTTTCCTTTTGCCCAAGCGGTAGAACCTTGTCTGGTAACTGGAGTCATACTCGGCAATCATGGAATGGCGGCAATGTGCAATGATTTGATCCATCGCTGCCCCGCGTGATCCGTTATTTTCGGTGCAAGGCACTTATGTGTAGACTTGCTCGTTTTTTGCGCAAATAGAGAATCGCAGGAATGAAGCCGTTCCCATCCCGTTATCTGCTGCTTGCTGCATTTTCCGTGCTGTTGGTTGCCTGCCAGAGCAAGCCTGTGGAGGCCCCGGCTCCGGTTGAGCCGCCTGACGCCTATCAGCAGCTGGATCAGAACATCGCCAGCAGCGAACTGGCCACCGCTGAAGACCAGCTCGCCGCCTTGCAGAGCAAGAACGCTGACGATCCGCGCCTGGAGCAATACCAGCGCAAACTGGCCGAGGCGTACCTGAGCCGCAGCCAGATCGTGCTGCAAAAAGGCGACGTCAATGCCGCCGCCACTGCCCTGAGCCGTGCTCGCGCGCTTATGCCAAAGGCTCCGGCGCTGACCAGCGGCGTGAATGGCGCCATCGCCAATGCCCGCAAGGCTGAGCTGGACAAGGCTGAAGCCGAGCTGCGCGCGGCAGAAGCCAAACGCACTGCGAAGATCATCGATCCGACTGTCGAGAGCACGACCATTGCGCTGAAGATCACCGATTCGAAGCAATTGCGTCGCCAGTTGAACGACATCGCCGCCGACGTCGCCGCGTTTAACTGCGATGTAACCGTTCAGGTGCCACGCACCGACGACTACCCTTGGCTGGCCACTCTACTGACCAAGCGCGTAACTAAGATCAACCCGGATTTCGAGCTGCAGATCCAGCGCGAGATCGAGAAGACCGAGCCTGCGCAGATCATCTTGAAGCCTGCAAAGCTCTGATCGCTTCTTGATCAAAAAAAAGGCGTTGCCCTCACAGGCAACGCCTTTTTTGTTGGCCAGATCGGCGCTTCACATCTCTGTGGGAGCGAATTCATTCGCGAGACGGCAGCACATCCGACACTTCTCTATCGAATACACGATTTCTCGCGAATGAATCGCTCCCACAGAAAAACACCACCTCATTGCAGCCTTAACTCACGCCGGAATCGCCTTGGCCTTCGGCTCCCGCGCCCAGACCCGATGCTGTTTGATGGCATCGAAGAAAGCCGCAAACGACTTGCTGTCAGACACCGCCAGCAGCCCGGCATCAGCCTCCAGACGCAGCAAGTCAATCAGCTCTTTCGCTTCGCCTGCGTAGGCAATGGCCTTGAGATGCTTGTAGGCCTCCAGTACGTAATGCAACGCGACGCCATTGCCACTCAACGCCTTGATCGACGCAGCGCCCCCAGGGATGAACACAGCGTCGAAGGCAATCGAAGGCAGCCCCTCAATCGACGCATCTACCGCCAACGTAGTGCCTGCGGCTGTCTTGACCGGGGCCGAGGTCGGGCCGAGCACCTTGGCGTGCGCCGCTTCGGCTTCAAGCGCCGCTTTCATGGCCGCCACGGCTTTGTCGTCCACTCCATCGGCGACGATAATCGCCACCTTGCGTGAAGCGATATCGCCGGACAGCAGGTTAGCCTGGCTCAACAGCGGCGACTTATCCACAGTAGGCTTGCCGGTCTTTTGCGCCTTGACCGTCGGGCCTTTGGGCGCAGGCAAACCGAGGTTCGCAGCCACCCGGGTCGCCAGCGTCATGTCGATGTTGGCAAGGATTTCGTTCACCTGCCGCGCCCGAATATGCTCGCGCTCGACTTTGCCGAGTTCGAAGCTGTAAGCCGCGATAATGTGCTCCTTCTCGTGTTCGCTCATGCTGTTGAAAAACAGCGTGGCTTGCGAGAAGTGGTCGGCGAACGAAGGGCTGCGTTCACGCACCTTGTGCGCTTCGACGCGCTCTTGGTACGTCTCGAAGCCGCCATCTTCAGGGCCTGCCGGGGTCTCTTTAGGCCAGCCACCATCGATCGAATTGGGCTCGTATGAGGCCCGCCCCTTGTCGATGGTCATGCGGTGTTGCGCATCACGCTGCCCGCTATGGTTGGGCGAGACAGGCCGGTTGATCGGAATCTCGTGAAAGTTCGGCCCGCCCAGTCGGCTGATTTGCGTATCGGTGTAGGAAAACAGCCGGCCTTGCAGCAGCGGATCGTTGGAGAAGTCGATGCCCGGTACCACGTGGCCCGGGCAGAATGCGACCTGCTCAGTCTCGGCGAAATAATTATCGGGGTTGCGGTTGAGCACCATCTTGCCCAGCGGCGTCACCGGCACCATTTCTTCGGGGATGATTTTGGTCGGGTCGAGCAAGTCGAAATCAAACTTGTGCTCATCTTCCTCGGCGACGATCTGTACACCCAATTCCCACTCGGGATAGTCGCCCAACTCGATCGATTCCCACAGATCGCGACGGTGGTAATCGGTGTCTTTACCGGCGAGCTTTTGCGCCTCGTCCCACAGCAGCGAGCAGGTGCCGTACTTGGGCTTCCAGTGGAATTTGACGAACGAGGATTTGCCCTCGGTGTTGATCATGCGAAAGGTGTGAATCCCGAAGCCTTGCATGGTACGCAGGCTTTTCGGAATGGCCCGGTCGGACATCGTCCACAGGACCATGTGCGCGGATTCCGGCACCAGGGAAACAAAGTCCCAGAAGGTGTCATGAGCCGAACCGCCCGTAGGGATTTCGTTGTGCGGCTCCGGTTTTACGGCGTGGACGAAGTCGGGAAACTTGATCGCGTCCTGGATGAAAAACACCGGCATGTTGTTGCCGACCAGGTCGTAGTTGCCCTCGCCGGTGTAAAACTTCACCGCAAACCCGCGCACATCACGCACCGTATCGCCCGAACCGCGTGGGCCTTGAACAGTGGAAAACCGCACGAAGACCGGAGTTTTCTTCCCCGGATCCCGCAGGAATTCAGCCTTGCTCAGCGCCGAATGGTTCTCGTAGGTCTGGAAGTAACCATGGGCTGCGGTGCCGCGGGCGTGAACGATACGCTCCGGAATGCGCTCGTGGTCAAAATGCGTGATCTTCTCGCGCATGATGAAGTCTTCGAGCAGCGACGGGCCGCGATTGCCCACTTTGAGGGTGTTCTGGTTATCGGAAACCTTGACGCCTTGGTTGGTCCGCAATGCTTGACCGGTCGCGTCGGAACGAAATGTCTCGAGGCTGTCGAGCTTTTCGTTGGTGTTGCCACGGTCCAGCGTGTCGGTGCCTGCCAGATCGCTTTTAGGGGTAGCACTTACTGGTGTCGGTTTTTTCGTAGCCATCAGACAAAGACTCCTCGGTTCAGGCAGCTCTTTTCTCGTTCTTCCATGGGAAAGCCGGTATGAGCTCGGTAAGCAGAAATTTCCCTCACAGCAAAAGGGAAATTTCAGCGCTTATGTAGTGACTGAGGATAAAAATGGCCGTTCCGTTTTTTTTTCGACCTTTGGTCTAACGTTGCACCAGCTGCGCAATCTCGGCCTTTATGACCGTTCGGCAGGTCAGCTGCCAAATAAATGCTAAGAATGCTGGGCCCAACCCAGGCCCGACAGGCTAAAATGCGCGCCCGGTTTATCCAGCCGAGGCGATAAACGGCCGAAATGGCATCGCCATGCAGCTCGCCAGTGAGCTGATTCTCCAACGCGCCCCCACAAGGTTCGCTACGTGATCGAGTTTCAAAACGTCCATAAAACCTATCGGGTCGCCGACAGGGAAATTCCCGCACTGCACCCCACCAGCCTGCGGATCGAAAATGGTCAGGTGTTTGGCCTGATTGGCCATTCCGGTGCTGGCAAAAGCACCATGCTGCGCCTGATCAATCGCCTGGAAGCCCCCAGCGGCGGCAAGATCACTGTCGATGACGTCGATGTCACGGCACTGGATGCCGATGGCCTGCGCGGCTTTCGCCAACAGGTCGGGATGATCTTCCAGCACTTTAACCTGCTGTCGTCCAAGACCGTGGCCGACAACGTCGCCATGCCGCTGACGCTCTCCGGGACCCTGTCCAGGGCGCAGATCGATCAGCGCGTGGCCGAGTTGCTGGCACGGGTGGGTCTGTCCGACCACGCGAAGAAGTATCCGGCGCAGCTGTCAGGCGGTCAGAAGCAGCGCGTCGGCATTGCCCGGGCGCTGGCGACCAAGCCGAAAATCCTGCTATGCGATGAAGCCACTAGCGCCCTCGACCCGCAGACCACGGCCTCGGTCCTGCAACTGCTGGCCGAGATCAACCGCGAGCTGAAGCTGACCATCGTGCTGATCACCCATGAAATGGACGTGATTCGTCGCGTTTGTGATCAGGTGGCGGTCATGGATGCCGGGGTGATCGTTGAGCAGGGCGCTGTGGCGGATGTATTCCTGCATCCCCAGCACCCGACCACGCGCCGTTTCGTGCAGGAAGACGAGCAGGTCGACGAGAACGATCAAAATTCGGACTTCGCTCACGTGCAAGGTCGCATCGTGCGTCTGACGTTCCAGGGCGATGCGACCTACGCGCCGCTGTTAGGCACCGTCGCCCGGGAAACCGGTGTGGACTACAGCATCCTGGCCGGTCGCATCGACCGCATCAAGGACACTCCCTATGGGCAACTGACGCTGGCCATCACCGGCGGCGACATGGAGGCTGCGTTCGCTCGTTTCACTGCGGCTGACGTTCATATGGAGATCCTGCGCTGATGGAAACCCTGGCCACTCTGTTTTCCAACGTCGACTGGTACGAAATCTGGGTCGCGACCGGCGACACCCTGATCATGCTCGGCATCTCTCTGGCCTTCACGGTGCTGCTGGGCCTGCCCCTGGGCGTATTGATGTTCCTCACTTCGCCGCGCCAGCTGCTCGAGAACAAGCCGGTCTACGCCACCATTGGCCTGATCGTGAACATGCTTCGCGCGCTGCCCTTCATCATTCTGCTGATCGTGATGATGCCGCTGACCGAGATCATCACCGGGACCTCGCTGGGGATTCTCGGCACGCTGCCGCCGCTGATCGCAGGCGCGACGCCGTTCTTCGCCCGTCTGGTGGAAACCGCGCTGCGTGAAGTGGATCGCGGGATTATCGAGGCCATTCAGGCGATGGGAGCCACGACTCGGCAGATCATCGTCAAGGCTCTGTTGCCGGAAGCCCGCCCGGGCATTCTGGCGGCGATCACTGTCACGGCCATCGCCCTGGTGTCGTTCACTGCCATGGCCGGTGCCGTGGGCGCGGGCGGCCTGGGCGACCTGGCGATCCGCTACGGGTATCAGCGCTTCCAGAACGATGTGATGTTCGTGACGGTCGTATTGCTGTTGGTGCTGGTGCAGATCCTGCAAACCGTGGGCGACAAGCTGGTCGCGCACTTTTCACACCGTTAACCGTATTCGCCGGCCCTGCTCACAGGCATGGGCCGGCACATGCGCGCCGCCCGGCGCGTATTTCAAGGAGTCGATATAAATGAAGAAGCTGTTGGCTGTATTCGCTGCAGTGGCTGCCCTGTCCGCCCACGCCGATGACACCCTGACCGTCGCCGCGACCGCCGTGCCGCACGCCGAGATCCTCGAGTTCGTGAAACCGGCCCTGGCCAAAGAAGGCGTGACGCTGAACGTGAAAGTCTTCAACGACTACATTCAGCCGAACGTGCAGGTCGATCAGAAGCGCATGGACGCCAACTTCTTCCAGCACCAGCCTTACCTGGATGAGTTCAACAAGGGTAAAGGCACGAACCTGGTGAGCGTGGCCAAGGTTCACGTCGAGCCGTTTGGCGCCTACTCGGACAAGATCAAAAACCTGGCGGACCTGCCGGACGGTGCAACCGTCGCGCTGCCTAACGATGCCACCAACGAAGGCCGAGCCTTCCTGCTGTTGGTCAAAGCCGGTCTGATCACGCTGAAAGATCCGAACAGCATCACCGCCAAACCGAGCGACGTACTGCAGAACCCGAAAGCCCTGAAATTCCGTGAGCTGGAAGCCGCAACCCTGCCACGCGTGCTGACCCAGGTCGATCTGGCGCTGATCAATACCAACTACGCGCTGACCGCCAAGCTCGATCCGACCAAGGATGCGCTGATCATCGAAGGTCAGGAGTCGCCATACGCCAACATTCTGGTCACTCGCGAAGACAACAAGGATTCGCCAGCCATCCAGAAACTGGTCGCCGCGCTGCACAGCCCGGAAACCAAGGCGTTCATTCTCGAGAAGTACAAAGGGGCTGTGGTTCCAGCGTTCTAAAACATGTGCGCGTCTGCCGCATCCTCTGCGGCAGACGCACGGTTTTACCCCGCTCGCACGACCTCGGCGGTCACCAGATCGCGAATCACGCTCGGGTTGCGTCGCCCGCCCAGCGCGCCATTCAACACTCCGTCCAACTGACCATGAAAATACTGCTCGATGCGCAGTCGCGAACGCGCGGCCGGTCGGCCAGTGGGGTTAGCGGAGGTGGACACCAGCGGGCCGGTCAGGGCGCACAGTTCGCGCACTTGCGGGTGATCGCTGACCCGCAGGGCCACGGTTTCGCGTCCGCCGGTGATCCAGTCCGGCAGCAGCCCCTGATGAGGCACGAGCCAGGTGTTGGGGCCGGGCCAGGTGCTGGCCATGCGATCGATCCACAGCTCGGGGAAATCCTCGAACAGAAAGTCGAACTGACGGATGTTGTCGGCAATCAGGATCAGCCCTTTTTCCACAGGCCGTTGCTTGATCGCCAGCAAGCGGTAGACCGCTTCGGCATTCCAGGGGTCGCACCCCAGTCCCCAGACCGCTTCGGTTGGATAGGCAATCACCGCCCCGGCCCGGACATCTTGTGCGGCTTGTTGCACACGCCAACTGCTGACCATCGCTCGCTCTCCGATTTAACGCTGGCGGGCAGTTTAACCTCAGGGCGCCCGGGCAAACCATCGTCCCGCCTCACAGGCCACGCAGCCGTCAAGTTCAAGCTCGGTGAGCGCCGCCAGAACCTTGGGCAGGGGCCAACCGGTGTTGGTGGCAAGGTCCTCGTTGGTCTGCGGCGCAGCATGCAGTAAAGCGAGCAGCGGGTGAGCGGGGGTTGCGGTGTTTTGCGGAAGGTCGTTGCTGGGCGGCAGGTTTTTCCAGCCCTGCAATCCTTCAAGGATGTGGTCGACCGTTTCGACCAGAATCGCGCCGTCGCGAATCAACTGATGACACCCTCGCGCGCCCGGGTGGTGAATCGATCCAGGAATCGCATAGACCTCACGACCTTGCTCCGCCGCCAACCTGGCGGTGATCAACGAACCACTGGCCACACTGGCCTCAACGACTAACACGCCCAGCGACAGCCCGCTAATGATACGGTTACGCCGGGGGAAATTACTGGCGTGAGGTGGGGCGTCCAATGGCAGTTCTGAAACCACTGCGCCTCCCTGAGCCACGATGTTCGCTGCAAGCTGGCGATGCCGCTGTGGATAAAGTTTTTCGATCCCCGTTCCCAGCACCCCAATCGTGGCGCCTTTCACATCCAGAGCACCCTGATGCGCGGCGCCGTCGATACCCAAGGCAAGGCCGCTGGTGACGACAAATCCAGCGCCGGCCAGGCTGCGGGCAAACGCCTTAGCCGTGTCGAGCCCCGGCCTGGAAGCACGCCGACTGCCGACCATTCCCAGCTGTGGACGATCGAGCAAAGCGCGATTGCCGGCGATAAAAAGCAGGGGTGGTGGATCGGGAATTTCGGCGAGCAACGCGGGGTAGTCGGGATCGTCCCACATCAGCAAATGCTGGCCCGGATGCTCTATCCAGGCTAATGCAGCGCTGGCGCCATCGCGTACGTCGGGGTCACGGCGGGCGCCGGCACTGGCCGCAGGAAGACCTAATGATCGCCATGCAGAGGCGGGTGCGCTGAGGGCAGCGGACGCACTGCCGAAGGCATCGATAAGGGTTTGAAAACGTTTGGGACCGATTTCGGGCAGCCTGTGAAGACGAATACGCGCCTCGATCTCGGCAGGCGACTGCCCGGTTTTTTCGAACAACGGCATCAGATCTTCCTTGATCCGGCGCCCACCCCAAGGGGTGGGTCAACCTGTGGATAACTCTGTTAACAACGTTTAGATAAGTGAAGCATGCCGGTGGAAAAATGTGTGTTGAAGCTGATACATAGCATTACGGATTGCGTACCTTGTCGTTCACCGCCAAAGATCTGGTCGCGTGCAGGACCATGGCGTAACTCAGGCGATTGTAGGTGCGGAAAACCATCAACAGCCCAGCGCGTTCGTCCGGAATCTTCACCTGCTCGCCGGTGATTCGGTCACGCACTTTTTCGCCCGTCTTGTAGATCGCCAGCACGTTGCCCTCGGACAGGCCATCGAGCTTGCCGCGGTCAAGGGTCACCACGTCGAACTCGCCGATCTGCGTCACGCCACGGGGCACGTCGATGATCACGCCGTTGATTTCCTGCTGCGGCTCGCTGGGAATAAAGGTGGAGTTGATCGCGCGCTCCTCGCTGACGAACAGGCGGTCGCCCAAGCGCACCTCCTGAGTGGAGCGCTGCATCTGTACGGTCGCGATGTCGCCTTCGGTGGCGACCACTTCGCCGCTGCCGATGTCGTCGGCGTTGATGCCCAAGGCGATGTTGGTTTCAGGGTCGAAGTAGGTTTTGCCCTTGCGGAAGATGCCGTAGGACACGTGATCCGGGCTGAAATGGCCACGGGCGTAGATCCGGTCGCCCGCGCCGCTGAGCACGCGCTCGCCATTGCCGGCGACCACATAAGGGGCGTCGTCGAACTGATTGGCGCTGTCCATGATGCGGTTGTTCAGCAGAAAGGCGTTGATCGCGCCCAGAGGAATGGTCGGAATCGCCTCGGCGATCGGCGTGCTGCGCACACGCGGTGACAATTTGATGGTGCCGCGCGACTCGCCGCGACTGGCAACGATTCGGGGTTGGCCGTCCACGTAGATCAGCGTAAGGGTGTCGCCGGGGTAGATCAGGTCCGGGTCATGCACCTGCGGATTGGCGCGCCAGAGCTGCGGCCACTTCCATGGCTGGCTAAGAAACTTCCCGGAAATGTCCCAAAGTGTGTCACCGGCGACAACGGTGTAGCGCTCTGGATGACCGTCCTTAAGTTGTACTTGCGCCTGAACAAGGCCTGTCGCGGCCAACAGCAGCAGGGCGAGTAGTGATTTCCTCATGCGGTGAATCCCTTTATCATGTTGGCTTCGCGTGAAACATTGAGTCTTGCGAGACTTCTGTTTTTCAAGGGCTGCCCGCTTGTCTTGTAACGCCCCAAGCCTAGCAGCCGATTTTGACTTTACCCTACAAGTGCAGCTCTTACGTATATGGCCATTTTAAACATTCTGGAATTTCCCGATTCGCGCCTGCGCACCATCGCCAAGCCGGTGGCTGCTGTGGACGACGGCATTCGCCAGTTGGTCGACGACATGTTTGAAACCATGTACGAAGCGCCTGGCATCGGTCTGGCCGCGACGCAGGTTAACGTACACAAGCGCGTCGTTGTTATGGATCTCTCGGAAGATCGCAGCGAGCCCCGGGTTTTCATCAACCCTGAGCTTGAGCCGCTGAGCGAGGAGATGGATCAATACCAGGAAGGCTGCCTGTCCGTTCCCGGTTTTTACGAGAATGTCGACCGCCCACAGAAGGTCAAGGTCAAGGCGCTGGATCGCGACGGCCAGCCCTACGAATTGATCGCTGAAGGCCTGCTCGCGGTGTGCATCCAACACGAATGCGATCACCTCAACGGCAAGCTGTTCGTCGACTACCTGTCTACGCTCAAGCGTGACCGGATCAAGAAAAAGCTGGAAAAACTGCACAAGCAGAACGCTTGACCCTTCCCTACTCGTAGGAGCGCGCTTGCCCGCGATGCGTCGTGCCAGTCACATTCGCACTATCAGTCAAACTTCTTCGCGGGCAAGCGCGCTCCTACAGCCATCCTCACCAACGAGAAGCCCATGACTGAGCCACTGCGCATCGTCTTCGCCGGCACCCCGCAATTCGCCGCCGAACACCTCAAAGCCCTGCTCGACAGCCCTTACGAAGTGATCGCGGTTTACACCCAGCCGGATCGCCCGGCGGGCCGTGGCCAAAAGCTGATGCCCAGCCCGGTCAAGCAACTCGCTCTGCAATACAATATTCCCGTGCTGCAACCGCCGACCCTGCGCGCCCCCGAGGCACAGGCCGAACTGGCAGCGCTCAAGCCCGATCTGATGGTGGTGGTCGCTTACGGTCTGATCTTGCCGCAGGTGGTGCTCGACATCCCGCGTCTGGGTTGCATCAACAGCCACGCATCCTTGCTGCCACGCTGGCGCGGTGCGGCGCCGATTCAACGCGCCGTGCAGGCAGGCGATGCCGAAAGCGGCGTCACCGTGATGCGCATGGAAGCAGGCCTGGACACCGGCCCGATGCTGCTCAAGGTGGTCACGCCCATCACCGGCGACGACACCGGCGGCACGCTCCACGATCGCCTGGCCGAACTGGGCCCGCCTGCGGTGGTGCAGGCCATTGCCGGCCTGGCCGAAGGCACGCTGGTGGGCGAAGTGCAGGACGACGGCCTCGCCACTTACGCGCACAAGCTCAATAAAGACGAAGCGCGCATCGATTGGTCGCGTCCGGCCGACGAGCTTGAGCGTCTGGTGCGCGCCTTCAACCCGTGGCCGATCTGCCACAGCACCCTCAATGGCGAAGCCTTGAAAGTGCTGGCCGCGCAGGTCACCGAAGGGCAGGGCGAACCGGGTACGATTCTCGGCGCCAGCAAGGACGGCTTGATCGTCGCCTGTGGACAAGGCGCACTGCGCCTGACACGCCTGCAACTGCCGGGCGGCAAGCCGCTGGGCTTTGCCGACCTGCTCAACAGCCGCCGTGAGAAATTCGCGACGGGGACCGTGCTGGGCCTCTCGGTTGACGCGCAATGAACCCGCGTCTGGCCGCCGCCAAGGCTTTGGCTGCCGTGCTCAGCGGCAAGGCTTCGCTGAACAGCTCGCTGCCCGCTCAACTGGACAAGGTCGATGATCGTGATCGAGGCCTGACTCAGGATCTCGCATTCGGCACTGCGCGCTGGGAGCCTCGGCTGTCGGCGCTGGCCGCCAAGCTGCTGCAAAAACCGTTCAAAACCGCTGATAACGATGTCCACGCACTGCTGCTGGTCGGTCTGTATCAGCTGTTCTATTCGCGCATCCCGGCCCACGCTGCCATCGGCGAAACGGTCGGTTGCGCCGACAAACTGAAAAAGCCCTGGGCCAAGGCCTTGCTCAACGCCGTGCTGCGTCGCGCCCAGCGTGAAGGCGAGGCGTTGTTGACCGAGCTCGAACACGACCCGGTGGTACGCACTGCGCACCCGCGCTGGCTGCAAAAAGCCCTGAAGGCCGCGTGGCCTGAACATTGGGAAGCCATCTGCGCCGCGAACAACGCGCATCCGCCGATGATTCTGCGGGTCAATCGCCGTCACCAAACCCGCGATCACTACCTGCAGCTGCTGCAGGACGCAGGCATCGCGGCGACGGCCAGCACCTTCAGCCAGGACGGCATCGTGCTGACCGAGCCGGGCGACGTTCGCTCGCTGCCGGGCTTTGCCGAAGGCTGGATCAGCGTTCAGGACGAAGCCGCGCAGTTGGCTGCAGACCTGCTGGAGCTGGCGCCGGGCCAACGCGTGCTCGACGCCTGCTGCGCGCCGGGAGGCAAGACCTGCCACCTGCTGGAAGTGCAACCAGGTTTGTCCGGCGTGGTGGCCGTGGACCTGGAAGCCAAGCGCATGGTCCGCGTCAAAGAGAACCTCGACCGCCTGGGCCTGAGCGCAGAACTCATCGCCGCCGATGCCCGCGCCACCCATCAATGGTGGGACGGCAAGCCGTTCCAGCGCATCCTGCTCGACGCGCCATGCTCGGCGACAGGCGTGATTCGTCGTCACCCGGATATCAAGCTGACCCGTCAGGCCGACGACATTCCGGCCCTCGCGACCCTGCAGGGCGAGCTGCTCGACGCGCTGTGGCCGACGCTGCAAGTGGGCGGCATGCTGCTGTACGCCACCTGCTCGACGCTGCCAACCGAGAACACCAAAGTGATCGAGGCCTTCCTGGCCCGCACGCCGGGCGCTCGCGAGCTGGACATCGCCGGGCAGCGAGGCAACCCGCCGCCGGGCCTGAAACAGCCACACGGCCGGCAGCTGCTGGCGCAGGAAGGCGGGCATGACGGGTTCTATTACGCCAAACTGATCAAAATCGCGGCCACGTCATAATTCATTTCTGTAGGAGCGCGCTTGCCCGCGATTGCGGTATGTCTGTGGCGCATTCGTCGACTGACACGACCCTTTCGCGGGCAAGCGCGCTCCTACAGAGATCGACGTCGCGGGAATCATCATTTCAGGGAGAGACTGATTGAAAATCATCATTCTCGGTGCCGGCCAAGTCGGTGGCACGCTGGCGGAGCATCTGGCCAGTGAAGCCAACGACATCACCGTGGTCGACACCGACGCCGATCGCCTGCGTGCACTGGGCGATCGTCTGGATATCCGCACGATCCAAGGTCGCGGCTCGTTCCCGACCGTGCTGCGTCAGGCTGGCGCCGACGATGCGGACATGCTGGTCGCGGTGACCAGCAGCGACGAAACCAACATGGTCGCCTGCCAGGTCGCCTACACCCTGTTTCACACCCCGACCAAGATCGCCCGCGTGCGCGAATCGGCGTACCTGACCCGCGCAGGCCTGTTCGACAACGACGCCATTCCGGTCGATGTGCTGATCAGCCCCGAGCAGGTTGTCACCAACTACATCAAGCGCCTCATCGAATACCCCAGCGCCCTGCAGGTCATCGACTTCGCTGAAGGCAAGGTGCAACTGGTTGCCGTGAAGGCTTATTACGGCGGCCCACTGGTGGGGCAGCAGTTGCGGCAATTGCGCGCACATATGCCGAATGTGGATACGCGGGTGGCGGCCATTTTCCGTCGTGATCGTCCGATCATTCCGCAAGGCGATACGGTTATCGAAGCGGACGACGAAGTCTTCTTCATCGCCGCCAAGGCGGACATTCGCGCGGTGATGGGCGAAATGCGCAAGCTGGACGTCAGCTACAAACGCATCGTCATCGCCGGGGGCGGGCAGATTGGTGAACGGCTGGCCGAGGCCATCGAAAACCGCTACCAGGTGAAGATCATCGAGATGAACCCGGCGCGCTGTCGTTACCTGTCGGACACCCTTGATAACACGGTGATCCTGCAAGGCAGCTCGTCGGACCGCGATTTGCTCGTGGAAGAGAATATCGACAACGCCGACCTGTTCCTGGCCCTGACCAACGACGACGAAGCCAACATCATGTCCTCGCTGCTGGCCAAACGGCTGGGGGCGAAAAAGGTCATGACCATCATCAACAACCCGGCCTATGTGGACCTGGTGCAGGGTGGCGAGATCGACATCGCGGTCAGCCCGCAGCTGGCGACCATCGGCACGCTGCTGGCCCACGTGCGTCGGGGCGATATCGTCAGCGTGCACTCACTGCGGCGCGGTGCTGCCGAAGCCATCGAGATCGTGGCCCACGGCGATGTGAAGTCGAGCAAGGTTGTCGGCAAGGCGATCATGCACATCAACCTGCCACCGGGCACCACCATCGGCGCGATCACTCGCGACGAACAGGTACTCATCGCCCACGACAGCACAGTCATCGAATCCGGCGACCACGTGATCATGTTCCTTGTGGATAAAAAGCATATCCGCGACGTGGAGCGGCTGTTTCAGGTGGGCCTGAGCTTTTTCTGAAGGAGGGTCAGCGTGCTCGAATCACTGGAAAAGATGCTTGCCAAAGGCATGGACAACGCCCTGCTGCGCTTCGGTCTGGGCAAGGGGCATCTCGATGCGGGGGATTACGCCAAGGCCGCTGGGCACCTGCAGCGCTGTGTGGAATTCGACCCCAAGTACTCGGCGGCGTGGAAGCTGCTCGGAAAGGCATGCCTGGCTGCCGGGGATAACGCCAAGGCGCGTCAGGCGTGGGAGCAGGGGATTCAAGCAGCTGTCGGCCATGGCGACAAACAGGCCGAGAAGGAAATGATGGTGTTTCTCAAAAAGCTGGATCGCAAGGCCGAGTAACACGACCGAAAGCGTTCGGCGAATCCGAGAGCGCCCCGGATCATTGTGGGAGCGAATTCATTCGCGAGACGCCAATGCAGGCGATGCATATTCGTTGCCTGTCACATCGCATCGCGAATGAATTGGCTCCCACAGGTTCAGCACATGTCCTAAAGATCAATACCAGCGCTTCTCGCCCTCAGGCCGTTTCTTGAAGCGCTTCATGGTCCACATGTACTGGCTGGGGTACGCCCGCACATACTTCTCCACCACCTTGCTCATCGCCGCCGCCGAGGTCTCGGTGTCGGTGCTGTACATGTCATCCGGCGCAGCTTCCAGGACCACCTTGTAGCCCGAACCATCTTCCAGACGCATCGCGTGGAGGAACACCCCCACTGCCTTGCCACCGGCCAGCATGTTTGGCACGAATTTGCTGGTCAATGCCACCGTCCCACAGAACGGTACGAAAATGCCTGCCGACTCTGCTGGCTCCGGGTCTGCGGGAATCCCCACCGAGCCGCCTTTGCGCACCTCTTTGATGACGCTGAGGATGCCTTCCTTGGTCGACGCAGCCACACGGTTGCCTAGTTGCACGCGCTGCTTTCGCAGCAGTTCGTCCACTGCCTTGAGCTTGGGTGGGCGATAGAAAATGATCGGTTTGCACTGGCTGCAATAGAAGTGGTTCAGCACCTCCCAGTTGCCTAGGTGGCTGGTAATACCGACCACGCCTTTGCCAGAGGCCAGCGCCTCTTTCAGGACATGCAGGCCTTCAACTTCGCGCACCAGATTGATGGATTTTTGCGCAGGCCAGATCCACGCACAGGCGCTTTCTGTCAGGGTCTTGCCGATGTCCATCAGGCTGCGGCCCACCAGCGCTTCAAGTTCGCTCGGGTTCAGCTCGGGAAAACACTTGGAAAGATTGATACGCGCGACCTCACGCGAACGGTTGGGCAGCTTCCACATCAGCCAGCCAATGCCGATGCCGACCCACTGCACGGCGCGCCACGGCAAGAGGGCAAACAGCCGTAACGCCCCGACCATCATGGCGCCTTTGAACTTATCCACAGATCACTCCTGAATCGATGAGGCGGGCATTGTAACCATTCAGCACAAAACGTTCGCCCAACTCACTGTCTGGGCGGAAATCCTGTGGGAGCGAATTCATTCGCGAGACGTCGGTACAAACGACAGAAATGGATTGACTGTACCGGCCAATCGCGAATGAATTCGCTCCCACAGGTGTTCAGCTATTACGTGTTGACCAACTGCGCATACCGATCACAATCGGTCGTGTGGTCCATGACCATCCCGGTCGCCTGCATGTACGCATAACAGATGGTCGGCCCGACAAAGGTGAATCCTGCTTTCTTCAATGCCTTGCTCATGGCTTCGGCTTCAGGGGTGATCGCCGGGACTTCGCTGCGGTCCTTGAAATGGTTGACCTTGGGCTTGCCGCCGACAAAGGACCAGACAAACGCCACCGGGTCTTCCAGCCGCAGCCAGGCCTGGGCGTTCTTGCGCGCGCCATTGAGCTTCAGGCGATTGCGCACGATGCCGGGTTCAAGCATGAGCGCTTCGATCTCGGTGTCGGTCATGGCGGCGACCCGTTTGACGTCGAAGTTGAACAGCACTTCGCGGTAGCGAGCGCGTTTCTTCAAAATGGTGATCCACGAGAGGCCGGCCTGGAACCCTTCGAGCAATAGAAACTCGAACAGCATCTGCGCGTCGCGCAGCGGCACACCCCACTCTTGATCGTGGTAGTCCATATAAAGTGGATCTTCGTTGCACCAAAAGCAGCGTGGCATAGGGCTCCCAAGGGTGGAGGCGCTGCCGAATCGGGTATACTCCCGCTCTTTAAATCGCAGCCCCCCAGTACAGGTGAATTTCGTGAGCCAGCCTACGCCAGCCGTGCGTACCTTCCAAGACTTGATCCTCGCCCTCCAGCAATACTGGGCCGAGCAAGGTTGTGTGGTACTTCAGCCCTACGATATGGAAGTGGGCGCCGGCACTTTCCACACCGCCACGTTTCTGCGCGCCGTCGGCCCGGAAACCTGGAACGCCGCCTACGTACAGCCGAGCCGTCGTCCTACCGATGGCCGTTATGGCGAGAACCCTAACCGCCTGCAGCACTACTATCAGTTCCAGGTGGTTCTGAAACCCAACCCGGACAACTTCCAGGAGCTGTACCTGGGCTCGCTGAAACATGTCGGCCTGGACCCGCTGGTCCACGACGTGCGCTTTGTCGAAGACAACTGGGAATCTCCAACCCTGGGCGCCTGGGGCCTGGGTTGGGAAATCTGGCTCAACGGCATGGAAGTCTCGCAGTTCACCTACTTCCAGCAGGTGGGCGGCATCGAGTGCTACCCGGTCACCGGCGAGATCACCTACGGTCTTGAGCGCCTGGCGATGTACCTGCAAGGTGTCGACTCGGTCTACGACCTGGTCTGGACCGACGGCCCGTTCGGCAAGGTCACCTACGGCGATGTGTTCCACCAGAACGAAGTGGAACAATCGACCTACAACTTTGAACACGCCAACGTCGACAAGCTGTTCGAGCTGTTCGATTTCTACGAAAGCGAAGCCATGCGCCTGATCGAAGCCGAGCTGCCATTGCCGAGCTACGAAATGGTGCTCAAGGCCTCGCACACGTTCAACCTGCTGGATGCCCGTCGCGCCATTTCCGTCACTGCGCGCCAGCAATACATCCTGCGCGTACGCACCCTGGCTCGCTCCGTGGCCCAGGCGTACCTGATGGCCCGGGCCAAGCTTGGCTTCCCGATGGCCGCACCCGATATTCGCGACGAAGTGTTGGCTAAGCTGGAGGCTGCACAATGAGTGCTCAAGATTTCCTGGTTGAATTGGGCACCGAAGAACTGCCGCCAAAAGCCCTGAACACCCTGGCCGACGCATTCCTGGCCGGTATCGAAAAAGGCCTGCAGGCTGCTGGCCTGACCTACAGCGCCAAGCAGGTTTATGCCGCGCCGCGTCGTCTGGCTGTATTGATCACTGAACTGGCGACACAACAGCCAGACCGCAGCGTCAATCTGGACGGCCCGCCGCGTCAGGCCGCTTTCGATGCAGAAGGCAATCCGACTCAAGCCGCGCTGGGCTTCGCCAAGAAATGCGGCGTCGATCTGAGTGAAATCGATCAGAGCGGGCCGAAACTGCGTTACAGCCAGAGCATCGCGGGTAAACCGACCACGAGCCTGCTGCCCACCATCATCGAAGACTCGCTCAACGACCTGCCGATTCCAAAGCGCATGCGCTGGGGTGCGCGCAAGGAAGAATTCGTGCGGCCGACCCAGTGGCTGGTGATGCTGTTCGGCGATCAAGTGATCGACTGCACCATCCTCGCCCAAAGTGCAGGCCGCGAGTCCCGCGGACATCGCTTCCATCACCCTGAAAGCGTGCGCATCACCTCGCCTGCCAACTACGCCAGCGACCTGCGCGCTGCTTATGTGCTGGCCGATTTCAATGAACGCCGTCAACTGATCAGCAAGCGTGTCGACGAGTTGGCGACCCAGCACGAAGGCACTGCGATCGTGCCGCCTGCGCTGCTGGACGAAGTGACCGCCCTGGTGGAATGGCCGGTGCCGCTGGTGTGTTCGTTCGAGGAGCGTTTCCTGGAGGTTCCGCAGGAAGCGTTGATTACCACGATGCAGGACAACCAGAAGTATTTCTGTCTGCTGGACGCGGACGGCAAGCTGCTGCCGCGCTTCATCACCGTCGCCAACGTCGAGAGCAAAGACCCTTCGCAGATCGTGCTGGGTAACGAGAAAGTCGTTCGCCCACGCCTGACCGACGCCGAGTTTTTCTTCAAGCAGGACAAGAAGCAGAAGCTGGAAACGTTCAATCAGCGTCTGCAGAACGTCGTGTTCCAGGCTCAATTGGGCACGGTGTTCGACAAGGCCGAGCGCGTTTCCAGACTGGCTGCATTCATCGCGCCGCGTATTGGCGGCGACGCTCAGCGCGCGGGCCGTGCAGGCCTGCTGTCCAAGTGCGACCTGGCGACCGAGATGGTCGGCGAGTTCCCGGAAATGCAGGGCGTGGCGGGCTACTACTACGCACTGGCGGACGGCGAGCCGGAAGACGTTGCCCTGGCGCTGAACGAACAGTACATGCCGCGTGGCGCTGGCGCTGAGCTGCCAGGCACGCTTACCGGTTCGGCTGTTGCCATCGCCGACAAGCTCGACACGCTAGTGGGCATCTTCGGCATAGGCATGTTGCCCACCGGCAGCAAGGACCCGTATGCACTGCGTCGTGCAGCCCTGGGCATCCTGCGGATCCTGATCGAGAAGAAACTCGATCTGGACCTGATCAAGACAGTGCAATTCGCCGTCACCCAGTTCGGTGCCAAGGTGAAGTCGGCGGGTCTGGCTGAACAGGTGCTGGAATTCATCTTCGACCGCTTGCGTGCGCGTTACGAAGACGAAGGCGTCGATGTGTCGGTGTACCTGTCAGTACGTGCCCTGCAACCGGCGTCGGCGCTGGATTTCGACCAGCGCGTGCAAGCGGTGCAGGCGTTCCGCAAGCTGCCTGAGGCCGCCGCTCTGGCCGCCGTCAACAAGCGCGTCTCGAACCTGCTGGGCAAGGCCGAGGGCAGCATTGCCCAGACCGTCGAACCGAAGTACTTCGACAACGCCAACGAGTTCTCGCTGTACTCGGCGATTCAGCAGGCTGACCAGGCCGTAGCGCCAATGTCGGCCAACCGTCAGTACAACGAAGCGCTGGCCCGTCTGGCGGCACTGCGCGAGCCTGTGGATGCCTTCTTCGAGGCCGTGATGGTCAACGCCGAAGACGCCAGCGTGCGCGCCAACCGTTATGCGTTGCTGGCCCGTCTGCGCAACCTGTTCCTGGGTGTCGCTGACATTTCCCTGCTGGGTTAACGCCGGAGCGCATGATTTGAAGCTGCTGATTCTCGATCGGGACGGAGTGATCAACGAGGACTCCGACGCTTACATCAAGTCGGTGGCCGAGTGGATCCCGATCCCCGGCTCGATCGGGGCGATCGCGCAACTGAGCAAGGCGGGCTGGACGGTGGCCGTGGCCACCAACCAGTCCGGCATTGCTCGCGGTTATTACGATCTGGCCACGCTGGATGCCATGCACGCGCGTTTGCGCGAACTGGTAGCGGAGCAGGGTGGCGAGGTCGGCTTGATTGTGTACTGCCCTCACGGCCCGGATCAGGGCTGCGATTGCCGCAAACCCAAGCCGGGCATGTTGCGCACCATCGCCAGCCATTACGGCGTCGATTTACGCGCAATCTGGTTCGTCGGTGACAGCAAGGGTGACCTGGAGGCGGCGGTGGCCGTCGACTCTCAACCTGTTCTGGTCATGACGGGTAAGGGTCCCAAGACGCGGAGCAATCCATTGCCCGCCGGAACGTTGGTCTTTGACGATCTGGCGGCGGTTGCCGCAGAACTTATTCACAACAGCGCACCCGCGAACGGCTGACCGGTCGTTCAACGGTACGCTCAATCCGGGCACTGCCCGTAATGGTAAAAGCAGCTATGTCGATAGTGCAGGCCATCAGGATCTTCATCTTTTACCTGCTGCTGGGCACCAGCTCGTTGCTGTGGTGCTCGCTGAGTTTCTTTGTCGCGCCTTTTCTGCCGTTTCGCGCGCGATATCGCTTCATCAACGTGTATTGGTGTCGCTGTGCGCTGTGGCTGACCAAGGTGTTTCTGAACATCAAGGTCAATGTCACAGGTCAGGAAAACGTCCCGGCGACGCCCTGTGTGATCGTGTCCAACCACCAGAGCACCTGGGAAACCTTCTTCCTCTCGGCGCATTTCCAGCCGTTGAGCCAGGTGCTCAAGCGCGAGCTGCTGTACGTGCCGTTCTTTGGTTGGGCCATGGCGATGCTGCGTCCGATCGCCATCGACCGGAACAACCCGAAAGCCGCGCTTAAAGTAGTGGCGAAGAAGGGCGATGAGCTGCTCAAGGATCGCGTCTGGGTGCTGATCTTCCCGGAAGGCACGCGCGTGCCCTACGGTCAGATCGGAAAATTCTCACGCAGTGGTTCGGCCATGGCAGTGAATGCCGAATTGCCTGTGCTGCCTATCGCGCACAATGCGGGCAAATATTGGCCAAAAGAAGGCTGGGGCAAGAAGTCTGGCACCATTGAAGTGGTCATCGGTGAACCCATGTACGCCGAGGGCACAGGCCCACGCGCAATCGCTGCGTTGAACGACCGAGTATTCGCCTGGAATGAGGCCACGCAGAAAGCCTTGGGCTCGCCAGCAGCACAGGCGCCATTGCCTGAAAAATCACCGGCGTGAATTGTGGATAACCTGTGCACCAAATGTGTGAGATTTTTGATAATTGGCTGTAAGTCTCTAATTTAATTACTTATTTCTGAGCGCGATTATCGAACCAAAAACGTGCATAAGTTTTTTCTGACAGCCTATTTTCTGCCCTGAAAACATCGGTCTTGAGCCTCTACGGTCAAGACCGATTTTCATTTCAGGTGGTTGTCTCAGGTTTTGATATCCACAGATTGCAAAGCGCCGCCATGGCGATCAGAACCAGCCCTCCACACGCCGCCGCCACAAAACCCATTGCAGGGGACAGGCTGTCGATAGCGAAGCCTACAAGCGGCATGGAGAGCGTCTGACCCAAGCGGTTGGCCGAATCCTGCAATCCCATCACCTGACCTCTTACGCTGGGCGGGGCAAGTTCTGCCACCGCCTCGGAGCTTGCGGCCAGGGTCGGCGTACACAACAGGTTGGTCGGGAGCAGCGCCAGCATCAGCCACCACCACACCTGATCGAAGAACGCCACAGGCAGCAGCAGCAGGCTCATGGTCACCGCCAGCCGGTTCAACGACCAGGACCTGTGAACAATCCCGTGGATGAAGCCGCCGGCAATCGAGGCGATGGACATGGCGGCAATCACATAGCCGGTGAAGGCGATCTCGCCGTTCTCACGCAACACTGCAATCAAGGCAAGCTCAGTCCCGAAAAGCACGAACAACGCCCCGGAGCTGATCATCAACACACTGATCAATCGCGCGTTCAGCCACTCCCGTAGCTTCAAACGGGCGGGCTCTGGCGCTTTGGCGACTTCCTCGGCGTTGCGGATCGGCCAGTTCAACAGGTACAGCGCAGCGTAGGACAACGCCCGCCAAACACCGATGCCGATCAGCACGGCGGTGGCCGAATAGGTGGTGATCATCAGGATGCCAACGGCGGGCGTGATGACGAACGACAACTCCATCAACATGGTGGTCAGCGAATAGGCCGGGCGACGCTGGTCCTCCGGCACCAGACTGGCGACGAACTGCCGCGAGAGAGAGCCCGTCGGGATAGTGAATACGCCCGCAGCAAAGGCCAGCGCCACGAACAGCGTGTAGTTCACCAACGGCAGCAGCACCCAGGCGATTGTGGATAACGTCCCACAGATTGCCACCACCGGGCGCAGGCCGTGACGATCCATCATGCGCCCCAGCAAAGGGGAGCCCACGGCAAAGCCCAACGCCGTGGCGGTGGCGACCAGGCCGGCATCAAAGTAACTGCGGCCCATTTCATTAAGCACGTGAAGGCTCAAGGTCAGCGTCATGATCGTTAGCGGCAGCCCCGCGACGAACATAAACAGCGTTGCCGACAATACCCTCGGGATCGCCAGCACTTTCTGATATTTGCGAAACGACATCCGGTTACCGCTCCTTAATGCTGCCTCTGTCCCGATACAACCTGCCTCATCGACCCCGTACGAGTTTATTCCCTGGGTTGAAGCAGAAGAGCCACTAGTGCGCTCCAACCGGTCTGGTGCGAAGCCCCAAGCCCGCGACCGTTTTCGCCGTGGAAATACTCGTGGAACAACACCAGATCGCGGCTTTGAGGATCTATTTCAAGCTGTGGATAACCGGCCATGGAGGGTCGGTTGCCTTCCTCGTTGCGTAGGAAAAGTCTGTTTATTCGGTCGCTCAGTCCGTCAGCCACTTCCTCAAGCGAGGCCAGATAACCCGAGCCACTGGGGTATTCGACGGAAAAGTTCTCGTCGTAATAGCGATGAAACTCATGCAGCGATTCGATGAGCATGTAGTTGAGCGGCATCCAAACCGGTCCGCGCCAGTTGGAGTTGCCGCCAAACAGCCGCGAGCTTGACTCGGCAGGCTCGTAATCCGCGGACAACGTATTGCCGTTGATCTGCATGCTGAAGGGTGACTCGCCATAATAACGGGACAGCGAACGCACGCCATAGGGCGAGAGAAACTCGCTTTCATCAAGCATGCGTTTGATCAAGTCTTTGGTTCGTTGGCCACGCAACAGCGCCAGGAGGAGGCGGTTACCCTTGCCGGGCTCAGTCCAGCGCGAGATCAGCGCGGCCAGATCGGGGCGATGATGCAAGAAGCCCAGCAGGCGTTCGCGCAGGCCTTTCAGGCCTTCATGCTCGCGCTGCTCGAGCACGCGTACGGCAAACAACGGGATCAGTCCTACGAACGATCGGAGTTTGACTGACTCGCGCAAGCCATCCGGGCGGTGCAGCACGTCGTAGAAAAACCCATCGTGATCGTTCCACAGGCCTTCCACTTCCTCTTTATCGACCTCGTTGATTGCGCCGGCGATGTACAGGAAATGCTCAAAGAACTTCACCGCGATGTCGACATACACCTCGTTGTGCTGAGCCAGCTCCAGCGCGATGCGCATCAGATCCAGCGCATAAGCCGCCACCCAAGCCGTGCCATCGGCCTGATCGAGCTGGTAACCAGGGGCGAGGGTGGCAGAGCGGTCGAACAGGCCGATGTTGTCCAGCCCGAGAAACCCGCCCTGGAAGATGTTGTGACCTTCAGCATCTTTGCGGTTCACCCACCAGGAGAAATTCAGCAGCAGCTTGTGGAAAATTCTTTCAAGAAAGACCACGTCACCCTGGCCTGTCTGCGCCTTTTCCATCTGGTAAACGCGCCAGGATGCCCACGCATGAACAGGCGGATTCGCGTCATCAAAGCGCCATTCGTAGGCCGGCAATTGACCGTTGGGGTGCATGAAGCGGTCTTTGACCAGCAACAGCAGCTGATCCTTGGCAAAACTGATATCGATGAGGGCGAAAGCTACAGCCTGAAACGCCAGATCCCACGATGCGTACCAAGGGTATTCCCACTTGTCCGGCATCGACACGATGTCGAAATTGCACAAATGCCGCCATTGGTTGTTACGAATATGGGAGCGTTCGGCAGGCAAAGGCGCTTGCCCCGGGTCGCCATCAAGCCAGGCTTTGACGTCGAAGTTGTACAGCTGCTTGGACCACAACAGCCCGGCCAGCGCCTGGCGTTGAACGTTGCGCGCGTCGGGATCCTTCAGGTTTTGCTGCAACACCCCGTAATAGTCGTCGGCCTCTTTCTTGCGCTGCTCGAACAGGGTTCGGGCATTGATGTGAGGAGAGCCTGCAGGCGCAAAGCGCAGGTAGACCACTTGCGATGCGCCGGCTTCAAGCTCCATCACAAAATGCGCTGCGACCTTGGTGCCTGCGTGACGACTGATCGCATCAGCCTGCCCGGTTAAAAGCCAATCGTTGATGCCATCTTTGAAAGGTCCGGTTCCTGGCAGGCCAAATAGTTTCGGCGTATTACTCCGGTTCTCGCAAAACAGCCATTCGGCGTTGGTGTGTCCCCAGGCGCTTGCTTCCTTGTCAGCGTGCGATGGGTGGCGGGCGACCACCTTGTTATCCACACGCGAGAGGGTAGGGCGCTCGGTATCCGGCGCCCAGCTCCAGATATCGCGCGCCCACACTTGCGGCAACACGTGCAGACGCGCGGAACGGTCTGAGCGATTGACCACTGTCACCCGCATGAAAATGTCATCGGGGGTGTACTTGGCGTACTCGATGTTCACGTCGAAGTAGTGGTTGTCGTTGAACACCCCGCTGTCGAGCACTTCGTATTCAGGGTCATCCAGCCCGCGACGGGCGTTCTCTTGCACCAGATCGCTGTAGGGAAATTCGGCGTGGGGGTATTTATAGAGCATGCGCATGTAGGCATGACTCGGCAGCCCGTCGACATGGAAATACAGCTCTTTGACGTCCTCGCCGTGATTGCCTTCGGCGTTGTTCAGGCCAAACAGACGTTCCTTGATAATCGGGTCGCGCTCATTCCACAGTGCCAATCCCAGGCACCAGTGCTGAGCTTTGTCAGAGAACCCGGCCAAGCCGTCTTCACCCCAGCGATAAGTGCGACTGCGCGAATGATCGTGTGGGAAGTAATCCCAGGCATTGCCATCGGCGCTGTAGTCCTCGCGAACCGTGCCCCACTGACGATCGCTGACGTAAGGGCCCCACTCGCGCCATTGTGCGGCGGTGTCTCCTGCGAGGCGCAATCCTTCGACGGTCTGCTGCAAATTCTCGTGGGTAAATTCTGCAGGCATGTTCATATCCAGAAAGACTTAAGTTGACCGGCTGAAAACCGGCGCTCGTTGCAAGAAATCTATCGAGAGGCGCCTTTGGTCAAATAATTGGCAAGCAGGTTATTCACCGCCCCATTAGGGATGGCAATTAGACGGCCTGCGGGGCGGGTGTATCGTTTCAACGTCGAAACACATTTCCAGCCCCTTTCGGTATTACGCGTTGCTCAGGACGTGAAGCATCACAGCGGTGAATGGATCAAACGTGGGTGCCCAGATCCCGGGCGGAGGCGGTATGAATACATTGGGTGATCTGGCGTCCAGACGAAACAACAATTTCAATCTGATCCGAATGCTCGCCGCCACCGCTGTGTTGATATCCCACAGTTATCCGCTGGCGTTGGGCAGCGGAGCGGTCGAACCCTTGTCGAAATGGATCGGTCTGTCACTGGGCGAACTGGCTGTGGTGACGTTCTTCTGCGTGTCCGGTTTCTTCATTTCCCTGAGCCGCGATCGCGCACCTGGCTCAATCGATTTCTTCTCCGCGCGCTTCCTGCGTATCTACCCCGGGCTGACCCTCGTTCTGCTGCTCAGCGTATTTCTGATCGGCCCGATCTTTACGACACTGGGCACGCTGGAATATTTCCGCTCGGGTGTAATTTACAGTTACCTCAGCAATAACCTGATGCTGTTCAGTATGAAGTTTCAGCTGCCCGGCGTGTTTGAGGACAACCCGTGGCCAGGCATCAACGGCTCGCTGTGGACACTCTTTTATGAGGTCATGCTGTATGTGCTGGTGGGTGGGATTGGAGCGTTTGCGTTCTACGGAAAGGGCAACCGGTTCGCCGGTTTTCTGCTGGTGTACGCCGTCGTCTATATCGCCTTCAAAGTCCTGCTGGCCAACACTCAAATGCTGAATGAACTGCATCGCGCGCAGTTTTTCTTCATTTGGAGTTTGCCGTTCGTACTCGGCATGTCGCTGTATCGATATCGCCAGCACATCCAGCATCGCTTCATCTGGTTCCTGCCTCTGGCGGCATTGGCGGCTTGGTCATATCAGAAACCCTGGTTCTTCGAGTGCTTCGTGCTGGCGTGGACGTACCTGATTTTCTATCTCGGGTTTGCGACCAACACCCTGGTTGATCGCTACAACCAGCTCGGGGATTACTCATACGGTGTGTACATCTATGCGTTCCCGGTTCAGGAAATACTCGCTCACCTGTTCAAGGGCATCAGCCCAATTCACATGATGCTGGCAGCATTCCCCATCGTGCTTATCGCTGCCGTTTTCTCTTGGCATTTCATCGAGAAGCCCGCGATGTCCAGACGTCACGCCTTTGCGGCAATACTCAACAGCCGACTGGATGGTGTGAAGGCGTATTGGGCAGGCGCAGGGAAGGGCGCAGCTTGATCCGCGTATTGTTGTTGCGTACAGGGAGGTAGCGATGAAGCGATTTCTAGTGCTGGACAGTTTTCGGGGCCTCTGCGCCCTCAGCGTCGCTATCTATCACGTGCACATCCTGCAAGGTTTCGGCGAGTGGTCGTTCTTTCGTAACGCCCATTTTCTAGTCAGCTTCTTTTTCGTACTCAGCGGTTTTGTGATGTTCCACACCTACGGCCAACGCCTCGCATCAACGGTTCAGTTCAGGCAGTTCTTTATCACCCGTACCTTTCGGTTGTACCCACTGCACGTGTTCGTTTTAATTCTGGCGATCGGGCTCGAAGTCATGAAGCTGTGCGCGGAGCACACCGGCATCGCATTCAACCAAGGCAGCTTTACCGGGCAACGAGCACCACAGGAAATCATCCCCAACCTGTTGCTCCTGCAATCCTGGTGGCCAGGGTTCAACGCACAGTCCTTCAACTTCCCGGCGTGGAGCATCAGCGTCGAGTACTACCTCTACATGATCTTCGCGGCGATCCTGCTGTTCACACCGCGGCTCTCAATGACGGTGTTCGTCGGGCTTTCTATTGCGGCAACGGGGCTCCTGTTCCTGGGTATGGCACCGATGATGGAGCCAGTGTTGCAAGGTTTGTCGTGTTTCTTTGCCGGCGTGATCACGTATCAGGCCTATCGGGTGATTCAGAACCTGACGGCCAGACGCTGGTTATTCACAGCCCTCGAAGCCATCGGCTTGACGCTTGTGGCGTTCGCCATGGTTACAAACATCGCCCACAAGCAGATCGTCCTGATGCTGCTGTTCTGCGCAGTGATCCTTATTTTCTCGTTCGAGGGCGGAGCATTTTCCGGGCTGTTCAAAGGCAAGCTATTCGAGCGTCTGGGAACATTGTCTTATTCGATCTACATGACCCACGCGATGATTCTCTTAGCGTTCACCCTGATCCTATTGTTGGCGGGTAAGGTCACCGGCCATGCTGTCGTCACTTATCCTGCGACGGTGTCCGGGCCGATGATTTCGTTCGGCAGTTCAATAGTGGATAACCTGCTGTTGATGGTTTTGCTCGGGGTGATCGTCGCGCTGTCGGCGCTCACCTACCAGTTCATCGAACTGCGGGGCATTCAGTGGGGCAAGCGATGGGTCACGAGAGGGCGGGGCGCTTCTGTGCTTGAGTCGGCCAAGACTGTAGGTTGACGTTAGACGCCTTATAAAACAAAACCCCGGACGATCTGCATCGGCCGGGGTTTTGTGTTGAGCGGATGAACCTTAAAAGTCCAGGTTCGACACCGCCAGTGCGTTGGCTTCAATGAAGTCGCGGCGTGGTTCTACAGCGTCACCCATCAGCGTGTTGAAGATCTGATCGGCAGCGATCGCGTCTTCGATGGTGACCTTCAGCATGCGGCGTACGGTCGGGTCCATCGTGGTTTCCCACAGTTGATCCGGGTTCATTTCGCCCAGACCTTTGTATCGCTGAATGGTGTGGCGCTTGGTGCTTTCGGCCATCAGCCAGGCTAGGGCTTCCTTGAACTCGGTGACCGGCTTCTTGCGCTCGCCGCGCTGTACGTAGGCACCTTCTTCGAGCAGCGTGCTGATCTGCGCGCCCAGAGCGGTAACGGTCTTGTAGTCGTTACTGCCGAAGAAGTCGCGGTTGAAGGTGACGTAGTTCGACAGGCCGTGGGAGATCAACTCGACTTCTGGCAGCCAGACATTACGCTCACGGTCTTCACGCAGGCTGGCCTTGTACACCAGGCCCGACTTCTCACCGACACGCAGACGCTCGTCGAATCTGGCCAGCCAGTCCTGCATCGCGGCGTGATCCGACAGTTGTTCCATCGATACCGGCGGCAGGTACACGAAGTGCTCGGTCAGCTCCTGCGGGTACAGTCGCGACAGACGCTTCAGCGTCTTCATGACCATGCGGAAATCGTTCACCAGCTTCTCCAGCGCAGCGCCGGAAATGCCAGGGGCCGATTCGCTCAGGTGCAGGCTCGCATCTTCCAGGGCCGACTGCGTCATGTACTCTTCCATGGCGTCGTCGTCTTTGATGTATTGCTCTTGCTTGCCTTTCTTCACTTTGTACAGAGGCGGCTGGGCGATGTAGATGTAGCCACGCTCGACCAGTTCCGGCAGTTGACGGAAGAAGAAGGTCAGCAACAAAGTACGGATGTGCGAACCGTCGACGTCAGCATCGGTCATGATGATGATGTTGTGATAGCGCAACTTATCGATGTTGTACTCTTCGCGACCGATGCCGCAGCCCAGCGCGGTGATCAAGGTGCCGACTTCCTGCGAGGAAATCATCTTGTCGAAACGCGCTTTCTCGACGTTGAGGATCTTACCCTTCAACGGCAGGATGGCCTGTGTCTTACGGTTACGACCCTGCTTGGCGGAACCGCCTGCAGAGTCACCCTCCACCAGGTACAGCTCGGAAAGGGCAGGGTCTTTCTCCTGGCAGTCAGCCAGTTTGCCTGGCAGGCCGGCTATATCCAGTGCACCTTTACGACGGGTCATCTCACGGGCTTTACGCGCTGCTTCACGGGCGC
Organism: Pseudomonas sp. GW821-FHT02A11; assembly: GCF_059421985.1. Lineage (NCBI taxonomy): Bacteria > Pseudomonadati > Pseudomonadota > Gammaproteobacteria > Pseudomonadales > Pseudomonadaceae > Pseudomonas > Pseudomonas sp. GW821-FHT02A11. The sequence goes on from NZ_JBWKWB010000012.1 coordinate 109,172, forward strand.
GTGCAGCGTCGATCATCTTGCCGACAACCGCCTTGGCTTCGTTCGGGTTCTCCAGCAGGAAGTCCGAGAAGTATTTACCCATCTCTTGTTCAACTGCGGTCTTCACTTCAGAAGAAACCAGTTTGTCCTTGGTCTGCGAACTGAACTTCGGATCCGGCACTTTTACCGAGATGATCGCGGTCAGGCCTTCACGGGCATCGTCACCGGTGGTCGCGACCTTGTGCTTCTTCGCCAGACCTTCCTGCTCGATATAATTGTTCAGGTTACGCGTCAGCGCGGAACGGAAACCCACGAGGTGGGTACCGCCATCACGCTGAGGAATGTTGTTGGTGAAGCACAGCAGGTTCTCGTTGAAGCTGTCGTTCCACTGCAACGCAATCTCGACGCCCACACCATCATCACGCTGGATGTTGAAGTGGAACACCTGGTTGACCGCCGTCTTGTTGGTGTTCAGGTATTCGACGAAAGCACGCAGACCGCCTTCGTATTTGAACAGCTCTTCCTTGCCGCTGCGCTCATCCTTCAGAACGATACCGACGCCGGAGTTCAGGAAGGACAGTTCACGAATCCGCTTCGCCAGGATGTCCCAGCTGAAGTGGATGTTCTTGAAGGTTTCAGCCGATGGTTTGAAGTGAATCTCGGTACCCGTGGTATCGCTCTCGCCGACGATTTTCATCGGCTCTTGAGGGACGCCGTGAACGTAAGTCTGTTCCCAGATCTTGCCGCTGCGACGAACCGTCAGATTCAGTTCTTCAGAGAGGGCGTTCACAACCGACACACCTACACCGTGCAGACCGCCGGATACTTTGTACGAGTTATCGTCGAACTTACCGCCGGCGTGCAGCACGGTCATGATGACCTCGGCTGCGGAAACGCCTTCTTCTTTATGCACGTCGACCGGAATGCCGCGACCGTTGTCGCGCACGGTGATGGATTCGTCCGGGTGGATGATGATGCTGATGTCGTCGCAATGGCCAGCCAAAGCTTCGTCGATCGAGTTATCTACTACCTCAAACACCATGTGGTGAAGACCACTGCCATCGTCCGTATCGCCGATGTACATACCGGGACGCTTGCGTACGGCATCAAGCCCTTTCAGCACCTTGATGCTGGACGAGTCGTACGTTTGATTTTCGCTCATGCATTCACTCCCGATGGTCGTGGGTCTGGGTGATACTGCCGTGTTCCACGTGGAACAAAGCAACTGGCGTTTCCGTGTGCCAGCCTTCCCTCAACAATTCATGATCTACACAGGTGATAAAAACCTGGCAGTTTAATTCTTCCAGCAAGCGACATAAGGCGCCGCGGTGTTGCTCGTCGAGCTCTGAAGGCAGATCGTCGACGAGGTAAATACATTGGCCGCGGCGGGCCTGACTGACCAGATGTCCCTGCGCGATGCGCAACGCACACACCACCAACTTCTGCTGGCCGCGCGAGAGGATATCGGCTGCGTTATGGCCACCCAACCGGAGTCGTAAATCCGCGCGTTGCGGACCGGCCTGGGTATGACCCATTTGCTGATCACGGTGAAGGGAAGAGGCGAGCACAGCGCTCAAGTCTTTCTCTTTATCCCAGCCGCGGTAGTAACTCAGGGTCAGACCTTCAAGCTGAACAAGCTCGGTCAAAGTCTTTTCAAAGACAGGCTTCAAGGCCTTTATGTAAGCGCGACGGAACTCATCAATTTCGTCACTGGCAAGGCACAGCTCTCGGTCCCAAGCCGCCTGAGAAGCGCCGTCAAGTGTACCATGCCGAAGCCACGAGTTCCGCTGCCTCAGGGCCTTCTGCAAACGCTGCCAAGTGGCCATGAATCGAGGTTCCACGTGGAACACTCCCCAATCCAAAAACTGCCTTCTGATTTTGGGAGCACCTTCCAGGAGCCGAAAGCTGTCCGGGTTAATGAGTTGTAGCGGCAACGTCTCAGCAAGCTGAGCTGCACTTTTCGCGTTTTGACCGTCGATGCGAATCTGGAACTCGCCTTGGCGATCGCGAGAAATGCCCAGATTGCTGTGGCCACCTTCAGCCAGTTCTACCTGGCCAAAAACCGTGCAAGCTGGCTGTTCGTACTGGATCACAGGCAGAAGGCGAACACTGCGAAATGACCGGGCGAGTCCAAGCAGATGTATGGCTTCAAGGACACTGGTTTTTCCACTGCCATTGGCGCCATAGAGAATGTTGATGCGGGGGGAGGGGGAGAAGGTCACCGGGTGCAGATTGCGCACCCCGGTGACCGAGACGCGACTAAGAGACATCTAGTGCCTGCTGATTACAGGCGCATCGGCATGACAACGTAAGCCGAATCGTCGTTACCTGACTCCTGTACCAGCGCGCTGCTGTTGGAGTCGGACAGGATCAGACGCACTTGTTCAGTGGTCATCACCCCCAAAACATCGAGCAAGTAGCTCACGTTGAAACCGATTTCCAGCGAGCTGCCGCTGTAGTCGACGCTGATTTCTTCCTCTGCTTCTTCCTGCTCAGGGTTATTCGCCTGGATTTTCAGCTGACCGCTAGCCAGTTGCAGACGGATACCGCGGTATTTCTCGTTCGACAGAATCGCCGTACGGCTGAACGCTTCGCGTAGCGCCTGGCGATCACCGACCACCAGTTTGTCGCCACCTTTAGGCAGTACGCGCTCGTAGTCCGGGAACTTGCCGTCTACCAGCTTGGAGGTGAAGGTGAACTCGCCTGTGGTGGCGCGGATATGATGCTGACCCAGGACGATGCTGACCAGACCGTCCTGCTCAGTGAGCAAACGTGCCAGCTCAAGGATACCTTTGCGTGGAACGATCACCTGGTGACGATCAGCCTGTTCGATTTCTGCCGACATCGAGCACATCGCAAGGCGGTGGCCGTCAGTGGCAACAGCACGCAGCACGCCAGATTGAACTTCGATCAGCATGCCGTTGAGGTAGTAACGAACATCTTGCTGAGCCATGGCAAAGCTGGTGCGCTCGATCAATCGACGCAACTTGCTTTGCACAAGGTTGAAAGTCAGCGATCCAGGGCCTTCTTCGACAGTCGGGAAATCATTGGCTGGCAAAGTCGACAGAGTGAAGCGGCTGCGACCGGCCTTGACGACGAGCTTCTGCTCGTCGAGCTTGATGTCGATCAACGCATCGTTCGGCAGGCTTTTGCAGATGTCCATCAGCTTGCGCGCAGGTACGGTGATCTCGCCCGGCTCGGCTGGTTCTTCCAGCTGTACACGACCAACCAGCTCGACTTCCAGGTCAGTACCGGTCAACGACAGCTGTTGGCCTTCAACGACCAACAATACGTTCGACAGAACCGGCAAGGTCTGGCGGCGTTCAACAACGCCGGCGACCAGTTGCAGGGGTTTCAACAGGGCTTCGCGTTGAATGGTGAAATGCATGGTCTAGTCCCTTGCCTTAAATAAGCTGCGCTGGCATCACGTCGTCAAAGTACGCAGCAGGTTCTTGTAGTCCTCGCGGATATCCGCGTCGGATTCTTTAAGTTCGTTGATCTTGCGGCAGGCGTGCAGCACGGTGGTGTGGTCGCGGCCACCAAACACGTCGCCGATCTCCGGCAGACTGTGGTTGGTTAATTCCTTGGACAGCGCCATGGCCACCTGACGCGGCCGCGCGACCGATCTCGAACGACGTTTCGACAGAAGGTCGGAGATCTTGATCTTGTAGTACTCGGCCACCGTGCGCTGAATGTTATCCACACTCACCAGTTTGTCCTGCAGCGCCAACAGGTCCTTGAGCGATTCGCGGATCAACTCAATGGTGATGTCACGCCCCATGAAGTGCGAGTGAGCGATGACACGCTTTAGCGCCCCCTCCAGCTCACGCACGTTGGAACGAATACGCTGGGCTATAAAGAAAGCGGCATCATGGGGAAGTTCGACCTTCGCCTGATCGGCTTTTTTCATCAGAATCGCCACGCGGGTTTCAAGCTCTGGCGGCTCGACCGCAACGGTGAGGCCCCAGCCGAAGCGTGACTTCAGGCGTTCTTCCAGGCCTTCGATCTCTTTTGGATAGCGGTCGCTGGTGAGGATCACCTGCTGACCGCCCTCGAGCAAGGCATTGAAGGTGTGGAAAAACTCTTCCTGCGAACGCTCCTTGCGAGCGAAGAATTGAATGTCGTCGATCAGCAAAGCATCCACCGAACGGTAGAAGCGCTTGAATTCATTGATCGCGTTCAGCTGCAGCGCCTTGACCATGTCGGCCACGAAACGCTCGGAGTGCAGGTACACGACTTTGGCGTTCGGATTCTTCTTGAGCAGGTGGTTACCCACAGCGTGCATCAAGTGAGTCTTACCCAAGCCAACGCCACCATAAAGGAAGAGCGGGTTGTAACCGTGCTTGGGGTTATCCGCCACTTGCCAGGCGGCCGCGCGGGCAAGCTGGTTGGATTTACCTTCAACGAAATTCTCGAACGTGAAGGTGCGGTTCAGATAACTGGTGTGCTTGAGTGCACCTTCGACCTGCACATTGCGCTGCTCCGCACGCACGGGAGCCTGCTGTGAACTGGCGCCCGCCATCGGGTCGAAACTGTCTCGCGAAGGCTCGTCATCGACATCCAGCGAAGGCTGCACGACGGGCGAAGGGGCGCTCGGTTCCGAGGTTGGGGTTGGTGCCAGATGAGGCTTGGTAGCAACGCTCTGAGCCGCCTGTGACGCCGCTACCGCCGCGGCCAAGGGTGCATTGGGAGCTGCGCGAGGCGCAGAGCTGCGCTTGCTGCCTATTAATAAGGAGAGCGCGGGCGCGATGCCTTGGCCATGTTCGCCCAGCAGTTCGAGCAAGCGGCCAAGATACTTTTCATTCACCCAGTCGAGTACGAAACGGTTGGGCGCGTAAACGCGCAACTCGTCGCCCTCGGCTTCGACCTGTAGCGGACGGATCCAGGTGTTGAATTGTTGGGCAGGCAGCTCATCGCGCAAAAGCTCCACGCACTGCTGCCAAAGTTCCACTGACACGGATATCCCCTAGTTTCGAAAGCCGGTGAGGCAAAAACAAGCGCCCATTGTAACCACCCCCGACGGACTTATCCACATGTAGGTCGCTAACAGGCATCCCAAAATCAAGGTGTTATCGACAATGAAGCCGACCAATGGCATGTGCATAAGCTTTGTGGATAACCGCCACTGATCCCATTGCATAACTCGGGTCGAAAATCTGTGGATAACCAGGCTGTGGATAAAGAGGTCTTTCATACACAGGTTTTCCGAGGTCATGGCACAGGCGCAGCACTGTTTGTCGACAGAGTTGTGATCCTCTGTACAGCACGTGTTTACATGCCTGTGATGACTTATCCACAGAAGATGCCTCCCTAAGTTCTTATAAGCTTTACAGAAAAGCTTTAAATACTCTCCTTCTTTATTTTTATGTCTAAGGTTCGGTGACGTTCTGGAGAACGGGCTTGGGCCCTGAAAAATCCCCATAAAGGAATGAATGCAGGAAACGTTGGTTGGAAATTGACCTGCGAGCTTGCTTTCTCTAGAATCCCCGCTCTCTTAAAACGGGGTCATTCCGGCCCGTTGTGGACGAACCAGGTAACACACCATGAAACGTACTTTCCAACCGAGCACCATCAAGCGCGCCCGCACCCACGGTTTCCGTGCTCGTATGGCTACCAAAAACGGCCGTGCAGTTCTGTCGCGTCGTCGCGCCAAAGGCCGTAAGCGTCTGGCAGTTTGATTAATCGGTACAGGTGGTGAGTCAGGACTTCAGTCGGGAAAAGCGTTTGCTGACACCCCGGCATTTCAAGGCAGTCTTTGACTCCCCCGCCGGCAAGGTTCCGGGGAAAAATCTCCTGCTCCTTGTGCGCAACAACGATCTAGATCACGCCCGTCTCGGGTTGGTGATCGGCAAGAAGAGCGTGAAGCTCTCCGTTGAGCGCAACCGCTTGAAACGCCTGATGCGCGAATCGTTTCGCCTCCACCAGGACAACCTGGTTGGCTGGGATATCGTGGTTGTCGCGCGTAAAGGCTTGGGTGACATTGAAAACCCCGAACTGATTCAGCATTTCGGCAAGCTCTGGAAACGTCTGGCGCGCAGCCGACCGACTTCAGAAGCCAAAACCGAAACTGCGGGGGTAGACAGTCCTGATGCGTAAACTGGCACTCGTTCCGATCCAGTTTTACCGCTATGCCATTAGTCCCCTGATGGCCAGTCACTGTCGTTTCTATCCCAGTTGCTCCTGCTATGCGTACGAAGCCATAGAAAATCATGGCCTGGTACGCGGCGGCTGGCTGACCCTGCGTCGCTTGGGTCGCTGTCATCCGTGGAATCCCGGTGGTTTCGACCCGGTTCCACCAGTTCCCACCTCCCGTTCCTCTTCGATGGCCGAGTAATCATGGATATTAAACGCACGATCCTGATCGTCGCCCTGGCAATCGTGACCTATGTCGGTGTCCTGAAATGGAACCAGGACTACGGTCAGGCTGCCTTGCCGACTCAGAATGTTGCTGCCAGCACCAATAACGCCGCGCTTCCTGACACCCCACAAGGTTCAACTGCCGCAAACGCAGACGTTCCGAGTGCGACAGGCGAAGTCGCTGCACCTGCCGATGCGCCGGTTGCAGCCAGCAAGGACCTGATTCAGGTCAAGACCGACGTATTGAATCTCGAAATCGACCCGGTAGGTGGTGACGTCGTGCAGCTTCGCCTGCCACTTTATCCACGTCGTCAGGATCATCCGGAGATTCCATTCCAGCTGTTCGACAACGGTGGCGAGCGTACTTTCCTCGCTCAGAGCGGTCTGACTGGTGCCAATGGCCCGGATGCACGTGCCGCTGGTCGTCCGGTTTACTCGGCTACACAGAAAAGCTTCCAGCTGGCCGATGGTCAGAACGATCTGGTCGTTGACCTGAAATTCAGCGATGCCGGCGTCAACTACATCAAGCGTTTCACGTTCAAACGCGGCCTGTATGACCTGACCGTCAGCTACCTGATCGACAACCAGAGCGCTCAAGCATGGAACGGCAACCTGTTTGCTCAGCTCAAGCGCGACAACAGTGCCGATCCGTCGTCGACCACTGCCACCGGTACCGCGACGTACCTAGGTGCTGCAATGTGGACACCTTCGGAGCCTTACAAAAAGGTTTCGATGAAAGACATCGACAAAGGCTCGGTCAAAGACACCGTTCAAGGTGGCTGGGTGGCGTGGCTGCAGCACTATTTCGTGACCGCATGGATCCCGAACAAGTCTGACAGCAACACCGTTACCACTCGTAAAGACAGCGCCGGCAACTACATTATCGGTTTCACTGGCCCTGCGTTGACCGTAGCGCCGGGTGCGAAAGCTGAAACCACGACCACGCTTTACGCCGGTCCAAAGAGCCAGGCTGTTCTGAAAGAGTTGTCCCCAGGTCTGGAACTGACCGTCGACTACGGCATTCTCTGGTTCATTGCCCAGCCAATTTTCTGGCTGCTGCAACATATCCACAGCATTGTGGGTAACTGGGGCTGGTCGATCATCTTCCTGACCATGCTTATCAAAGGGCTTTTCTTCCCGCTGTCGGCCGCCAGCTACAAGTCGATGGCCCGTATGCGTGCCGTTGCCCCGCGTCTGGCTGCACTCAAAGAGCAACATGGCGATGACCGCCAGAAGCTTTCGCAGTCGATGATGGAGCTGTACAAGAAAGAGAAGATCAACCCGCTGGGTGGATGCTTGCCAATTCTTGTGCAAATGCCGGTTTTCCTGTCGCTGTATTGGGTATTGCTGGAAAGCGTCGAGATGCGTCAAGCGCCTTGGCTGCTGTGGATAACCGATCTGTCGATCAAGGATCCGTTCTTCATCCTGCCGATCATCATGGGCGCGACCATGTTCATCCAGCAGCGTCTGAACCCTACACCTCCGGATCCGATGCAGGCCAAAGTGATGAAGCTGATGCCAATCATCTTCACCTTCTTCTTCCTGTGGTTCCCGGCGGGTCTGGTGCTGTACTGGGTTGTGAACAACACCCTGTCCATCACTCAACAGTGGTACATCACGCGCAGCATCGAGGCCAAGGCCAAGAAAGCCGCGGCTTGATCTACCCTGTGAATAAGTAAATGCAGAACGCCCCCTCGTGGGGCGTTTTGCTATCCGTCAGTTATTCAGGAGTCGGACCATGAACGTCCCTCGTGAAACCATCGCCGCCATCGCCACTGCTCAGGGACGGGGCGGCGTTGGGATTGTGCGTATCTCCGGCCCGTTGGCGAGTGCTGCAGCCCAGGCCATCGTCGGCAAACAGCTGCAGCCGCGGCACGCTCATTACGGCCCATTTCAGGATGAACACGGCCAAATCATCGATGAAGGTATCGCGCTGTATTTCCCCGGCCCGAACTCGTTCACCGGCGAAGATGTGCTTGAACTGCAAGGCCACGGCGGCCCGATCGTGCTCGATATGCTGCTGCAGCGCTGTGTACAACTGGGCAGCCGCCTGGCCAGACCGGGCGAATTCAGCGAACGTGCATTCCTCAACGACAAGCTCGACCTGGCCCAGGCCGAGGCAATCGCTGACCTGATCGAAGCCAGTTCCGCCCAGGCTGCGCGTAATGCCCTGCGTTCTCTGCAGGGCGCGTTCTCCCAGCGTGTGCATAACCTCACCGAGCGGCTCATCAGCCTACGCATTTACGTTGAAGCTGCGATCGACTTCCCCGAGGAAGAAATCGACTTCCTTGCCGATGGCCACGTGCTCAAAATGCTCGATGAAGTGCGCGAGCAGTTATCTACGGTGCTGGGCGAAGCGAATCAAGGGGCTTTGTTGCGCGACGGCATGACCGTGGTCATCGCCGGCCGTCCGAACGCGGGCAAATCGAGTCTGCTCAATGCGCTGGCTGGCAGGGAGGCTGCGATCGTGACCGAGATCGCTGGCACCACCCGCGACATCTTGCGCGAACATATCCACATCGATGGCATGCCGCTTCATGTTGTGGACACCGCAGGTCTTCGTGACACCGAAGACCAGGTTGAGCGCATCGGTGTCGAGCGTGCCTTGAAAGCCATCAATGAAGCTGATCGGATTCTCCTTGTTGTGGACGCAACAGCGACTGAAGCCCTTGATCCGTTTGCCCTGTGGCCGGAATTTCTTGAGCAACGCCCTGATCCGGCTCATGTCACCCTGATCCGTAACAAGGCGGACCTCAGTGGCGATCCGGTAGAGCTTGAAGTCAGCGCCGATGGCCACGTTACTATCAACCTGAGTGCCAAGGCTGGCGGAGAGGGCCTTGAGCTGCTGCGCGAGCACCTGAAAGCCTGCATGGGTTATCAACAGACCTCCGAAAGCAGCTTCAGCGCACGCCGGCGTCACCTGGAAGCGCTGCACAAGGCAAGCGCCTCCCTAGAACACGGCCGTTCGCAGCTGACACTTGCGGGCGCCGGTGAATTGCTGGCAGAAGATTTGCGACTGGCACAGCAGTTCCTGGGCGAGATTACCGGGGCGTTCAGCTCTGATGATCTGCTGGGACGCATCTTTTCCAGCTTCTGCATCGGTAAGTAATCCCTTCTCCCGTCCAGAGGCAGACTCGTTTTCTGCGGTCTGCCTGTTTTTTTGTCTCTCACATTCCTTCCCTCCGCGCCGTTCAGGCCGTCGGATCGCTTTCGTGCGCCTGCTGTTTATCTGCGAAGCCGGTAAGAGATGCGAAATGAGCCCTGTGCATAACCCCGATTCAGCTCAGTTGATAAGTGGGCCTCTGACCTAGGGATAATCGCCCCTGTGGGTAACAGGTCATTTAATCCACAGGCTTAAGCGGGTTATCCAACGTGCTCGTTGCTACCTGATCACAGCGTTTTGATTCTCTGTACAGCAAGCAGAATAAGGGCTGCATGAATCTATCCACAGAGAGGCTATCCTCTAAACATAAACATAAAAACAAAGCTTTTATAAATATCTCTCTCTTTTAATTTTTTAACTGCCATTCATCCACAGCTGGTTAAATTTTGCGCAAAAGGTTCCTTTCAAGGGGGGGAAGTCCCTATACTTGCCGCCAATTTCCTATTCCCCCCATTAACAGGCACGAGGTGCGTGGTGGATTTCCCTTCCCGTTTTGAAGTGATCGTCATCGGCGGCGGTCATGCCGGTACCGAGGCAGCACTGGCGTCTGCTCGCATGGGTGCTAAAACCCTGCTGCTGACGCATAACGTGGAAACCCTTGGGCAAATGAGCTGCAACCCTGCCATTGGCGGGATTGGTAAAAGCCATCTGGTCAAAGAGATCGATGCGCTCGGCGGCGCCATGGCCACCGCAACCGATCTGGGTGGGATTCAATTTCGCGTACTGAACAGCCGCAAAGGCCCGGCCGTACGTGCAACGCGTGCCCAAGCCGACCGCATTCTGTATAAAGCCGCGATTCGCGAGATCATCGAGAACCAGCCGAACCTGTGGATATTTCAGCAATCCTGTGACGACCTGATTGTCGAGCAGGATCAGGTACGCGGCGTTGTGACTCAGATGGGCTTGCGCTTCATGGCCGACTCGGTTGTCCTGACCACAGGCACCTTCCTGGGCGGACTTATCCACATCGGTTTGCAGAACTATTCCGGTGGCCGGGCAGGGGATCCGCCTTCCATCGCGCTGGCTCGTCGTCTACGTGAGCTGCCGTTGCGGGTGGGTCGCTTGAAAACCGGTACGCCGCCGCGCATCGACGGTCGCTCTGTGGATTTCTCGGTCATGACTGAGCAACCCGGTGACACGCCGATTCCGGTCATGTCGTTCCTGGGTTCCAAAGAACAGCACCCACGTCAGGTCAGCTGCTGGATTACCCATACCAACGCACGCACCCACGAAATCATCGCGGCCAACCTCGACCGTTCGCCGATGTACTCGGCTGCCGGCGAAATCGAAGGCATCGGCCCGCGCTACTGCCCATCGATCGAAGACAAGATTCATCGTTTTGCCGACAAGGAAAGCCATCAGGTGTTCATCGAGCCGGAAGGCCTGACCACCCATGAGCTGTACCCGAACGGCATCTCGACCTCGCTACCCTTCGATGTGCAGCTGCAGATTGTGCGTTCGATCCGCGGCATGGAAAACGCCCACATCGTGCGGCCCGGTTACGCGATCGAGTACGACTACTTCGATCCGCGCGATCTGAAATACAGCCTGGAAACCAAAGTCATTGCCGGTCTGTTCTTTGCTGGACAGATCAACGGCACCACCGGTTACGAAGAAGCCGGTGCGCAAGGTTTGCTCGCCGGTGCCAACGCCGCATTGCGTGCACAGGGCAAGGAAAGCTGGTGCCCGCGTCGTGACGAGGCGTACATCGGCGTGCTTGTGGATGACCTGATCACCCTCGGCACCCAAGAGCCCTACCGGATGTTCACTTCCCGCGCCGAATACCGCTTGATCCTGCGTGAAGACAACGCCGACCTGCGCCTGACCGAAAAAGGACGCGAGCTGGGTCTGGTCGACGATGCGCGTTGGGCGGCGTTCTGCGCCAAGCGCGAAGGCATCGAGCTGGAAGAGCAACGCTTGAAATCGACGTGGATTCGCCCGGGCACCGAGCAGGGTGATGCGGTTTCCGCTCACTTCGGCACGCCGCTGACTCACGAATACAACCTGCTCAACCTGCTTAGACGTCCGGAAGTGGACTACGCGAGCCTGGTCGCGCTGACTGGCAATGGCTTGATCGATCCACAGGTCGCCGAACAGGTCGAAATCAAGACCAAATACGCCGGTTACATCGATCGCCAGCAGGACGAAATCGCCCGGCTGCGCGCCAGCGAGGACACCAAGCTGCCTGCCGACATCGATTACACAGGCATTTCCGGTCTGTCGAAAGAAATCCAAAGCAAGTTGGGGATAACTCGTCCAGAGACCCTTGGTCAGGCATCCCGAATTCCGGGCGTTACCCCGGCGGCCATTTCGCTGCTGATGATTCACTTGAAAAAACGCGGCGCGGGCCGTCAGTTGGAGCAAAGCGCTTGAGTTCATTGGTTACCCCGCAGCACGCAGAAGAATTGACCCTTGGCGCCCGCGAACTGGGCGTCGAGCTGAGTGAAACGCAGCACGCACAGCTGTTGGCTTATCTGGCATTGCTGATCAAATGGAACAAGGCCTACAACCTGACCGCCGTGCGCGATCCGGACGAGATGGTCTCCCGTCACTTGCTCGACAGCCTAAGTGTGGTTCCTTTCATCGAAGGCGAGCGTCAACTCGATGTTGGCAGCGGCGGCGGCATGCCGGGCATTCCACTGGCCATCATGTTTCCGGACATGAAAGTCATGCTCTTGGACAGCAACGGCAAGAAAACCCGTTTCTTGACCCAGGTCAAACTGGAGCTTGCGCTCGACAACCTGACAGTTATCCACAGCCGTGCCGAAGCCTTCCAGCCCGAGCTGCCGTTTACCGGGATCATTTCCCGTGCATTCAGCAGCCTTGAAGACTTCACGGGCTGGACGCGCCACATGGGCGACAGCAAAACACGCTGGTTGGCGATGAAGGGTCTGCATCCTGCGGATGAACTGGTAGCATTGCCCGCAGATTTTCATCTGGAAAGCGCGCAGGCCTTGGCCGTGCCCGGTTGCCAAGGGCAACGGCATCTGCTGATACTGCGCCGCACGGCATGACAGGGAACACACGCAAGAATGGCTAAGGTATTCGCGATAGCGAACCAAAAGGGTGGTGTGGGTAAAACCACCACCTGCATCAACCTCGCAGCGTCGCTGGTCGCAACCAAACGTCGGGTGTTGTTGATCGATCTCGATCCACAGGGCAACGCCACCATGGGTAGCGGTGTGGATAAGCACGCGCTTGAGCATTCCGTCTACGATCTGTTGATCGGCGAATGCGACCTGAATCAGGCCATGCATTTCTCCGAGCACGGCGGTTATCAACTGCTGCCGGCGAACCGCGACCTGACCGCTGCCGAAGTCGTCCTGCTGGAAATGCAGATGAAAGAGGCGCGCCTGCGCACCGCGCTGGCACCAATCCGCGAAAATTACGATTACATCCTTATCGACTGCCCACCTTCGCTGTCGATGCTGACGCTCAATGCGCTGGTGGCCGCCGATGGCGTGATTATCCCCATGCAGTGCGAGTATTACGCACTCGAAGGCCTGAGCGACCTTGTGGATAACATCAAACGCATCGGTGAGCTGCTCAATCCTTCGCTCAAGATCGAAGGCCTGCTGCGGACCATGTATGACCCGCGCCTGAGCCTGATCAACGACGTCTCGGCGCAGCTCAAGGAACATTTCGGCGATCAGCTGTACGACACCGTGATCCCGCGCAACATCCGTCTGGCCGAGGCCCCGAGTTTCGGCATGCCTGCTCTGGCTTACGACAAGAGTTCACGCGGTGCGCTGGCTTACCTGGCACTGGCTGGCGAGATGGTTCGTCGTCAACGCCGATCACCCCGCGCCGCTGCCCAGCCCACTTAAGGAAACTCCATGGCCGTCAAGAAACGAGGACTCGGACGTGGGCTGGACGCACTTCTGAGCAGTCCCACCGTCAGTGCGCTGGAAGAACAGGCCGTACAGGCCGATCAGCGCGAGCTGCAACACATACCGCTGGACCTGATCCAGCGCGGCAAGTACCAGCCACGTCGCGACATGGACCCCCAGGCGTTGGAAGAACTGGCCAACTCGATCAGGGCGCAAGGCGTCATGCAGCCGATCGTGGTGCGTCCGATTGCCGACAGTCGCTTCGAGATCATCGCCGGCGAACGCCGCTGGCGCGCGAGCCAGCAAGCAGGCGTCGAGACGATCCCGGCGATGGTGCGCGACGTGCCGGATGAAGCGGCCATTGCCATGGCGCTGATCGAAAACATTCAGCGCGAAGACCTCAATCCCATTGAGGAGGCGATTGCCCTGCAGCGTCTACAAAACGAATTTCAGCTGACGCAGCAGCAGGTCGCCGAGGCTGTGGGTAAGTCCCGCGTCAGCGTGGCCAATCTGCTGCGCCTGATCGCGCTACCTGAAGTAATCAAGACCATGCTGTCCCACGGCGATCTGGAAATGGGTCATGCCCGTGCGTTGCTGGGGCTGCCGGAAGAACAGCAGGTTGACGGGGCGCGACATGTTGTCGCACGCGGCCTGACCGTGCGCCAGACTGAAGCACTGGTTCGCCAGTGGTTGAGCGGCAAACAGGAGAACGCTGCACCGGTCAAAGCCGACCCGGATATCGCCCGTCTTGAACAGCGCCTGGCCGAGCGGCTGGGCTCTGCGGTGCAGATTCGCCATGGCCAGAAAGGAAAAGGCCAGTTGGTCATCCGTTATAACTCGCTCGACGAGTTGCAGGGCGTACTCGCCCACATCCGCTGAAACAAATGATCGGTAGCGCGTAGTCGGAAATCACTACCCGGCAGTTGAATAGGGGCTGAACCGCCCCTATACTCTGCGCGCATTTTGTCGGCACAAATTATGCCAAGTTATTGATTTTGGCGGCTGGCATACGAGGAGCCCATGTGATGGAAACACGCACGCCAAACCGCTTGCCGTTCCATCGTCTGGCTGTTTTCCCGGTATTGCTGGCGCAATTGATCGTCCTGCTGCTGGCAGCGGTGACGCTATGGCAGTGGCACGGAGTCGTAGCTGGATATTCAGGTCTTTGCGGAGGCCTGATAGCGTGGCTGCCCAATTTGTACTTTGCCCATAAGGCCTTCCGGTTTTCCGGAGCCCGGGCAGCGCAAGCCATCGTTCGGTCGTTCTACGCCGGCGAGGCAGGCAAACTGATTTTTACGGCAGTGCTCTTTGCACTGACCTTTGCAGGTGTGAAGCCGCTGGCCCCGCTGGCGGTTTTCGGCGTGTTCATGCTGACCCAGTTGGTCAGTTGGTTCGCACCCCTGCTGATGAGAACAAGACTTTTGAGACCTTAGGGCGTTTGAGGCAACCATGGCAGAGCAAACAGCTTCGGGCTATATCCAGCACCACCTGCAGAACTTGACCTTCGGTCATTTGCCTGACGGCACTTGGGGCTTCGCGCATTCCGCAGCCGAAGCAAAAGAAATGGGCTTTTGGGCTTTCCACCTCGATACTCTCGGCTGGTCGGTCGCTCTGGGTCTGATTTTCGTCCTGATTTTCCGCCTGGCCGCCAAAAAGGCGACCTCCGGTCAACCGGGCGCTCTGCAGAACTTCGTTGAAGTCCTGATCGAGTTCGTCGACGGCAGCGTGAAAGACAGCTTCCACGGCCGCAGCGCCGTTATCGCGCCACTGGCACTGACCATTTTCGTCTGGGTTTTCCTGATGAACGCGGTCGACCTGGTGCCTGTCGACTGGATTCCACAGCTGGCGGTCATGATTTCGGGCGACCACCACATTCCGTTCCGCGCGGTGTCGACCACCGACCCTAACGCGACCATCGGTATGGCGCTGTCGGTCTTCGCGCTGATCATTTTCTACAGCATCAAGGTCAAGGGCATCGGCGGCTTCATCGGCGAGCTGACCCTTCACCCGTTCGGCAGCAAGAACGTTCTGGTCCAGGCGCTGTTGATTCCTGTCAACTTCCTGCTTGAATTCGTGACTCTGATCGCCAAACCGGTTTCTCTGGCTCTGCGTCTGTTCGGCAACATGTACGCTGGCGAACTGGTGTTCATCCTGATCGCCGTCATGTTCGGCAGTGGCCTGCTCTGGCTGAGCGGTCTGGGCGTGGTTCTGCAATGGGCGTGGGCGGTATTCCACATCCTGATCATCACCCTGCAAGCGTTCATCTTCATGATGCTGACCATCGTCTACTTGTCGATGGCTCACGAAGATAACCATTAAGACCCGCCTGGCGAGTCTGATGAACCCCTCATTGCGGTGAGGGGTGCCCGCAAGGGCTGATGTAAAAAACGATTTTGTTTTACCGCTTTAATCTAAGAAAACCTAACCAATACGACGTAAAAGTCGGGAGGAAAGATGGAAACTGTAGTTGGTCTAACTGCTATCGCTGTTGCACTGCTGATCGGCCTGGGCGCTCTGGGTACCGCAATCGGTTTCGGCCTGCTGGGCGGTAAATTCCTGGAAGGCGCAGCGCGTCAGCCAGAAATGGTTCCAATGCTGCAAGTTAAAATGTTCATCGTGGCTGGTCTGCTCGACGCCGTGACCATGATCGGTGTTGGTATCGCTCTGTTCTTCACCTTTGCGAACCCATTCGTTGGTCAACTCGCTGGCTAATCACTCGAATTTTCGAGTTGATTAGTGTGATGGACAACGAACGAGCGAGGTGTTGGCGTGAACATTAATGCAACCCTGATTGGCCAGTCCGTTGCGTTCTTCATTTTTGTGCTGTTCTGCATGAAGTTCGTGTGGCCTCCGGTCATCGCGGCTTTGCACGAACGTCAGAAGAAGATCGCGGATGGACTGGACGCTGCCACCCGAGCAGCTCGCGACCTGGAGCTGGCCCAAGATAAAGCGGCCCAGCAACTGCGCGATGCGAAAGCTCAGGCAGCTGAAATCATTGAGCAAGCCAAGAAACGCGGTACTCAGATTGTCGACGAAGCCCGTGAACAGGCTCGTGTCGATGCCGACCGCATCAAGGCTCAGGCTCAGGCCGAGATCGAGCAGGAACTGAACGGTGTCAAAGACGCGCTGCGTGCCCAACTGGGTAGCCTGGCTGTCAACGGTGCTGAGAAGATCCTGGGTGCCACAATCGATCAAAACGCGCACGCGGAGCTGGTTAACAAACTGGCTGCAGAAATTTAAGCGAGGGCGATCATGGCAGAACTGACCACGTTGGCCCGACCTTACGCTAAGGCAGCCTTCGAGCATGCCCAGGCCCACCAGCAACTGGCCAATTGGTCAGCCATGCTCGGCCTGGCTGCTGCAGTGTCGCAAGACGACACTATGCAGCGCCTGCTCAAGGCCCCGCGACTGACGAGCGCAGACAAGGCCGCCACTTTTATTGAAGTGTGCGGCGACAAGTTCGATGCCAAGGCACAGAATTTCATCCACGTCGTTGCTGAAAACGACCGTCTCCAGCTTCTGCCGGAGATCTCCGAACTGTTCGAGCTGATGAAAGCCGAGCAGGAAAAATCGGTCGATGTGGATGTCACCAGTGCTTTTGCATTGAACCAAGAACAGCAAGACAAACTCGCCAAGGTTCTCAGTGCACGGCTCGGCCGGGAAGTGCGCCTGCACGCTGCGGAGGATGCTGCCCTGATAGGTGGTGTCATCATCCGCGCCGGCGACCTGGTTATCGATGGCTCAGTTCGCGGCAAACTCGCGCAACTAGCCGAAGCATTGAAATCTTGAGTTTGAAGGGGCAGCAGAGCAATGCAGCAACTCAATCCTTCCGAAATTAGTGAAATCATCAAGGGCCGCATCGAGAAACTCGATGTAGCCTCCCAAGCCCGAAACGAAGGCACTGTCGTCAGCGTGTCTGACGGTATCGTGCGGATTCACGGTCTGGCCGACGCTATGTACGGCGAAATGATCGAGTTCCCGGGCGGCGTCTACGGTATGGCACTGAACCTGGAGCAAGACTCCGTAGGTGCGGTGGTACTGGGCGCATACACATCGCTGGCTGAAGGCATGAGTGCCAAGTGCACCGGCCGCATCCTGGAAGTTCCGGTTGGCAAGGAACTGCTGGGTCGCGTAGTCGACGCACTGGGTAACCCAGTCGACGGTAAGGGCCCTCTGAACAACACCGAGACCGATGCGGTCGAGAAAGTTGCTCCGGGCGTTATCTGGCGTAAGTCGGTAGACCAGCCTGTACAGACTGGCTACAAGGCTGTCGATGCCATGATCCCTGTCGGCCGTGGCCAGCGTGAGCTGATCATCGGTGACCGTCAGATCGGTAAAACCGCTCTGGCGATCGACGCGATCATCAACCAGAAAGACAGCGGCATTTTCTGCGTCTACGTCGCGGTTGGTCAGAAGCAATCGACCATCGCCAACGTGGTTCGCAAGCTGGAAGAAAACGGCGCGCTGGCCAACACGATCATCGTGGCTGCCAGTGCTTCGGAATCCCCTGCGCTGCAATTCCTGGCGCCTTACGCCGGTTGCACCATGGGCGAATTCTTCCGCGACCGCGGTGAAGACGCGCTGATCGTTTATGACGATCTGTCCAAGCAGGCTGTGGCTTACCGCCAGATCTCCCTGCTGCTGCGTCGTCCGCCAGGACGTGAAGCTTACCCAGGCGACGTGTTCTATCTCCACTCCCGTCTGCTGGAGCGCGCTTCCCGCGTTTCGGAAGAATACGTAGAGAAGTTCACCAACGGCGCAGTGACCGGCAAAACCGGTTCCCTGACCGCACTGCCGATCATCGAAACCCAGGCTGGCGACGTTTCCGCGTTCGTTCCGACCAACGTGATTTCCATCACCGACGGTCAGATCTTCCTGGAGTCGGCCATGTTCAACTCGGGCATCCGCCCGGCAGTGAACGCTGGTGTTTCGGTATCCCGTGTGGGCGGTGCCGCTCAGACCAAGATCATCAAGAAGCTGTCCGGTGGTATCCGTACCGCTCTGGCTCAGTACCGTGAACTGGCAGCATTCGCCCAGTTCGCATCTGACCTGGACGAAGCGACCCGTAAGCAACTTGAGCATGGTCAGCGCGTTACCGAGCTGATGAAGCAGAAGCAATATGCGCCAATGTCGATCGCCGACATGTCGCTGTCGCTGTATGCCGCTGAGCGTGGGTTCCTGACCGACGTTGAAATCGCCAAGGTCGGCAGCTTCGAACAAGCGCTGATTGCTTACTTCAACCGCGATCACGCCGATTTGATGGCCAAGATCAACGTGAAGGGTGACTTCAATGACGAAATCGATTCTGGCCTCAAAGCCGGTATCGAGAAGTTCAAGGCCACCCAAACCTGGTAAGCCGCAGCGGGAGTCGCGAGGCTCCCGCTTGCTAACCTGATAGGTGTTACATGGCAGGCGCAAAAGAGATTCGCAGCAAGATTGCGAGCATCAAAAGCACGCAAAAGATCACCAGCGCCATGGAAAAAGTGGCGGTCAGCAAAATGCGCAAGGCTCAAATGCGCATGGCTGCTAGCCGTCCTTACGCGGAGCGCATCCGCCAGGTGATTGGTCATCTTGCCAACGCTAACCCGGAATACCGCCACCCGTTCATGATCGATCGCCCAGTAAAGCGTGCCGGTTATATCGTGGTGAGCAGTGACCGTGGTCTGTGCGGTGGTTTGAATACCAACCTGTTCAAGGCTTTGGTCAAGGACATGGCGCAGAACCGTGAAAACGGCGTAGAGATCGATCTGTGCGTGATCGGCAGCAAAGGTGCGGCGTTTTTCCGCAACTTCGGCGGCAACGTCGTCGCTGCGATCAGCCATCTGGGCGAAGAGCCGTCGATCAATGATTTGATCGGCAGCGTCAAGGTGATGCTGGATGCCTACCTGGAGGGCCGTATTGACCGCCTGTCCGTGGTATCCAACAAGTTCATCAACACCATGACTCAGCAGCCAACGGTCGAGCAACTGGTTCCGTTGGTCGCAACCCCGGATCAAGAACTCAAGCACCACTGGGATTACCTGTACGAACCCGACGCAAAAGAGCTGCTGGACGGCTTGATGGTGCGTTACGTGGAGTCGCAGGTCTACCAGGCGGTGGTCGAGAACAACGCAGCTGAACAAGCCGCGCGGATGATCGCAATGAAGAACGCCACTGACAACGCCGGTGACCTGATCAGCGATTTGCAGCTGATCTACAACAAGGCGCGTCAGGCAGCGATCACCCAAGAGATCTCGGAAATCGTCGGCGGCGCTGCCGCGGTTTAACGGTTCAAATATTCAGAGGATCCAGCTAATGAGTAGCGGACGTATCGTTCAAATCATCGGCGCCGTGATCGACGTGGAATTTCCACGCGAGAGCGTACCGAGCATCTACAACGCGCTGAAAGTACAAGGCGCGGAAACCACTCTGGAAGTTCAGCAGCAGCTGGGCGACGGCGTGGTTCGTACCATTGCGATGGGTTCCACCGAAGGCTTGAAGCGCGGTCTGGACGTCATCGACACTGGCGCCGCCATCTCCGTACCGGTTGGTAAGGGTACTCTGGGCCGCATCATGGACGTTCTGGGCAACCCGATCGACGAAGCGGGCCCGATCGAGGCTGACGAGCGTTGGGGCATCCACCGTCCAGCGCCTTCGTTCGCTGACCAGGCAGGCGGCAACGACCTGCTGGAAACCGGCATCAAGGTTATCGACCTGGTTTGCCCGTTCGCCAAGGGCGGTAAAGTCGGTCTGTTCGGTGGTGCCGGTGTAGGCAAAACCGTAAACATGATGGAACTGATCCGTAACATCGCCATCGAGCACAGCGGTTATTCCGTGTTCGCCGGTGTGGGTGAGCGTACTCGTGAGGGTAACGACTTCTACCACGAGATGAAGGACTCCAACGTTCTGGACAAAGTGGCACTGGTATACGGCCAGATGAACGAGCCGCCGGGAAACCGTCTGCGCGTAGCTCTGACCGGTTTGACCATGGCCGAGAAATTCCGTGACGAAGGTAACGACGTTCTGCTGTTCGTCGACAACATCTACCGTTACACCCTGGCCGGTACTGAAGTATCCGCACTGCTGGGCCGTATGCCTTCGGCAGTAGGTTATCAGCCGACCCTGGCTGAAGAGATGGGCGTGCTGCAAGAGCGCATCACTTCGACCAAACAAGGTTCGATCACCTCGATCCAGGCCGTTTACGTACCTGCGGACGACTTGACCGACCCGTCGCCAGCGACCACCTTCGCCCACTTGGACGCCACCGTCGTTCTGTCCCGTGACATCGCTTCCCTGGGTATCTACCCAGCGGTCGATCCACTGGACTCGACTTCGCGTCAGCTGGACCCGAACGTGATCGGTACCGAGCACTACGAAACTGCTCGTGGCGTTCAGTACGTGCTGCAGCGTTACAAAGAGCTGAAAGACATCATCGCGATCCTGGGTATGGACGAGCTGTCCGAAACCGACAAGCAGTTGGTTGCCCGTGCTCGTAAGATTCAGCGCTTCCTGTCGCAGCCGTTCTTCGTGGCTGAAGTCTTCACCGGTGCATCGGGTAAATACGTTTCCCTGAAAGACACCATTGCTGGCTTCAAAGGCATCCTCAACGGTGACTACGACCACCTGCCAGAACAAGCGTTCTACATGGTTGGCGGCATCGAAGAAGCGATCGAGAAAGCCAAGAAACTGTAATCCAGGCGCCCGGCAACGGGCGCTCATCAGGTTGAGGCAGGCAAATGGCTATGACAGTCCATTGCGATATCGTCAGCGCGGAAGGAGAGATTTTCTCCGGTCTGGTCGAGATGGTGATTGCGCACGGTAACCTGGGTGATATCGGTATTGCTCCAGGTCACGCGCCGCTGATCACTGATCTGAAGCCGGGTCCTATCCGTCTGATCAAGCAGGGTGGAGAAGCCGAGGTGTTCTACATCTCCGGTGGTTTCCTTGAGGTTCAACCGAACATGGTCAAAGTGCTTGCCGATACCGTGCAACGCGCTGCCGACCTGGACGAAGCCTCTGCTCAGGAAGCCGTCAAGGCTGCTGAGAAAGCCCTGAATGAAAAGGGCGCAGATTTCGATTACGGATCTGCCGCTGCACGTCTGGCGGAAGCCGCAGCCCAGCTGCGTACCGTTCAGCAGATTCGCAAGAAGTTCGGCGGCTAAGGCCATCGTCCTTCATGCGCGATTGAGTAAAAGGGTAGCCTCGGCTACCCTTTTTCTTTTTTCGGCGTCCAACGCCTGAATCATCCGCCCGGCTTCGGCTGCGGCACGTTTGCCTGGAATCTCTTCATGTCTCTCGATATCGTCATTCTCGCTGCGGGCCAGGGCACTCGCATGCGCTCGGCTCTGCCCAAGGTGCTGCACCCGGTCGCCGGCAACTCCATGTTGGGTCATGTTATCCACAGCGCGCGCCAGCTTTCTCCGCAGAGCATTCAAGTGGTGATTGGTCACGGCGCAGATCGAGTGCGCGAGCGACTCGCAGCCGATGATCTGAATTTTGTCCTGCAGGACAAACAACTGGGCACCGGTCATGCCGTGGCTCAAGCCGTTCCTGTGTTGAGTGCCGACACTGTGCTGATCCTCTACGGTGACGTGCCGCTGATCGAGGTCGAGACTCTGCAGCGCCTGCTGACCTTGGTCAACGATCAGCAGCTTGGGCTGCTCACCGTCAACCTGAACGACCCGACCGGTTACGGCCGTATCGTTCGCGATGCCGACAACCGCGTCAGCGCTATCGTCGAGCACAAGGATGCTACCGACGCGCAGAAGGCCATCAAGGAAGGCAATACCGGCATTCTGGCGGTGCCCGGCAAGCGCCTGGCAGACTGGCTGGGGCGTCTGTCGAACAACAACGCTCAGGGCGAGTACTATCTCACCGATGTCATCGCCATGGCGGTGAATGACGGCCTGACCGTCGCGACCGCGCAGCCACTGGACGCCATGGAAGTACAGGGCGCCAACGATCGCAACCAGCTGGCTGAGCTCGAGCGTCACTATCAGCTGCGCGAAGCACGCCGTTTGATGGCCTTGGGCGTGACGCTGCGTGATCCTGCGCGTTTTGATGTCCGTGGCGAAGTCACCGTGGGGCGTGACGTGCTGATCGACATCAACGTGATCCTGGAAGGCCGTGTGATCATCGAGGACGATGTGTCTATCGGCCCGAACTGCGTGATCAAGGATAGCACCCTGCGCAAAGGCGCGATCATCAAGGCCAACAGCCACCTGGAAGGCGCCATCGTCGGGGAAGCCGCAGATGCCGGCCCGTTCGCGCGCTTGCGTCCGGGCAGTGTGCTGGGCCCACGAGCCCATGTGGGTAACTTCGTCGAGCTGAAAAACGCCGAGATGGGCGAGGGCGCCAAGGCCGGCCATCTGACCTACCTGGGTGACGCTATGATCGGTGCGCGCACCAACATCGGCGCGGGCACCATCACCTGCAACTACGATGGCGCCAACAAACACAAAACGGTGCTGGGCGAGGACGTGTTCATCGGCTCCAACAACTCGTTGGTGGCACCTGTGGATATCTCCTCTGGCGCGACCACGGCGGCAGGTTCCACGATCAACCAGAACGTTGCCGCCGAGCAACTGGCTGTGGCGCGTGCACGTCAGCGCAACATCGATGGCTGGAAGCGTCCGGTAAAGATCAAGAAAACCTGAAGTTATCCACAGAGCGAATTCGCCTGGACATCTGCCAAGGGGTGTCCAGGCCTAATTCCATCTCCTTTGCCAGCCTCAATTTATCCACAACCATCGCTGTACCCTTCGGCTTTATTAAGCGTTTGACCTCTTGACGAATATCTTTCGATAGGCTTCTATTGCCGTCGTTATCTTTCGAAACGAAACTTAAAGCCCAAATGTCGAAACGCAATACACCTCAACGTCGCCATAACATTCTTGCGCTGCTCAATGAGCAGGGCGAAGTCAGCGTGGACGCTTTGGCCAAGCGTTTCGAAACCTCTGAGGTTACGGTTCGTAAGGATCTCGCCGCGCTGGAAAGCAATGGCCTGTTGTTGCGCCGCTACGGCGGCGCTATTCCCATGCCGCAGGAGCTGATCGGCGAGCCCGGCCAGCCGGTGTCACGTTACAAGCAGGCCATTGCAAGGGCAGCGGTCGCTCGTATCCGTGAACATGCGCGGATCATCATTGACAGTGGCAGCACCACCGCCGCGATGATTCCAGAGCTGGGTCTGCAGCCCGGCCTGGTGGTGATGACCAACTCCCTGCACGTGGCCAACGCCTTGGGCGAACTGGAGCACGAGCCGGTGTTGCTGATGACCGGCGGCACCTGGGACCCGCATTCCGAGTCCTTTCAGGGTCAGGTCGCCGAACAGGTGCTGCGTTCCTACGATTTCGATCAACTGTTTATCGGTGCCGATGGCATCGACTTGCAGCGGGGCACCACGACCTTCAACGAACTGCTGGGCTTGAGCCGCGTCATGGCCGAAGTCGCCCGGGAAGTGATCGTGATGGTCGAAGCCGACAAAGTCGGTCGCAAGATTCCCAATCTGGAGCTGCCGTGGAGCAGCATCCATACCCTCATTACCGATGATCGCTTGCCCCAAGAGGCTCGCGACCAAATTCAGGCTCGCGGCGTGACGTTGATCTGCGCCGCTGTTTCCTAGGAGAAGACCATGTGTGGAATTGTCGGCGCCGTCGCTGAACGTAATGTCACTGCCATCCTGCTTGAAGGCCTCAAGCGCCTCGAATACCGCGGCTACGATAGCGCCGGGGTGGCGCTGTTCAGCAATGCGGGTGTGTTGGAGCGCCGTCGTCGCGTCGGCAAGGTCAACGAGCTGGAGCAATCTCTGGCAGGCGAGCCGCTGGCTGGTCGTCTGGGCATCGCCCACACCCGCTGGGCCACCCACGGCGCACCTGTGGAGCACAACGCCCACCCGCATTTCTCCAGCGGCGAGCTGGCTGTTGTCCACAACGGCATCATTGAAAACCACGAGCCGTTGCGCAATCGCCTCAAAGACTTGGGCTATCTGTTCACCTCCGACACTGACACCGAAGTCATCGTCCACCTGCTGCACCACAAGCTGCAGGACACGCCAGATCTGGCCGCTGCCCTGAAAGCCACGGTCAAAGAGCTGCATGGCGCTTATGGTTTGGCCGTGATCAGCGCCAAGCAACCGGATCGCTTGATCGCCGCTCGCAGCGGCAGCCCGCTGGTGGTGGGGCTGGGTCTGGGGGAGAATTTCCTGGCGTCCGACCAGTTGGCGCTGCGTCAGGTGACCGACCGCTTCATGTACCTGGAAGAAGGCGACATCGCCGAGATCCGCCGTGACAGCGTGCAGATCTGGACCGCCGACGGTCAGCCGGTCGAGCGCGAAGTGGTGCAGTACCGCGAAGGCGCCGAAGCTGCCGACAAGGGCGAGTTCCGCCATTTCATGCTCAAGGAAATCCATGAGCAGCCAAAAGTCGTGCAGCGCACCTTGGAAAACCGCCTCGGACAGGGCCAGGTGCTGGTTCAGGCTTTTGGCCCTCAGGCTGCTGAACTGTTCGCCAAGGTGCGTAACGTGCAGATCGTTGCCTGCGGCACCAGCTACCACGCTGGCATGGTTGCTCGCTACTGGCTTGAAGGGTTGGCGGGTATTCCGTGCCAGGTCGAAGTCGCCAGCGAATTCCGCTACCGCAAGGTCGTGGTTCAGCCCGATACCCTGTTCGTTTCGATCTCGCAGTCCGGCGAAACGGCGGACACCCTCGCTGCGCTGCGCAACGCCAAGGAGCTGGGATTCCTCGCCAGCCTCGCGATCTGCAACGTCAGCATCAGCTCACTGGTGCGCGAATCCGACCTGACCTTGCTGACCCAGGCTGGTCCTGAAATCGGCGTCGCCTCGACCAAGGCGTTCACCACCCAACTGGTTGCGCTGATGCTGCTGACCCTGTCCCTGGGCCAGGTCAAGGGCACGCTGCAAGCGGGCATAGAAGCCGAACTGGTCGAAGAACTGCGTCGCCTGCCGACCCGCCTGGGTGAAGCGCTGGCCATGGACAGCACGGTGGAAAAGGTCGCCGAACTGTTCGCCGAAAAGAACCACACCCTGTTTCTGGGCCGTGGCGCGCAGTTCCCGGTGGCGATGGAAGGGGCTCTGAAACTCAAGGAGATCTCCTACATTCACGCCGAAGCCTATCCGGCAGGCGAGCTGAAGCATGGCCCGCTGGCACTGGTCGACAGCGACATGCCGGTCGTGACCGTCGCGCCGAACAACGAACTGCTGGAAAAGCTCAAGTCCAACCTGCAGGAAGTCCGCGCCCGTGGCGGCGAGCTGATCGTCTTCGCCGACGAACAGGCCGGCTTGAACAACGGCGAAGGCACCCACGTCATCGCCATGCCACATATCGTCGACGCCCTGGCTCCGATTCTCTACACCATCCCGCTGCAGCTGCTGTCGTACTACGTCGCCGTGCTCAAGGGCACGGACGTGGATCAGCCGCGTAACTTGGCCAAGTCGGTGACTGTGGAATAAGTTATCCACGTTTTTCTCAGCACTGGTTTTACAGAATTAAAGCTGTCGCAGGAGCCGGTGAAGCTAGCAGCCCCTAGCTCCTGCTACCCCGTTGGATCCATCCATGCCTACCTCCGTCCCTTCGTGCCAGCCCGTTGAGGCGTCTAAGCGAATCCCGAATATGAGTAATCAAACCTTGACCGAATTATGCTGTACCCAGGTTAGCCAGTATGGTTATGAAGTATTTTGTTGAAGCTGTAGCATCGCAATTTCACGCCCGTTGGCCCCGTTCGGCGTCTCTGTTACGTCAGTCTGGCATTGATTCAATCGCTATTCTTAATCGCTAGTCGTGAATCTCGTTTTCACGCCTCCCGACTGCTTTCCTGTTTACGATAATCTCAAAAAGCCACCCTATGTATTAGTTGGTTGGTTAGTACGTCTACCCAGTGCGACTTCGGCTCCATAATGCGCTTGCTGGCGACCGTGAACGCCAGATGCTGGATGCACGCTACTCCGGTCAGTTTACGCTCCCTGCGCGACAGTGATGAAAAGCTCAGGATTTTGAGGAGAAGTCTTTACATCAAGTGCCTCTGGGGCTCAGATTTTCCGACGGCGTCCCTGTAGCGGTGGATGAGCCAATGCTCCGCTGTTCACATTGACCGAGCGTTCCCACGCCACGCCATCCTCTGTAAAGGTGCAGCGGATGGTGTCACGGAAGGCGCTGGCGATATAGATCCACTGCATTTCCAAGGTTATCGGGTCAAGCCAACGGGCACCGGCAATCACGGCCTCGTCCTTGAAGGTATAGCCATGATGCAGTTCGCTGCCCGGCATGTCGGTGGTGCCCTGATGCCAGCGATTCAACCCGCTGACGATACGGTGAGAGCCCGCCTCGTCGCTCAGGTCGACGGTCAGCGTGTCTGGTTCAAAGGCAAAGCTGAGTCGAGTGACGCCGAGTTCGTTTTCCTGGACGTCGAAGGTGACCGGCGTGGTGAACCGCGAAACGGCCGCGGACTCGAGTCTAGGGATCTGGCGCATCGCACAGAGGCGTTGCAGCAGACGCTTGTCCGCGTCATCCGCTCGTTCACTGCTGTCGAGAAACGCCGCCGGAAAATGCCGTTCGATGTGCGGGATGATGTGTGCTGAGTTCTTCATGGCGCCAACCAGTGCCAGTGTTGCGCCGAAGGCTGGAAAAACGATCGCCATTTGCACGAACACGCCGACGGCACAGTAACCCCCTTGGGGTTTGATAGCCCAATGGTAACCGTACTTGCTGTCGGGAGCGCCTTGCGGGTGAGTCGCGGCTTGCACCCACTCGCTGGACAAAATGCGCTGGCCCTCCCAGAGTCCGCCTTGGGCATGGAGGATACCCAGCTTCAGCATGGACGCTGGCGTGGCGGTCAAACCGTTGCCGCCTGGGTTGATCCCGTCTGGGCCAATTGCCCAATGTTCATCAGTGATGCCCAGCGGTTCGAACAGACGAGGACGCAGATACTCATGCATGGTCTGGCCGGTGATCTGGGTCATGATGGCCGACAGCATGTAGCTGGCCGCACTGGTATAGACGTACTGTCCGCCAGGCTCGTAGACCAGCGGAACCTTGAAAAACTCGGTGATCCAGCTGCTGTCGATGCCGCGCCAGATCGATCCTGACGTGTTGGACTGATGTCCCGTGCGCATCGTCAGCAGATGCTCGATAGTCATGCTCGGCAACCGTGGGTCGATGTGCGCCGGCAGGTGTTCCGGAAAAAAAGAGATGACTGTATCGCTGAGCCGCAGCAAGCCTTCATCTACGGCCAGCCCAATGGCACACGCCGTGAAGCTTTTCGCCACCGAGTGCAGGATTCGCGGGCGCTCCGGAGCGTAAGGCCACTTCCAGCCTTCAGCCGCGACTTTGCCGTGCCGGTGCAGGATCATGCCGTGCAGATCCAGCCCAGCGTTATCGACGTCGTCGAGAAAAGCGACGATGCGATCAGGGTCGATCCCTGTTTCGCTGGCCGCCGCGCGAAGCAGTCCGTCATGGGCTGTTGAGAGTGGAGCGGCGCACAACGACGAAGGCAGCGCAGGCATGAAAGCAAATCTCTTGTGGGGTGTACGGGGTTGATCGAGCGGCCCGGGCGTGGTCAGCCTTTGGCCCGATGGACTAGGCGCGAATAGGAAATCAGCATGCTGGTCAGTTCTTGCGTGATTTGGGTGAACGGTGAGCTTCGACGGCTGATCAAGCAGATGTCGCGCGTGGCCAGCGGCTCACGGATCGGGATGGTGATCAGCGATGACGAAAACAGTTTCATGCCGGGCAGCATGCGCGGTTCTATTGTCAGGTAATCCGACTCGGACACGATATGCAGGATTTCCAGTAACGAATCGGCGGTGATCGCGATCTTCGGCGGTGGCAGGCCTTCGGCCCTGAACAATTCGATCAGGCGGTTTTCGGCACCACCCACGACGCCTGCCGGGCGTACGCTGATCCACTGGCAGTCAGTTAACTCGCGCACCGAACGTGCCTGCGTCTGGAGGTGTCCCTTGCGGGCAATGATGCTGGCATCCGAACTGTAGAGTCGTTCGATCGTCAGGTCGATGTCGGTGACGTTGGGTGCCAATGGGCACATGACAAAATCGAGGCGGCCGTCACGAATTTTCTCGATCAGCATTTTCGTCGAGCCGCTGGCGACGTGAACCTGCACCTTGGGAAACTTGCGGGTGAAGCTGCTGAAGACCGGCATCAGCAGTTCGGCCAACGGCTCTGCGGTGACACCCAGAGCGATCTGCCCTTCAGGCTCGCCTTTCCACTGCTGGATGTCCTGCAACGCACGATCGCAGTCCATGGTGATCGAGCGCGCCCGGGTCAGGAAACTTTCGCCGGCAGGGGTCAGGTTGATTCCCTGGTTGGAGCGTGCCATGAGAATGATCCCCAGTTCTTTTTCAAGGCTTTGAATCGATTGCGTCAGTGTGCTCTGGGCAACACCCAATTGCCGTGCCGCCGAACGAAAACTGCCTTTCTCGACGACCGAGCAGAAGGCACGAAGGTGAACCAGCGTCATGGGCAGTTACCTCTGGGGGCATGGCGGGGTGGTGATCGATTTGACCGAAGCTTATCCGAACAGATGCCTGCAAAGCCTATCCGTTGAAGTGATCGTGATCGGGCGATATGAATTTCAAAAGATCAGTATCGTCTGGCAAAGCCCCGTGTGCCGGGCACTTGATTCGCAAAGCCGATGAATAGATGGTGGGGCGGCCGGAAATGCCGAACACGATCGACTCATACGTTCTTCTCAACGCGCTCACCGCCCCCCTAAGATCCGCCTCATCAACGAATTCAAAACAAAAACACAGAAAACAAAAAAAGCCACCACCGGACCTGTGTTTGGCGGGGCTAAAACAAGAAAAATCACCCTGTGCCCGGTCGCGCCTTCGTCTTGAGGTCCTGCCAACGTCCGGGCCGACAGCTAAAGGTTCTTGAAATGAACAAAGCTTTTCTTCTGGTCGGCGGCCTCTCTGCGGTACTGACAGCCAACGCTTGGGCAGATAGCTCGCTTACAGTGGCCTTGAACGCAGACATCCGCAGCACCGAACCGGGTGTTAACCGTGACACCAACTCTGATGCGGTGATCCTGCATTTGACCGAAGGCCTGGTGGCCTTTCGCGAAGATGCCAGCGTCGGACCGTTGCTGGCGAAAGATGTGCAGGTCTCCGATGACGGCTTGCGCTACACCTTCCATCTGCGCGAAGGCGTGATGTTTCAGAATGGCGCGCCGCTGACGTCTGCAGAAGTGTTGTGGACCTGGCGCCGCTACCTCGACCCGAAAACCCAATGGCGTTGCATCGGCGCATTTGATGGCAGCGCTGGTACCAAAGTTGTCGACATCTCCGCACCAGATCCGCTGACCGTGGTGTTCACACTCGACAAGCCAAGCGGACTTTTCCTGGCCAGCACGGCGCTGCCTGAATGTGGTGGCAGCGGCATCCTGCACCCTGGCTCGGTTGTGGCCGGCGCCTGGAAAGCGCCAATCGGCACCGGGCCTTTCAAGCTGGGTGAGTGGAAACCGGCGCAGTCGATCGAACTGCTGCGTTTTGCCGGTTACACGCCGCGCGAAGAGGCCGGCCCCGACGGCTACACAGGCAACAAATCGACGAAGCTCGATCGAATCAAACTGATGGTCATCCCTGATCCAGCGGCGGCCAAGGCTGCGCTGTTGTCGAAAAACGTCGACCTGTTGATCGATGTCACGCCACTGGATGCTAACGAGTTGGCGGCGATTCCCGGGGTGAAGATTTCGTCCAGTGGTACCATGTCGATCAGCGCCTTGCTGTTCCAGACCCGCGATCCGCTGCTCAAGGATGTGCGTTTGCGCGAGGCAATTGCCTACTCGCTGGACACATCGCAAATCGTCGCCGCCCTGACCGACAACCGCTCCAAGGCCAATGCATCGATGGTGGCAATGGGCAGCAAATACCATCAGGCGGTGGAGGAGGAGGGGTATGGCTATGACCCGGTGAAGGCCCGTCGCCTGCTCGCCGAGGCCGGTTACAAAGGTCAGCCGATCAAACTGCT
Organism: Pseudomonas sp. GW821-FHT02A11; assembly: GCF_059421985.1. Taxonomy (NCBI): domain Bacteria; kingdom Pseudomonadati; phylum Pseudomonadota; class Gammaproteobacteria; order Pseudomonadales; family Pseudomonadaceae; genus Pseudomonas; species Pseudomonas sp. GW821-FHT02A11. The sequence goes on from NZ_JBWKWB010000012.1 coordinate 139,477, forward strand.
GGTGAACAAGCGCTATCCCTCGATCTTCGACATGGGCGTGTTCACCCAAGCCATGGCTAAGGAAAGCGGGATCAACCTTGAGCTCGAAACCCTGGAATGGGGGACTCAGCTTGAGCGTTATCAGACCGGTAACTTCCAGATGATGGCGTTCCCTTACTCCGAACGCCTGGACCCGGCACTAAGTTTCGACTCGGTAACCGGCGATAAGGACAAGGAGCCGCGCAAGGTCTGGGACAATCCGCAGGCCCGGCAGTGGTTGGCCGAGGCCATGCGCGAATCCGATCCGGCCAAACGTCAGGCGCTGTTCGATCAACTGCATCAACAGATGATCAAAGATGTGCCGTTGATCGTGATGTACAACGGCAACTCGATCTCGGCGCACCGTGATTACGTGCAGGGACTGCGTCCGTGGCCGGTTTCCAAACCACGCCTGTGGACTGTCGATCTACAAGCCGGGAGACCCTGAACATGGTGCGTTTCATTTTGCAGCGGCTAGCCATGTCGCTGCCCACACTGCTGCTCATCTCACTGATGGTGTTCGCCATCATCCGCATGGTGCCGGGTGATCCGGCGCTGCTGATGCTCGGTGATATGGCCGACGTCCAGAGCCTGGCCGCCACACGCGAGGCACTCGGCCTCGATCAGCCGATGGTCATGCAGTTCGTGTTCTGGCTCAAAGCGGTGCTCAGCGGTGATCTAGGCTTTTCTATCACTACCAATCAGGCGGTCTTGCCGCTGCTGCTCGACCGTTTCAGCGTGAGCGCCAGCATCGTTCTGGTGTCGGTGCTGATGGCGGCGCTGATTGCCGTGCCGTTGGGTTTGTTGTCGGCGTGGAAACAGAACAGCGGCTTGGATTTCGGTGTGGTCGCCGGTGCGACCTTGCTGCTGTCGATCCCCAGCTTCTGGTTGGGGCTCCTGCTGCTGTACGGGTTCGGGATCAAGTTGGGCTGGTTGCCGGTGGTGGGTTATGTCGCCTTCGGCGATAACCCTGGGCAGGCGCTCAGCTACATCGTCCTGCCGATTGTTACGCTCACCTTGGTCGAGCTTGGCGCTATCACCCGCATGGCCCGCGCCAGTGCCGTCGAAGTGTTACGTTTGGAGTACATCACCCATGCGCGGGCCAAGGGTCTATCCGAGCGGGCGGTGTTGTGGCGCCACGCTTTGCGCAATGCGTTTGCGCCGACATTGACACTGATCGGTTTGATCCTCGGCAACCTGCTCGGCGGCATTGCGGTACTGGAAACCGTGTTCACCTTGCCGGGTCTCGGTCGCCTGATGGTCGATTCGATCTATGCGCGGGACTACCCGGTGTTGCAGGGCTGCCTGTTGCTGGTGACCTTCGTCTATGTGCTCGTCAACTTGTTGGTCGATCTTCTTTATCCGCTCTTCGATCCAAGGGTCAAGTTATGAACAAGCCCGTCTCTACACCTCCCTATACCGTTCCCGTTGCGCCGGTCGTCGTATCGCGTCGGCGCGCGCGAGGCCGGTTGCCATTGAACGGCATGATCGGCGGCGGCCTCCTCATTTCGTTGCTGGCCATGGCGATACTGGGCTTGATCTGGACGCCGTCCGATCCCCTGGCGCTGAACCTGATGGCCCGCTTGCAAGCGCCGTCGCTCCAGCACTTATTGGGAACCGATGAATACGGACGCGACGTGCTCAGCCGCCTGATGATCGGTGCGCATACCAGTCTCTGGATCAGCTGGCTGACGGTCAGCCTGGCGGTCATCGCCGGTACGTTCCTCGGGTTGCTCGCGGGCTTCATGCGCGGCTGGGTCGATCGCATCCTGATGATGATCAATGACGCCTTGCTTGCATTCCCCGGCATCCTGCTGGCGCTAGGCTTGATGGCGATCATCGGCCCGAGCCTGTACGGCATTGTCCTCGCGCTGAGCCTGGCCTATACGCCGTCGGTGGTGCGCGTGGTGCGGGGTACCGTGTTGTCGTTGCGTGAGAAAGAGTTCGTCGAGGCGTCCCGCGTGATCGGCAACTCGGAGCTTTACACCATGCTGCGTCACATCGCGCCCAATTGCGTAGCGCCGATCTGCGTGTTGGCCACCAGCATGTTCGGCTGGGCCATCCTCGCTGAAAGCTCTTTGAGCTTCCTCGGCCTCGGTGTGCCGCCACCGGCCGCCACCTGGGGCAACATGCTGGCGGCGAGCCGTCCTTACATCGCCACCGCCAGTTGGCTCGGGTTGTTTCCGGGCGTTCTTATTGCCCTGTCGTTGCTGGCCTTCAATCTTTCCGGCGATGCCCTGCGCGATCGTCTCGACCCGCGGATGAGGAAGTGATCATGGCGGCACCCGATATTTTGTTGGCTGTGGAAAACCTGAAGATTCGGGTCGGCCCGGAAGGCTCGTTGGCCGTGGACGATCTGAGCTTCACGATCGCTCCCGGTGAAATCGTTGCGCTGGTGGGTGAGTCCGGCAGCGGCAAGACCATGGCGGCGCGCGCGGCGATCGGCCTGCTGCCGCCACCGCTGGAGCAGTGTGGTGGCGCGGTATGTTTTCAGGGGCAAGACCTCAATGCCTTAACGCCAGAGGCACTGCGCCAGATCCGCGGGGCGAAAATCGGCATGGTGTTTCAGGAGCCGATGGTTTCGCTGAACCCGTCGCTGACCATCGGCCAGCAAATGGCTGAAGGTTTGCGCCTGCACACTGATCTGAGCGAAGAGGAAATCCGTGAGCGCAGCCTGAGGATGCTTGGCCACATCGGCATCGCCGATGCCGAGCGTTGTCTCGCGGCTTATCCCCACGAGTTCTCCGGCGGGATGCGCCAACGCATCATGCTGGCTTCGGTGATGTTGCTGCGGCCGGCGCTGTTGATCGCCGACGAACCGACCACTGCACTCGACTGTTTGGCGCAACTGGACGTGCTCAAGCTGATGCTCGAGCTCACTCGCGAGGAAAACACCGCGATCCTGTTCATCAGTCACGACCTGTCGCTGGTGGCGCGCTACGCCCACAAAGTAGTAGTCATGCGCGACGGTCGAGCCGTGGAGCAGGGCAGCATCGAACGCATCCTGTTGGCTCCGCAAGCCGAGTACACCCGCCAGTTGCTGGAGGCCTTGCCCCGGCGCGGCGACCTGCTGCCGCTGCCACCAAGCGAGCGGCCGTTGCTGGAAGTGGAGGGTCTATGCATCGAGCATCCCGGACCGCGCAGTTTTTGGGGGCGGGGCCAATACAAGCGAGTCGTGCATTCGGCCAGCCTAACCATCGCACCGGGTGAAACCTTGGCGCTGGTGGGTGGCAGCGGTTCGGGCAAGACCACCCTAGGTCGTGCGGTGGTCGGGTTGGTCAATCCGTGTCAAGGCGCTATTCGTTTCGAAGGGGTCGACATACTCAAGAAGGGCAACCGCGAACATCGACTGCAATGCCAGATGATTTTCCAGGACCCGTTTTCCTCTCTCGATCCACGGATGAAAATTGGCGAAATACTCGCCGAGCCTTTACGTCACGAGCACAGCCTCGATGCGGAGCAACGGCTCGAACGCGTACGCCAAACCTTAATCGATGTCGGTCTGGCCGATCATTTCGTCGACCGCTTCCCGCATCAACTTTCGGGCGGTCAGCGACAGCGCGTTGCGATCGGCCGCGCGTTGGTACGGCACCCTCGACTTGTGATCGCTGATGAACCGATTTCGGCTCTGGACATGACCATCCAGAAACAGATTCTCGAGCTGTTTGAGCGGTTGCAGGCTCAGTATGGCTTTGCCTGCCTGTTCATCTCCCACGACCTGGCGGCGGTCGAGCGCATTGCCCATCGGGTCGCGGTGATGAGTCAGGGGAAGGTGGTCGAGATGGGCGCACGCGATGAGATCTTTGATCGCCCGCAACACCCTTACACGCAAAAACTACTGGCGGCGGCCAGCCCTCTGGAAAAACTTGAAGGCGGCGGTTATCGCATACGACCCAGCCCAGTCCCCGCAGTGCTTTAAGTCGTGATCTAAGCAGGCAACGCGACACCGGCGCGCAAATCAATGATTTGCGCGAACGGCGAAGCCATGCCTGAAAAACAAGAAAAACACTCCCTCAACAATTGATCTGCCAGGAGCTAACAACATGAAAAAACCCCTGACTCAATTAATGACCGGCCTGAGCGTCGTAGGTACCGGCTGCATCCCGGGCATGGCCCAAGCCGATTTCTTCAAGGACAGCAGTGCCACGCTGGACATGAAGAACTACTACTTCAATCGTGACTATCGCGAAGAGTCGACCCAGTCCAAGCGTGAAGAGTGGGCGCAAGGTTTTACCCTCGATGTGAAGTCCGGGCTTACCGAGGGCGTCGTGGGTTTTGGTGTGGACACTATCGGCATGCTGGGGATCAAACTCGACTCAAGTCCTGATCGTTCTGGTACAGGTTTGCTAAATCGCGGCAGCGACAAACGTGCCTACGATGACTATTCCAAGCTCGGCGTAACCGGCAAGGCGCGTCTGGCTAAGAGTGAATTGCGCGTGGGTTATCTGGTGCCCAACCTCCCGACACTGCAACCCAACACCAGTCGCCTGTTCCCGCAGTCGTTCAACGGCGCTCAACTCATTTCCAGCGACATCAAGGACCTGACAGTGAGCCTCGGCCAGCTCGATCAGTTCAAGGAGCGGGACTCGACCGACTACGAAGACATGCGACTGACGGCGCAGAACAAGGCATACAAAAACGCCACCAGCGACCAGTTTCGCTACGCAGGCGGTGACTACAAGCTCACCCCGAACACCGTCGTGAGCTACCACTATGCTCAACTCGAAAACCTTTATGAGCAAAAGTATGTCGGCCTGAAAAACAGCTTCGCTTTCGGTGCCGGGACGGTGAAAACAGACATACGTTACTTCGATGCCGACAAGGATGGCTCCGGTCTGGCCGGCAAGGTCGACAACCGTGCCCTGAGCACCCGCCTGACATGGAACTGGAACGGGCACAGCATCGGAGGCGGTTACCAGAAACAGATGGGCAGCACGCCATTTACCTATGTCGACGGCGCGGTCACGTATCTCTTCACTGAGTACCAGCTGGGCAACTTCTCGCAAACCAATGAGCGTGCCTGGCATGCGCGCTATGACTACGACTTCGCCGCACTCGGTGTGCCTGGTCTGCTGTTCTCTACGCGCTACGCCAAAGGCGACCAGGCCGAAATCATCGGCTTCGCTAGCGAGGGACGTGAGTGGGAACGCAATCTTGACATCTCCTACGCCGTGCAGAGCGGGCCGCTGAAAGGTGTGTCGGTGCGCTGGCGCAACGCGCAGAACAACGGGAATTACTACAACGACACCAACGAAAACCGCCTCATTCTCGGCTACACCTTGGCTCTTTGGTAGCCGCAGCCGATGCCGCCTTTATCAGTGTTTTTGCCGCTGGCTGACAGCAGTGTCGCCAGTGGTGATGAACCTTTTTCCGCCTGATCGATTTGACCGATCGGGATAGCCGAGACCGCCCTTACGGCGATTTAGAGCCTCTATTTATGATTGACCCAGTGGCCGTCCTACTTTTGAACTCGAGAGTTTTACCTTATGGAACATCGCGAACATCCCCTGCTTAAGGCGACACACGGCAGCAGCAGGCATATCGACAGCGAGCATTACGGACCGACCGGACAGGGCCGCAAGATTTACATCCAAGCCGCGCTGCACGCTGATGAAATACCCGCTATGTTGGTGGCGACGGTACTGCGCCGCTGCCTAGTTGCGCTGGAAAAAGCCAACCGGCTGAAGGATGAAATCGTTCTGGTAGCCGTGGCCAATCCGCCTGGGCTGAGCCAGTACGTCATGGGCGCGCTGAGCGGACGTTTCGAGTTAAGCAGTGGGCGAAACTACAACCGCCATTTCCCGGTTCATCATCAAGAGATCGCGCAGAAAGTCGAAGGCCTCTTGGGGCAGGACTCCAACCGCAACCTCGAAGTGATTCGCGCAGCTTGGCGCGAGTGTCTGACCGCCTGGGCCCCTGTCGATGAATACACATCGTTGCAACGCACATTGATGTTGCTGGCCCACGACGCCGATGTGGTGCTTGATTTGCATTGCTCCCGTGAAGCGGCCGTGCACCTGTACACCGGCGAAGAGATCTGGAACGAAGTGGAGCCGTTGTCGCGTTACCTGGGCGCGCAGGTTTCGCTGTTGGCCAATGACTCACAGGGTTACTCCTTCGATGAAGCGCTGTGCCTGCTTTGGACGAGCCTGCAAGCGCGCTTCGGTAAAGCATTCCCCGTTCCCAATGGCACGATCGCCGTGACGGTGGAACACCGTGGGCAGCGTGACGTCTCCTATGAACTGGCCGAGCGGGACGCTGCCGCGATCATTGAGTACCTGATCCATCGCGGCGCCATCGAAGGTACGCCGTCGCCCCTGCCGCCGTTGCTCAATCCAGCCACGCCGTTGTCCGGCAGCGAACAATTCTACGCCCGCACGGCTGGCATTCTCGTGCATCGAGTTCCGGTCGGCAGCCAGGTTCAGGCCGGCCAGGCGCTGTTCGACATCGTCGACCCTTCGAGCGGCGAAACGACCACCCTCAGCAGCCACAACACCGGCGTGCTCTACATGCGCCGCGAGATTCGCTATGTGAAGCCGGGTGATCCGCTGGGGCGGGTTTCCGGTCCGGTGCCGATTCGCACCGGCATGCTTTTGGGTGCCTAAAGGCACCGCACACGCATTCAATGTTTCAGGAAGTCAACGATGAACTCTGTAGATACGATCGAGCTGGAAAACCGCTTCTGCGCTCACAACTATTCACCGCTGCCGGTGGTGCTGGTTCAAGGTGAAGGTGTTTGGGCAACCGACGAAAATGACCTGCGCTACTTGGACATGATGTCGGCGTATTCGGCGGTCAGTCACGGTCACGTGCATCCGCGTATCCGTCAGGCGGCGGTGGCTCAGATCGACAAGATCGGCGTGGTGTCTCGGGCCTTCTACAGCCAGCCACTGGGCGCCTTTCTAGAAGAGCTGTCGCGGGTCACCGGATTCAGTGGCGCATTGCCAATGAACAGCGGCGCCGAGGCCGTCGAAACCGCGATTAAGGCAGCGCGCCGCTGGGGTTACCGGGTCAAAGGTATCGAGGCTAATCGTGCGGAAATCGTGGTCGCGGACAACAACTTCCATGGCCGTACATCGACCATCGTCGGCTTCTCGTCCGAGCCTTCGTACAAAGCCGACTTCGGTCCGTTTTGTGACGGCTTTAAACAAGCGCGCTTTGGCGACATCGCCAGTTTTCGCGATGCAATCACCGAACGGACCTGTGCCGTGCTGATCGAACCTATTCAGGGTGAGGCAGGCATTCGTGTGCCGCCGACGGGTTTCTTGCGCGATTTGCGCAAGCTGTGTGATGAAACCAATACGCTGCTGATCCTCGACGAAATTCAGTCCGGCCTCGGGCGCACTGGTAAATGGTTCGCCTTCGAACACGAAGAGATCCGTCCCGATGCGTTGATTCTCGGCAAGGCCTTGGGTGGCGGAATTATGCCGGTGTCGGCGTTTGTCGCCGGTCGGGAGATTCTCGATCAATTTGAACCCGGCAGTCATGGCTCGACGTTCGGCGGCAATCCGCTGGCGGCGGCCATTGGGCTTGAGGCCTTGAAGGTGTTGGACGAAGAGTGCCTGATTGAAAACAGTGCGCGCCTGGGTGAACACTTGAAAAAACGTCTGCAAGGTTTTAACGATCCGGCGATTCAAGAGGTGCGTGGTTGCGGTTTGTGGGTCGGAATCGAGTTGAATCGGCTGGCGAAACCTTATTGCGAGGCACTGCTGCGCGAAGGCGTACTGACCCGTGAGACGCACGAGAACGTCTTGCGCGTGGCGCCACCGCTTTGCATCACCCTCGACGAACTTGAGTGGGGCCTGATCCGCATCGAGCGCGTGTTCAATCAGTTGCGTTGACGAGAACCCCCATGAGCAATAGCGCCAGTTGCCCCAGGTCGGAAAAACGCGCGCAGATCCGTGCCGATTACGGCATCTACACCTTTGCCGACAACGCCGACGCTATCGAAGGTGCCGACGTGGTGGTACTGACGGTCAAGCCCCAAGTGATCAGGTTGGTCTGCGAAGCCCTGCGACCACACCTTCTGCCTCAGCAATTGGTGGTGTCGACTGCGGCCGGCATCAACTGCGCCAGCCTGGCCGGATGGCTGGGCGCCCGGCCTGTCGTGCGCTGCATGCCGAACACTCCGGCATTGAACGCTAGGGCGTCAGCGGGCTGTTCGCTGATGCAACGCCTGAAGCATTGTTTGGCGTCTACGCGCATTTCGGCGTGGGTGAGGTGGTGATCAAGCGCGGCGCTCAAGCCTGTCTGATCGCGAGTTCATCGGGACACTTCGAAGTGCCTGCACAGCAGTTGCCGGCCGTGTTGGATACTACAGTTGCGGGGACGCTTTCAGCGCCGGGTACTTGGCCGATCGTCTGCATGGCGAGCCCCCGTCGACAGCCGCATCGTTGGGCATGAGTTGGCTTAGGTCGTTATTCAACATAAGGGTGCCTTGATTCCCAAGGCTCTGGTGCCAATCGAGTTTGCCGCGTGGTGCGAGTTGGGGCGAGGCAATCAATACACTAGATGCGTCGATCGGTTGAATTCACCCCCTAAGTTGTTACTCGCCAAAAATTAATCCCACCCGTGTCAATTTCTATGAATACGACATGGGCGTCGTCAATTCTTATCATGATCTTTCAACTAGGCACCAATAGCGATATGCTTTTGTGCATACGAATGCAAAATTGAGGTTGCCATGGTCGAGTCGAGCAGGTCCTTTGTAGTGCCATCCTTTCGTCTGGAAGGAAAAACGGCTCTGATTACTGGAGCGGGAGGCGGAATTGGGGCAGGCATCGCGCTGACATTGGCGGCCGCCGGAGCTGAGGTTCTCCTGCTTGGCAGGACAGAGTCCAGGCTGACAGAAGTTGCCCGCACGATTCAGGCGAGTGGGGGAGTGGCCAGAATCCTGGTCTGCGACGTCACCGATGGCGCCTATGTAAGGGCGCTCATCGACGAACTGCCCAAGCTGGATATCCTAGTCAACAACGCCGGCACGAATTACCCGCAGCCGATGTTGGAGATGCGCGATGAGCATCTTGACGAGATGCTCGATCTGAACGTCCGGGCGTGCTACGTCGTCGCCCAGGCTGCAGTGAGGAAAATGCTCAAGCACAACGGTGAAGAAGGTGGCTCGATCATCAATGTGTCTTCGCAGATGGGCCATGTCGGTGCGCCCAACCGCACGGCCTATTGCATGACCAAGCACGCCATCGAGGGGCTGACGAAAGCGATGGCGGTTGAGTTTGCCGACCGCAACATCAGGGTGAACACGATCTGCCCGACCTTCGTGGATACGCCGCTGATCCGCAAGATCGCCAGTGCGCCGGGGCAGATCGAAAGCCTGGTCGAGAAGATTCCGATGGGGCGCATGGCGCGGATGGAGGACATCGTCGGCGCGGCCCTTTACCTGGCAGGGCCTGCTGCGCGGATGGTTACCGGGACGTCACTGAAGATCGATGGCGGCTGGACGGCTCAGTAGTAGGGGAGAGTGATAACGATCCGGTTCGCGGCAGACCGCGAGCCCGATCTTGCACGGGTTCAGCTGCCAGCGCGCCAGATTCGTTCGCCATTCGCCTCAGCAAAACCGGCCTTCGGCAATCTGGCGCTCTGGCGAACGATCAGGTTTCCGGCGATCACTTTTTGAATGGCAGGGGTGTCGTGGTTGTTCAACTGTGCCTCGATGATGTCCACCGCGTCCTGTACGAAGCGGTCAATGGGCTGACGATAAGTGGTCAACGACACTGAAGGCCAGGCTGCCATCGCGATGTTGTCGAAGCCAATCACAGATACATCGTGGCCCAGGGTCAACTGGCACTCATGGGTGATCACGTTCATGGCCGCAATGGCCATCAGGTCATTGGCGCAGAAGATGCCGTCTGGGCGCTCTGCGCGCGCCATGAGTCGCCGGGTTGCCGCCATTGCTCCCTCAAACGTGTAGCCACCCACCTCACGCAGAAACGTCCCATGGCCGTGCTCTTCAAGTCGGCTAGTGAAACTCAGTTCGCGGTCTCTGCTCGTTGACGAGCAGGGGGTGCCTGCGATGAATGCCAGCGTCTGGTGACCCGAAGCAACGAGGAAGTCGGCAATGACCGCGCCGCCTTCGGCGTTGTCACTGGTCACACTTGAAACCGCCTGACTGTCATTCTTGCGATTGAGCAGAACCACCGGCAGCCCGATTTGTACGCATTCTTCGGCGAAGCGCGAAGAAAGACTCGACGACACCAGAATGAGTGCGTCCACCCGGTGGCGCAGAACTTCTTCGAGTATGGGATCGGAGTCTGCGCTGGCAGCGGTGGAGAACAACAGCACCCGGTAACCCGATCCGTCGAACGCCTTGGACAGGGCCTCGAGTACTTCGGAGTAGAACGGATTCTCCAGACTGGGAACGACGACACCGATGAGATTCGAGCGGCGGGTGATGAGCGAGCGTGCGACCAGGTTCGGTCGGTATCCGAGCGCGGCTGATGCCGCTTCGACCTTTTCTCGGGTCTTCTGGCCCACGCTCGCGCCCTTGGTGTAGGTGCGCGATACCGCTGACTGAGACACGCCAGCCAGCTTTGCGACATCGTGAGCTGTGACGGGGCGGCGAATTGATTCAGCCATGAATGTCGGATCCTGCCTGGAAAGAATCGCATTATCGTACCCACATACCCCTATCCAGACTAGCCGGAAGTCTTTCGCGATTCTGCTGACCACCTCCGAGGCGCTGGCCCTGGACACGATGGCGCAGATCGAGCGCCTGCTGACGATCCTGCCGACCGCGCCTGTTGCACGTAAAGCCTGGGAAAGTTTGGTGAGGTCATCGTTGCGGACAGCGATCAAGAGATGCTCGAGATTGCCAACTCCCTGGCCTTTGAGCATGTGCAAGTGATGACCCGTAATCCTGACTGGTTCCTGGCGAACATGCGCAACTACGGCGCGTTATTCCTCGGTCCGCGCACCAACGTCTCCTTCGGAGACAAGGTGATTGGCACCAACCATACCTTGCCTACCAAAAAGGCTTCGCGTTACACCGGTGGGTTGTGGGTCGGCAAGTTCTTGAAGGCGTGCACCTACCAGAAGGTGACAACGGATGAGGCTTCAGCGCTGGTGGGCTCGTACTGCTCTCGTCTGTGCGCACTGGAAGGTTTTTCCGGACATGGAGAGCAGGCCGATATTCGAGTGCGCCGCTATGGCCATAAAGAAATGCCGTACGCCGGCATCGTGGAATGAGTGATCGTATCTGATCATCGAATATCTGCTGCCTCACAAGGTGTCTGGTCAAAGGAATGACCAGCCCCCGCGCTAAAATCCTCCTCTGGAAGACAAGCAGACCCGCGAGCGTTGGGTATTGCGATTACGGCCCGTTGTCCCCGGCACTACCACCAGTGCCGGGGACGACGGGCCAGCTTCGAACTGCTGCTTTCCAGGATCAGCCTCGGGCTGCCTGCACCTCTGATGCCAGTACTGCCTTGAGCAGGTTGGCGTCGTGATTCGGTACGACAAAGTCGAAACCCTGAGCCGCGTAACGCGCAGCGACCGCACCTGATGTGCAGAAGATCCCGATGTGCTTTCCAGCCTTGGCTGCAACCTGCCGGCATCGCTCGATTGCTGCCAGTACATCAGGGTCCATGGGGTCGCCAACCGGTCCCTTGCCCAGCGCCAGCCCAAGGTCCGCAGGACCAATGAAAATGCCCTGAATGCCCTCGACGGCGAGAATTTCCTCCACCGCCTCCAGCCCGGGCAGCGTTTCGATCATGGCCAGGCGCACGATCGTCTGATCGGCGTGCTTGAAATAATCCGCACCGCCGTAGAGCAAGCCGCGGGTCGGGCCAAAGCTTCGAGAACCCGTGGGCGGGTAGTGCGTCGCGTCAACGAATTCCTGCGCCTGCCGGGCATTGTCGACCATCGGGCAAATCAGTCCATAGGCACCCGCGTCGAGTGCCTTCATCATGATTGCCGGATCGCACGACGGCACCCTGACGAAGGGCGTGGCCGGGGTGGCGGAGATGGCCTGCAGCATGCCAATCATCTGTTGAATGTCGGTCATGCCATGTTGCAGGTCGACCGTCACGCAATCCACGCCGCTCCATCCCACGATTTCCGCGCTGTAGGTGTTGCCGATCGCCAGCCAGCCCGATACTGCGGCTCGACCGCGTGCCCAGCATTCAAGTACGTTGTTGGGACGCATCTGTGATCTCCTTGGATTCAATGAAGTGAATGGCGCGTGGCAAGCCCCATGCAATGAGCAAGGCAGCCACGCCGCACACCGCTGCGATTGCATACAGGCCCATCGACGCGCTGCCGGTCAGGTCTTTGACCCGGCCAACCATATAGGGCGCAAATACACCGCCAAACTGCCCGATGGAATTGATGAGCGCGATGCCACCGGCTGCGGCGACACCCGTCAGTACGCGCGGTGGGTAAACCCAGAAAAGGGCGAATGACGAGATGAGACCGGTGGTCGCGATGCTCAGGCCGATCAGCAACAGAATCGTGCTGTCGCCGAAGGTCGCGCACAACACATAACCCACCAGACCTGCGAGCACGCAACCCACCAGATGCCAGCGTCGCTCACCTGTGCGGTCCGAACTTCTACCGATCAGGACGATGCCGATGATGGCAGCGCAGTAGGGCAGCATGGTGATCAGGCCGATCTCGAATGGATCTGCACTCCCGGCGGTCCTGACCAGTTGCGGCATCCAGAAAAAGATCCCGTAGATGCCCGCGCACAGCCCCAGGTAGATCAACGACAGCATGTAGGTGACGGGTTGGCGCAAGGCCGCGCCGAAGGAGTGCGAGGTATGTACCTTGTGTTCACGATTCAGCGCGTTGGAGAGCATGGTTTTTTCGGGTGCGCTGAGCCATTTGGCGTCTTCAATCCGGTCGTTGAGCACGAACAGAACGACAAATCCGAGAATGATCGATGGCAGGCCCTCAAGCAAAAACAGCCACTGCCAGCCGGACAGCCCATGCACCCCGGCCAGGTACTTCATGATGCCACCGGCAAGCGGGCCACCGAGAATCCCTGACAACGCGCTTGCGCCGAAGAAGAACGAGTTGATTCGGCCGCGTTGCCTGGCGGGGAACCACTGCATGAAGAAGTAGATGACCCCCGGCACGAAGCCCGCTTCCAGCACACCCAGTGAAAACCGGAGCACGTAGAACATGGTTTCGGTGTGCACGAGCATCATCGCAGACGACGCCATGCCCCAGGTGATCATGATCCGCGCTATCCATCGACGTGCGCCGACACGCACCAGAATCAGGTTGCTCGGGATCTCGAACAGCAGGTAGCCGACAAAGAACATGCTGGCGCCCAGACCATACGCGGCGTCACTGAACCCCAGTTCGGACTGCATCTGCAGCTTGGCGAAACTGATGTTCACACGATCGAAGTAGGCGACGACGAAGCAGATCATGATCAGCGGCACAAGGCGCCACGCAACCTTGCGTAGCAACCGCCGTTCTTCCTCGGCAACCGGCACTGCTGGATCCGCTGTGAGTGATGGGGATTGCATAGGTTCTCCTAGCTTTTATAGTTATTGGATTAGCGTGTAACCGCAGTGCGGGGCGGGCCGCCCGTGATCAGAATGATACGTTCCGCATACGTATGCAAGTGCGCCAAAACTAGGCGGACTGCCAGGATCTGTCAAGCATCAAAGACCCAATCCGGAGTGGGGAGCCGCTTGCGCCTCCGCCTCTCGAAGAGGGAAGAGGGAAGAGGGAAGAGGGAAGAGGGAAGCGATCTGAGTGGACAATAGAATTAGCTAAAGCAAGCGCTGGCAGTTGAGCGCTCGCCTGCCGATCCTTCATCGGGAAGGGTCCGGAAGGGAATGTACAGGCCAGCGGCAACTCCTGATGTTGATCACTGCACCCGGCAAGCGTGGTCCTGGGCGCAATTTGGATAATGGCTCTGTGTAGGTTTATGCCTATGGATTTGGCTAAGCAGTCCGGTTGCAGTCACAGTGCTGGGCAGAGCCGAAACAAGAATTCAGTGCCGATTGGGAGGTTGCGCCAATTTTGCGATATTTCGCGATCGAGCTGGACGCCCCGAAAAACGAGGGCCTTCTGCGACAGTTTTAATTCTCAAAATTCAGCACCCTTCTCCTCCCCAATCGACGGTCCGCCCGGACCGTCGATTCCAAGCGCCAACTCCTCTCCAAATCCCCTCATCTCAGCTATGGTGAAGGGAGCGGATGATTCGCAAATCATTCATTGGTCACTCCCCGGCAAGCTCAGAAGGCAGAACATTTGAGACGTTCGGCATTTACCTTGGCATTGCTCTGTTTTCTGCTTGGCCCTCCCGCTTCTGCTGAGCCTTATCAGATCGTCACGGAGCAATGGGCGCCCTATAACTACACCGAAAACAATCAGCTTACCGGCATGACCACCGAGGTTGTGCGCGCGATCATGGCGTTGACGGGAGATCACTTCGAGTTCGTGGTTCTGCCCAGCATGCGCAGTTCCAAGGTGCTGAAGAGTCGGCCCAAAACCATTCTGTTTTCGATGTTCCGCACGCCGGATCGCGAGTCGTTGTACAAGTGGGTCGGGCCGATCGCGGAGGAGACGATTTACCCGTATCAGCTGTCCAGTGAGGAACCGGTGAACTCAAGGGCGCAGTTGATGGGCGCGCCGCAGATCACCACGCGAATCGCCGGGCTCATTCCCGATACGTTGCAGGCGCAAGGCTTCACCAATTTGGACAAGAGTGCGACGGGGAGCGAACAGCTCTACCGCATGCTGTTGGCGGGGCGCACGGACATCATCGTCGGGGATACACCCGCAGGGGTCGCGTATTACAGCCGTCAATTGAATATTCCGCCCGGCACATTGCGCAGGATTCCCGTCGAGCTGTATCGCGCGTCGCTGTACATTGCCTTCAGCCCTGATTCCGAGGACAAGGTGGTGGCGGCTTGGGCGGATGCGTTGGAAAAACTGCGCAGTTCGGGCGAGCTGGAACGCATTCAGCATCGCTACGATCATCTCGTCGAACAGTGAATTCAGCGTCTGAAAGGCGTTCTCGCGACGCTCACGCGACCTTGCTGGCACCGTCGATTTCCCGCATGTGGCCCTTTGCGGTTTTACCGGCCTGCTGCACCGCCCACTTCATGAACTCGACAACCGCCCATTCCTCGCGCCGCTCCTTGGCGCAATAAACGAAGTAATCGAATTTCAGCTCGGCGGTGGCGTTGGTCACCTGCACCAGACGCTTGGAGCGCAGGGCTTCGCAGGCGAAGACGCTGTTGACCAGCGCGATGCCCTGGCCTGCGCACGCTGCACTTATCAACAGGGACTCGTCGCCATAACTGGAGCCTTGAATCATTTTGCGATTGCCCATGCCAAAAGCGTTCATCCACACCTTCCAGTAATTGCGTTCGGTGTCCTGCAGCAGTGGATAAGTCAGGCAGTCCTGTGGACTTTCGATGCGGCGCTGTTTGTTGAGCAGGTTCGGACTGCAGACCGGGATCAAGTAAGACGACCACAAGCGCGTGGCGTGGTTGTCCGGGCTGGTGGCCATTTCCCGCTGGATAGAGATATCCACATGGCCATGTTTCAGGTCAGAGAGCCCGTTGCAGATCTGGATCGAAATCTCGATCGTGGGGCAGCGTTCCTTGAAGTCGCCGAGTGCAGGAATAAGCCAGGAGCTTGCGATGGTGGAAGTGGTGCTGATGACCAGGCGCGTCTGCCGGGGTTGCTTGAGTGCAGCGCCTGTCCAGGCTTTTTCGATCACATCGAAGGTGTTGGAGAGTTCGTCGAACAGGCTGCGGCCGCTGGCGGTGAGCTGAATGCCTTTGGCGTCGCGCTCGAACAGGCGCTTACCGATCTGGTCTTCCAGGCCTTTGATCTGCTGGCTGATCGCCGCCGGGGACACGCACAGATGGTCTGCGGCACGTTTCATACTGCCGACCTTGCACACCTCGACGAAGGTGCGCAGGGCAATCAACGGGATCGCTCTGCTCATCGTATGGACTCCGCCTGAATGAAACAGCCAATTGGCTGACGGGTCGATGGTTCGGTTCGCATTGCCATATCAATACTTCCAAAAGCCTGTTCATGTCCCATCGCAGTGATGCTTTCAAGCAAACATCAGGCGCAGCCGGGCCCTGTCTGGCGCCATTGGGGAAGGCGCCAGACCCTCAGTCATGCTGTGGATAACTTCTAAATGATGCGTGAATCAGGTGGTGGCGGGGGTGTCCTGCGCTTGCGGCACCGGCTTGGGTTTGCTCTTGCTGAGCACGAACCACACTGCGAGGCAGATCAGCCCGCCGCCGTACAGGTGGCCAGCCGACAAGTGCTCGTCCAGAAACAGCACGCCCCAAAGCACGCCGAACGGCGGGATCAGGAATGTCACGGTCAGCGAGCGGACCGGGCCGATGTCGGCGATCAGACGGAAATACAGGATGTAGGCGCAGGCCGTGCACACGAAACCGACGGCGGCAAGGGACAGCCAGACCGTGGAGTCGCCCCAGGTGGCCGGCGGGTTGACCGCTGCCGAGATCCCGAAGAACGGCGCAAGAAACAGCGTGGCGCCGATCTGGCTGCCGAACGCGACCAGTTTGGCATCCAGTCCGCCCTGATCAGCAATCCATTGGCGGGTCAGGAACCCGGCGGCCCCGTAGCAACTGGTAGCAACCAGACAGGCCAACGCCCCCATGACGACCGTGCTGGTGAAGGTCACAGGTCCCGTTGTCGTCAGTAAAGTGATTCCCAGGAGGCCGACCACGACCCCCGCGGCTTTCTTCGTCGTCAGGGTGTCGTTAAAAAACATGGAGCCGATCAACACGCCCATGAGTGGCGTAGTTGCGTTGAGTATCGCGGAATAACCGGCGGGCAATAACAAGGCCGCCATGCTGTACATCAAGAAGGGAATACCGGAGTTGATCACGCCCAAGACCAGCGTGGCTTTGAACTTGCCGCTGAAGTCGTGTCGGGTTTTGAGAATGGCCAGAATGACCAACAAGCCGACCGCGCCGAGCAATACGCGAAAGAAGGCTGTGGGTAACGCGCCCAATACCGGAGCAGCCACGCGCATGAACAGAAAACTGGCTCCCCAGATTGCCGCGAGAAGCAGTAACCGAACATAGTCAGATGGCCGCATGACACTTCCTTCCTGAATTCAATGCGTTCAAAAAACGGCTCGAAACAGGGTGATTGACGGTTGTCGAGCCGGGGTGTGATGATTTCAGCAGTGTCTGTCACCGGGCTCAAGCGAGCTTTTCTAACGCACATTAGATTTTCTTAACTCAAGGATTGGCATGAAATTCCCGCCCCTGTACGCCTTGCTGTGCTTTGAAGCGACGGGGCGTCACGCCAGCATGAAGAGTGCGGCGGGCGAGCTTTTCGTCACGCCAGCGGCGATCAGCCAGCAGATCGCCAAGCTGGAAAAAGCGGTTGGCGTCACCCTGTTCATACGCAACACCAAGCGTCTGGAACTCACGCCCGAGGGCAAGATTTACCTGCGCGCCATTCGCCCTGCACTGGGGCAGATCTCTGACGCGACCCAGCGTCTGATGAGCGACAACGGCCCCAACACCATCACTGTCAGCTGCACCAGCGGTTTTGCCATGCAGTGGCTGTTGCCCCGCCTGCCTGATTTTCAAGCCCTGTGCCCAGGCATCGAAGTCCTGATCAGCACCACCAACCGGCTGGTGGATCTGCTGGGCGACGGTGTCGACTTTGCAGTGCGCCACGGCTTGGGGCGCTATCCGGGGCTGGAAGTGGAAATGCTGATCAACGACCGCCTGCAGCCAGTTTGTGCGCCGAGTTTGCTCCCCGAATCGCGCTTTCTGTCATCGCCCATCGACCTGAAAAATTACAACCTCTTGCACGACGAACACCGTGAAGACTGGGCGTTGTGGCTCAGGGCCGTAGGTATCGAAGACGCCGAGGCCGCCGTGCATCGGGGCTCTGTGTTCGTGGATTCCAACGGCGTGATCGAAGCCGCTCTGGCGGGCATGGGCATCGCTTTGGTGCGCCGCTCGCTGATCCGCGAAGAGCTGGCCTCGGGGCGTCTGGTCGTGCCGTTTCGCGCCACCATTGATACGCCGATCGCGTATTACCTGGTCTATGACGAGACCGCTATCCTGCCCAAATCCAGCCGACAATTTCGTGACTGGCTGGTGTCCCAAGCGATTGCCAGCCAGCGGGAATTTACCACGCGTTGAAGCGTTTAGCCTTCTGTAGCAGTCCGGCTTGCCGGCGGTGGGGGCCTCTGGATCAATACCGCTGTGAGCCTCTGCCAACTCTGTGGGAGCGAATTCATTCGCGAGACGTCCGTACAGACGACAGCGATGTGTCGCCTGAACCCAAGTCTCGCGAATGAATTCGCTCCCACAGGGTATTGCCTGTCTGCAACGTTTCATCGAAGTTTATCGCGACAATTAAGTCCTGCTTCAGTGTTGATTCATACAACACACAACCGCGAAAACCCGCTTAAACGACTGATAACTTTCATGATTAAGCGAAGTTGAGTTAAGTCAAACTTAACCGCTGATTGCGTATTTCTTGTTTGATCCCTCCCGTGATTTTCTTCAGTTTATCCCTCAACTCAACGGCGTCGTTCCGCACAGGCTGGCGCCGATAAACAACGAGCAGGGATGCTCCGCGCTGAAGGATAACTTCATGACAGACTTTCAAATATTCCGGCCCATGGCGTGGGACAAACTGGTTCATGAATACGATCTCGACGGTTCCCGACTGTTGCCGTGGGACGGCTATCCCACCCCGATTGGCGGGGGCTGGTGCGTAGTGCGGCCGGGGACCAAATCGCTGTCGCACACGCAGATCGATCAGGAGTTCTTCATCGGCATCAAAGGCACCGCCAAGCTGGTCGTTGGGGATCAGACGTACCCGTTCACCATGGGCGATATCGCTGCCATTCCCAAGCACACCGACCATTACGTGCTCAACGACACCGATGAGGACTTTCACTTCTACGTGGTGTGGTGGGATCGCGACTCGGCCAATCGCTTCCTGGATGAAGACGCAAAGCAAGCCGTCGCACTGAACGAATTCGCGCTGCAAAAGGCGACGATTCACGATGTCTCCGATCAGAGGGCTTCGTAATGGGCAAGCTTCTGGTCACCATTACCCCGCCTACGCCAAATGGCGATCTGCACATCGGTCATATGGCAGGCCCGTTTCTGGCCGCCGACATCTTCACCCGCGCGCAACGCCAGCGCGGCCATGACTGCACACTGGTTTCGTACTCCGACGACTACCAGTCGTACATGCTGCGTCGCGGTATCGAGCTGGATCGCGCGCCGCAGGAGCTGGCGCTGGAGAACACCGACAAGATCAACGACACCCTGAAAAAGATGGGGATCGAAGTCGACTTCTGGATGCGCCCTTACCGCAACAGCTACTTCAAGAAGGCCGTCGAGGAAACCTACGAAGCCGCTGTGAAGGCGGGAGCCATTTACAAGAAAGTCAGCCAGGAACCCTACTGCGAACATTGCGACAAATGGGGCTACGAAGCCTTTGGCCGGGGCAATTGCGATCATTGCGGTTCGGATTCCGACGCCAGCCAGTGCGAAGAATGTGCACACACGCCCAATGCCTCGAAGATGAGCGATTTTCGCTGCAAGCTCTGCTCCGGGCAGATGATCTGGAAGCCTGTAGAGCGCGAATTTCTGGCGCTGTCCAACTTTCGCAATCACCTGAAAAGCAGCTTCGAGCACACGCCGCTGCGGCCTTTCATTCGTCGTTTTCTCAATGAAGAATTCGAGATCGGCCCCATCGATTGGGCCATCTCGCGTCCTCACGACGGCGGGCTGGACCTTAAGCCCGACGGCAGTCGGCGAATCCACACCTGGTTCATGGGCCTGTCGGGCTACCTGGGTGCATTCCGCGAATACCTAAACGAGCAAAAACACGCGCCGTGGGAATACGACGAGTACTGCCGTTCGGGCAAGGGCCGACTGGTGCATTTCCTCGGTTACGACTGCGCTTTCAGCCACATGATGGTCTACCCGGCGTTGCTGCAGACCCTGCACGGCTACCGTATGCGCCAGACTTTCTACACCAACCAGTTCCTGACCTTGAACGGCAAGAACCTGTCCACCAGCCGCAATTACGCGATCTGGGCGCGGGATCTGGTGGCCAACGCCTGCACCGACAGCGCGCGGTTCTACCTGGCGCTGATCGCTCCCGAGCAGGACACCGACGATTTTGATGTGGATAAGTTTACTGCCTGGCGCGAGCAGACCTTCAAGGAGGTGCTGGTCAAACTCGCGGCGCAAGCCGAGCGCGAACGTGTGGACGGCGATAGCCTGAAAGTCACTTCAGCCGATGCGGCCGCGATCAAGATCCTTGTCGCACGCTGGTTCGAAGTGACCTCGGTGGATCACTTCACCATGAAGGGCCTCGCGGTACTGCTCTCCGACATCATTAACGCCGCCCGTGACCGTCAATTGCTGGGCAAACGCATCTTGCCGTACATGGCGCTGATCGGTGCCATTGGCGCGCCGGTGTTCCCGGACCTTGCCAGGCAGATCCTGCGCTATTGCCGTCTCACCGAGAACGAGGTGTTTCAGCAACTGGTGTACGTCAGCGCCGTTGAGTACGAGATCTGATCAGGGAGGCGCGCTGATGAAAACGTCATTCGATGTGATCGTGATCGGCGCCGGCGTCATGGGCGCGTCGATTGCTGCTGCGCTGGTTGAGAGCGGCCTGGACGTTGCCCTGGTGGAAAAGGGCATCGGCGGCGGTCAGGGCGCGACCCGCGACACCGGCGGCATTATGCGCGGGCTCGAACTGGACCCGGCCCTGCGCCCGCTCACCAGCCGCGGCGCGCACCATGGCAGCACCGGCATCGTTCATGCGCTGTTCGAACAGGCGCTCAAGCGCACCGGCGTCGCCTACATCGCCAGCTCCGAGATCTGCGGCCAATACCTCGACGCAGTCGGCAGCGAGGGCACGCAGAACATCGAGTTGCATGCCTCCGTCAGCCCCTTGGATAACGGCCGTTTCGCAACGTTTTGCCCAAAGGAATGCCTGCTGATCGAGCGCAACGGCGGGATCGTCGATGCCCGCGTCACAGTCTCGAACCTGTGCCGTTATGTGCGCGAAAAAGCGGTATTCCTCGATCATCTGGCGGTGGACAGCTGTGTGGAACGTGACGGCAAGGTGCAGGTTCATGCTGGCAAGCTGTGCCTGGAAGCCACTTGGGTGGTCGACGCTTGTGGCGCCAGCGGCCCTTTGCTTCGGCCCTATGGCGCGGTGCATGCGCGAACCATTCCCTACACCCGATTGAGCTGTGATCAGGCGCCGAGCATGCCGATCATTGCGCATCATCTGAACACCTATCTATTGCCGCTCGGAAACACGCTGATGCAAGTCGGCGGGCAGCGTCGTCAGCAGGCCGAGCACGCGGATCAACTGGACTTGAATGCGCTGGACAACGAACAGGATGTCGCGGAGCGAGTCGCCAGACTCGGTTACGACCAGCACCACAGCCTGCCCGTCGTAACGCAAGTCGCCTGGGACGCCTACACCGACGACGGCCGGCCACTGATCGGGCGCACAGGTGGCCAGAGCCATATTTACCTTGCGACCGGCTTCTGCGGGATCGGTTTCAAAATGGCGCCCAGCGTCGCCGAACTGCTGGCCTACGAGCTTGGCGGGCTGATGACTGGCGTGCAGATGGACGCCAGCCACCGTTCGATCATGCAGGCGTTCTGCCCCTCGCGGTTTACTGAGGTGGCCTTGTCATGATGCGCTTGGGAATCTGCGCGGCGCTGGACGTCGGCACCACGCTCCACGCGCGAAGCTTTCTGCGCGGCGTTTACCTGTCGAGCCATCTGTTCAGCCATGTTCGTCGGGCTCAGCACATCTATTTCGACGATGGCGCCAGTGCCGATGGCGGGCGTGCGGCAGCCAAGCGCTTCCTCGAGGCGGGGGTGGACGCGGTAATTGGTCACTTCGCCTCGGAGTCCGCTGCGGCTGTGGTGGAAACTTATGCACAGGCGGGTATTCCGCTGATTTTGCCGGCCTCGACTTGCGCGGCGTTGACCGAGGAAGGCAGCACCACGTTTCGGGTATGTGCGTCGGATCGGTTGATCGCCAAGCGTTTGCTTGCATTCGCTGAAAGCCAGGGCCTGCGAAGGCTGGCGCTGTTTGCCGATCCGAGCCTGCACGGGCAGCGGCAACTTCACGAACTTCAAGACACCGCCAAGTTATCCACAGTGCAGATCGTCACTGATGTCTCGCAAGCCGATGGGCTGGTGTTTTGCGGACGCCTCAAGGCCAGTCGGCAATTCCTTGTGGAAAACCGCGCCGCCGGCTCTGGATTGCCGTTGTTCTTTACCGATGACGCGGCATCGCCTGCGCTGGTCAGTGGCCCCGAACAGCTTGGCACTGTGTACGTCGTGAGTTTTCCAGTGGCCAGCGACTTGCCCGAGGCGCAATCGGTGGACCTGGCCTATCAGCGTATCTATGGCGAGAAGGCGCCGGTGTACGCCATCGAGACGCTCGCCGCGTTCTCGCTGGTGGATCTGGCGGCTCGTCAGGGCCGCGGCCTGCTGGATGCATTGCGTTTCGATCAGTTTTCCACACCCGCAGGCCCCATCAGTTTCAGCAATGGGGAAAACGATCATGCCCGGGTTTCGCTTTGGGTCTACGCCGACAAGCGCGTCCACGAACGACGGCTGCTCTGTTGAATCGGGCCACTCAGGCTCGCCACGTCTTTAAACCTTTCAGGAAGAACCACCATGAATCAGTTTGAAATCGAGGGTGTGCGTCAGGAGCTGGACGTCGTGTCGGTTGGCTTCGGTCCCGCCGGTATCGCACTGGCCTGTGCGCTGGAAGACGAAGCGGAAGACAACGGCAAGAAGCCGTTTGGGCGGGTGCGTTTCTTCGAGAAAGGCCGCGACTCCACCTGGCACGGTGCGTTTTTGCTGGCAGGCACTGACATTAATCATCACGTATTCCGCGATCTGGTGACCCCGCGTAATCCGCGCAGCCGTTTCTCGTTCGCCATGTACCTCAAGGAGAAGGGGCGCCTGTACAAGTTCGGGCTGTTGGGGCGTCCTGCCAGCCGGGTGGAATGGTCTGACTACATCGGTTGGGTGGCGGCGCAGTTGAAGGACTATGTGTCCTACGACGAAGGCGTGCTGGATGTACTGCCTGTCGCGGAAAAAGGCATCCTGCGCGCGGTCGATGTTGTCACTGCACAGGGGACGTATCGCACCAAGCGGCTGGTGCTTTCCCACGGCAGCCTGCCACGAATCCCTGAAGCGTTCAGCGCGCATTTGGGTGGGCGCGTATTCCACACTTCTCAGTACCTGAAAAACATTCATTTGGGCGGCGGGCCGATTGCCCAGCGTTGGCTGGTGTTGGGCTCGGGGCAGAGCGCAGGCGAGGCGGTGGCGCATCTGCTGGGCGCAGCGCCCACCACGCAGGTGCATTCTGTGCATCGGGGCGTAGGCTTTCGCGTCGGCCAGTTGGGGCAATTCCCCAACATGGCGTTCCTGCCGGAGCAGGTTGACTACTTCCACCAGTTGGAGCCCGCACGTCGTAGCGAGGTGTTCGACGCGATCCGATCGACCAACTACGCAGGCATCGACGCCGATGAAAGTCAGGCGTTGTACTCCTTCATGTACGAAGGTGAGGTCAGCGGGCATCAGCGTCTGAACCTCCACACGTGGTCCAACGTGGTGTCTGTGGAAAAGGTTGGCGACGCCTATTCAGTGGTGCTACGCGACAGCAACACCGGGCTTGAAACCACGCTCTACGTCGACGGCATCGTGCTAGGCACCGGTTATGAACAACTGGCCGTGCCGCCATTGCTGACGCTGCTGCAACCCTGGTTGCTGCGCGATGTCGACGGCAGCCTGTCGGTGGACCGGCACTACCGCGTCGGCCTGCAGAACAGTGAAGGCGTGCAGATTCTCGCCAACGGCACCTCGGAGAAAACCCACGGCATCAGTGATGCGCAGTCGTTTTCGATGGTCGCGCTGCGGGCCCAGCAACTGACTGATGCGCTGCTCGCCACACAGCCTCGGCAACTGGCCGCGGTGGTGCCACACCCCAAGCGCTCCATGGCCGCACGCGCCAAGGCACGCCCATGAACTTCATCTCTCATATCGTCGGCGATTCGAATTTCGTGCGGCTCAAGGGCCTGGGGTTTGAAAACCTGCACCTGAAGCTTGAGTCCTGCAACCCGGCTGGCTCGATCAAGATGAAAACCGCGATCGGCCTGATCGATTCCTACGCCGAGCGCAGACTTATCCACAAGGACACCGTGCTGATCGAGTCTTCGTCCGGCAACCTCGGTGTGGCGCTGGCGATGATCTGCGCCGAGCGCGGCTACAAGTTCTGCTGCGTGGTTGACCCGAACACCAACCTGCACAACATCAAGATGATGGAAGCCTTTGGCGCACAGATCGTGATCGTCACCGAACGTGATGACAACGACGGCTATTTGGGTACTCGCATCCGTTATATTCGCGACACCGTTGCCCGCGATCCCCGCTACTTGTGGCTCAACCAGTACAGCAATCCGGCCAACGCGCGAACCCACGAACAGACCACCGCACGCTCGATCCACATCGCCTTTCCGGCCCTGGACTATCTGGTGGTGGGCGCTGGCACAACGGGCACGCTGATGGGCTGCGTGCAGTACTTTCGCAAGCATTCTCCGCGTACCAAGATCATCGCGGTGGACAGCGCAGGTTCAGTGACCTTCGGCCAGGCGCCGGGCAATCGCTACATTCCGGGGCTTGGATCGAGCCAGATGCCGCCGATCTTTCGCGCCAATCACCTGCATAAACAGCAGGTGGTCGACGAGCGCGCAACGGTCGCGATGTGCCGCTGGCTGGCGAAGTCAAACGGTGTGCTGGCAGGAGGCTCCACCGGCACCGTTGTCGCAGGCCTTGCCGCGCCGTCGCTGGGCATCCCGAAGGACGCGGTTGTCGTGGCGATTTCGCCAGACGCTGGTGAGCGCTATCTGGAAACCATCTACAACGACGAGTGGGTGATGCAGAAATTCGGTCTCGCTGAGCTGTCAGCGCTTTCCTCGCAGCCTATCAGCCGTTACCTCAAGAACTACGTCCACACCTTCGAAGCCGAGGTGGCCAATGTCTGATTTTCATGTCATCCCCGGCGCCGTGATCAAGGACATCCTCGAACGCCAGGCGCACACCATGGTCGCCCGCATCGAGCAGGTCTACCTGCAACACCACGACGGCCAGACCCTCAACCCGGACAGTTACTTTTTGCGTTTTCCACAGCAGCCGGCCAATCGCATCATCGCGCTACCGGCGTCCCTGGAAGGCGAAGACGCTGTGGCCGGGATCAAATGGATTTCGAGTTTTCCCGGTAACGTCGAGCATAAGAAACCCCGCGCATCGGCGGTGGTCATTCTCAACGATCGCGAGACCGGCCACCCCTACGCCTGCCTGGAGGGCGCGCAGATCAGCGCTGTCAGAACAGCTGCTTCGGCGGTGTCAGGTGCTTACTGGCTCAACGGTCAGTCGCGCAAGGCTGCGTCTGTAGGATTTGTCGGTGCCGGCGTGATTGCCCGCAACATCGCGCGCATGTTGGCCGTCGAAGGCTGGGACATCGGCCAGGCCGTTGTGCATGACTTCGACGCGGCATCGGCGAGCGCTCTGACGAATTTCGTCGAGCAGATCGACTTATGCACAGCCCGCAACGGCTCGCTCGCTGAAGCCCTGGCGGCTGAACTTGTGATCTTCGCCACCACGGCAGGTGAGCCCTATGTGAAACCGCCGATGGCGTTCCGCGCAGGCCAGGTGGTGCTGAATATTTCCCTGCGTGACATTGCCCCGCCATTGCTGCTGAACGCCAACAACCTGTGTGATGACGTCGAGCACTGCATGAAGGCCAATACCTCGCCGCATTTGACGGAGCAGCTCACCGGCAATCGCCGGTTCATGAACGGCACGCTGGCCGGGCTGATCCGCGGGGAGGTCGAACTGGACCCCAGCAAACCCTCGATATTCTCGCCATTTGGCTTGGGTGTGCTGGATCTGGCGCTGAGCAAATTCATCGTCGATACCGCGCTGGCCGAGTCACGGGCTGTGGCCATTGATTCGTTCTTTGGAGAAACCTTGAGATGGAACTGAGTTCAGCGCTGCGCCTCGGCAAATCCTTCACTGACCGTTCGGTTTCCGAAGGGCGGGCTCAAGCGCCTGCCATCCGGATTGGCATCGTCGGCTGCGGCTCGCGCGGGCTGACGGTCCTGGAGCGGCTGTGTGCGCTGGCTGGCAGGGGAGAGCAGCGGGTCGAGATCAGCGTGTTCGACCCCCATCGGCCAGGCCCCGGCCTGCACTTGGTGGAGCAACCGTCCTACCTGATGCTCAATACCGTAGCGTCGCAGATCTCGATGTTTCCGGATAAGGCTGCGCTGGACGGGCTGAGCGGGCGGCAGGGGCCGAATTTTTATGAATGGTGCCTGCGCTTTAAATCTTCTAAGCGCGTCGTTCGGCCTGACGAGTTCCTGCCCCGACAGTGGCTTGGGGAGTACTTGGCCTGGACCTACGACGAGGTGCTGCGGACCCTCCCCGAACAGGTCAACGTGACCCATCACGCGCGGGTTGTGGATAACATTGTGCACACGGACTTGGGTAGGTTCCTGTTGTCCACAGCGGGAGGGCAAAAACAGTCGGTCGATTGGCTCCTGATCACCGTAGGACACGCGGAAGCGGCTCCGGCTGTGAACAGGATGCAAAGCATGACCAAGCGGCTTCGTGCTTATCCACAACCCTTTTCGCTGGCAAGTGTTTCAGCCACAGACACCTTCGGCATCGAAGGGCTGGGGCTCTCAGCCATGGACATCGTCGCGGGGCTGACGGTTGGCCGGGGAGGGCACTTCGTCGAAGGTCCTGAAGGTCTGCGTTATGTGCCTTCGGGGCGCGAACCGCAAATGTTCATGTATTCGCGCAGCGGATTGCCGTATCGCACTCGCCCCGATATCACGCCTCACCGCCCATCGAGCCCGCCGCTGATCTTCACGTTATCCACAGTGGCCGACCTTCGCGCTCAACACCCCGATGGCTTGGACTTCGACGCACATGTGCTGCCGGTACTCAAGGCCGAGATGTTCGCTGAATACTTTGGCATGGTGGCGTCGCTCAAAGGTGAGTCGGCGTTGCGGGTTAAATCCGAGGTTGCGACCGCGTTTTTGTTGGGCGAGATCGACAGCAAAACCCGGGCGCTGGCACAGCAATTCGATGTTCCGCTGCTGGATGAAAGCGTCTTCAACCCACGCTCTCTTCGAGCAGTTGTGGATAACTATTCGCAATGCGTTCGGGCATTCATCGAAGAGGACCTGCGAGAGAGTATTTCCGGCCTTGACCACAGCCCGATCAAGGCAGCGGTCGAAGTCTGGAGAAGCTGTCGTGAACAACTACGCCGGGTTGTGGATAACAATGGCCTGACGCGTGAGTCTCACCGGATTTTCTTCGCCGAGTACGCGCCGCTGGTCAATCGCATGGTGGCAGGCCCACAAAAAGAGCGTCATCAGGAGCTGTTGGCGCTGGTCGACGCAGGGCTTGTGCAATGGATTCACAGCTCAAAAGTTATGCACAATCCTGAATCGGGCGATGTGTCGGTTCTGCAAAACGATGGGTCGCTGATCCTGCTGAACGCATTGGTTTGCGCCCACGTCAGCGACAGCCGTAGCGCGGACACACAGCCCAACATCCTCCGCCAGCTGCGCAAAAGCGGAGTTATCCACAGCCTTAACGACCAAGGCGAAGGCATCTTCGTCGACAGCCACGGTAAAGCCCAACCCAATCTGTGGATAACCGGCCCGATCGTCGAAGGCGCCACGTATTACAACCATTACGTGCCGTCGTCGGGGAGTTATTCGCGGGCGTTTATCGATGCCGACCGGATTGCGCGGGAGATGTTGGGGATAAGCGTGGAAATCAACCAGACCGTTTGACGATAAAGGCTTCGGATCAGGCAGGATGAAAGACCTGCAGAGCAAGCCGATGCCTAGAATGGCCTGCTGTTGAGGGTTTCAATCACTTGTTGTTCAATAAACAACCAATTCGCTGAAGCCATACATCTGGCTTCAACCAACTGTTGAATGATCTGAAAATCATTCAGCAGGTCGCGAGCGAAAATGGGCTCGTGGTGAGCAATCCGGTTTCTCAACAATCTGATCTTGTTCAAGTCGTCGAAGATCCTCTTCGATGCTCTGCTGCGGGTGTTGTCGGTTCAAGATTTGGCATCACCCTCATGAGGTGCGCATTCCAGATCCGATGATCGTGCCTACTGGTGAACATCTTTTCCCAAAAGACGAACTTGAGTTCTGCGATGACTTGTCCCGTCGATGCCATCTTCGACGCACACCCTGAATATCTCCCAAAGCGTTGTAGCCTGGTCCCGCTTGGCGAGGAAGGCTTCTTTCGAAGCCCGGGTTCCAAGGCCATCGTGAACCGTGGATCGATTCGAGAGCTTCGGCGACAGCGTTGCGCACCACGACTTCGCAGATGTGGAGGGGAGTGAGCAAGGCACTGCACATCCGAGCATTCCACGCATACAGGCTCAGGGCTTCAGATATGTCGCGGCCTGCGTTGATCGCGTGGACCTCGTAGGTGGACATTCTTGCAGGGGACAATGCGGTCTTTACCGCGCAAGCTTGTTGCATTGACTCGAGGAACCTAGACCCATATAGTTTTCGCACTAGCCACGGGAAACGCGGGTGCAAGCACCTCCCCCCGAGGACAGACGAAGTAAAAGAACTCCGCCTTATGGCGGGGTTCTTCGTTTTCGGCGATGAATTATACGTCTCAGCACTGCTGTCTTATTGGCGCATCTAGAGTGATTTTCCAGCGTGGGCTGTCAGATTTTTCCTCAACACCCCTTCCCAGCCCCCGCACAATTCAACACCACCCCACTCCCTGGCAAATAACGCCGCCTGATGTTCTCCAGCTCCCCGCTGCTGCGTAACGTGTCGATGGCGCGGTTGATTTGGGGGAGCCATTGCGCGTGTTCGGGCTGCAGTTTGATCACCAGTGGCGCTTCGCTGAGTTTGGCGCCTTGCTGGAACTGGCTGGGGTCAAGGTGGTAGTTCGCTACCAGGGTATTGAAAATGTCGTCGACCATGGCGATTGCGTCGACGCGTCGGCTTTGCAGCAGTTTGATCAGGGCGTCGTCCTGTGAGGTTTCCAGCCGTTCGAGCCGGTGCACCTGGAGCGCCGGGTCGAGCGCCCAGTAGGTATAGCCGCGCACCATGCCGATGGTGAGGTGGCTGAGTTGTTCGATGGGGCGCTGGCGATCCGGGTGATCGGCGAGGAAGTAAAGGTGCTCGTTGACGGTGGAGTAAGGCTTGGAGAACACGTAATGGGTTTGTTCTTCCGGGCTGTTCCAGACGCGTGCATCGGCGTAGTTGAGGTCGATTTCGCCTTTTTGCAGCATCGACTGCAGGCGGTTGACCGGGTAGGTGACAAAGGTGACGTCGACGTCGGAGAGCTGCATCACGCGACGGGCCATATCCACTGCAACGCCCTGCAAATGGCCGTTATCGTCTTCGAATGCGTAGGGTTTCCACTGCGCGCCGCCTGCGACAAAGGGGCCTGCCACGATGGGCAAGGCGAACAGGCAGAGCAAACAGCCGATGATCAGTCTGCATCCAGTCCCCATCATTCCCTCGGTCATGGGTGCCTGTGAAAGGAGTCCTAGCCTAGCAGCGGGAGATGTCCGAGATATGTCGTAATGCCACTATTTGCAAGCGACGTCACGAAATGACATCAAAACCTCATTAAAAAGCCCGCGCTGACGGGGCCAGGCGGGCTCTTGGTGGCTCGGTCAATTTACGAACCGGGGCTTAAACGGATGATTTTCGGGTATTCGGTCAACGTCACCGGGACGCTGCATTGATCGCCGTTGCAGTTCCATTGCTGTCCGCCGTCGACCATGCCCTTGTCCGGTTTTTGCGTGTCGAGCATCCGCATTTGAGCGTTGTCCATGGCCGATCCGCCGACGCTTTCCAGGCGTTCTCGGCCCACGGCCCAGGCGACCATGATCTTTTCCCGGCCATCGCTGAAGGCTAGCTTGTAGACGTTGTCGGCTTGCAGGCTGGCGGTGGCGTCGTAGGTAAAGTCGCGCAGGTACGGGCTGATGGCCTTGAGCACCGGGTAGGCGGGTTTGGGGTTCAGGTTGATGTCGAGCAGCCCGAAGTTGTGCTCCTGATCGTCGCGCTGAGCGCCATCGTTGATCAAGTCGTACCACCACATGCCCTTGATGTTGGGCACGGTGCGGGCGAGGAAGTAACTGCGTGCCAGGTAGGCGGCCTGACGCACGGTGTCGATGCCGCAGGCGCCTTGGTGACTGGGCCAGCTCATCTCGGTCAGGTACAGCGGCACCTGTTTGCCCGCCTTGCTGCTGATGCTGCGGTCGATGCCGCGCATCCAGGTGATCCAGCTTTCCGGGGTGTTGTGGTCGCGGCCTTCGCAATGCACATAGGGGTGCAGCGAGATGCCGTCGGCGTAATTTAGCACGCCGCCCGAGACGATTCGATCGATGAACCCCGCCTTGATACCCGCGGTGGTTGCGGCGCCCGCCAGCACTTTGGCCTGTGGATTGTTGTTGTGGATGATCGGCGCGGCGTCTCGCACCAGCGCCACGTAATCGCTACTCAAGCGTGCGTCGCCAGGGCCGTCGACGTCCCACTCATTCCAGACTTCGTAGAACTTTACCGGGTTGCCCAGTTGCCGGGTGATGTAGTCGACATAGTTCAGGTACGGCGCTTTCACCTCAGGCTTGCGCGGTTTGGCACCGCCGGTGAACACCGAGCCATAGCCGAGGATCACCATGGGCGTGAGATTTAAACCGCCTGCGGTGGACATCCATGCGCGCCACTGCGGCACGACGCGCAACTGGTTACGCACAGGTTCTGCCGTGGACCAGAACGCGTCGTCACGAATGGAAGTGATCCCGGCAATGCTCGCCAATTCAAGGCTGCGCAAAGGCTGGTTGGCGTTGTTCATGGAATGGGTGGCGACGCCGACGATGAATGGATCTGCCGAAGCAGTGCCCATAGCGGTCAGACAGCTCAGTAACAACAGGCCTTTACGGCCCCTACTCAACAGACTCATGGGAGGGTTTCCAGTCAGCTCAGGCCCGGCAGGCCGTGCCAGGGCGCTGCCTCAATCGGCTTTGGGGCGGTGGCTTCAACTTGCGACCTCACAGCCAGCGCATGCCCGATGGCCATGCCTAGAAACAGGTTAGCGAGGGTCACTTCCAGGGTATCGGTGGTCCAGCTGACGATGCAGATGCAAAAGCCGGTCGCCAGCATCGCGCGTCCGTAGCGGGTGGCGCAGTTGGCCAGCCTGATGAACAGCGGAATGTGCAGCGCATACAGGAACAGCCCCGCCACGCCAAAAATAGCCCACAGATAGACCACGGTGCTGTCGGAAATGCCGAACAGATCAGCGCCGGCCACGGGATAGGCTGCAACCGAGCTGCCCACCAGCCCGAAGCCTGCGCCGGTGTATTCGCGGTCCTCGCGGATCAGTTCGTTGATCACGTTCGGCCAGGTGTTGACGAGCCGGTCGTAGATTGATGACAGCGAGCTTGCGGAGGAAACCTTATTGGGGTCGAAGTCGATCATCAGCGAGGCGAAGGGCAGGGACATCCCCAGCAATACGGCGAAGACGATGGCGCCTCGGGTCGTCCAGCGAAACTGGGTGATCAGCAGCAGCCCTGCGCCCCCCGCGAGCGCCAGTACCGGCGCCTTGCTGGTGGTGAGCACGACGCCCGCCAGGCCTATGCCGCAGATGGCAAGGGCGAGCAGGCGCGAGCGCACGGTGGCCATCAGGTACAGGGTGAAGATTGAGATGATGATGGCCAGCGCGCTGGAGATTCGCGCAAAGCCCGCAGGTCGGTCGGCGTCTTCCGATGCCCAGCTGGTGTTGGCGCTCAGCTCGGTGCCGCCAATGGAATAGCTGTAACCCTTCCATGGCAGGTTGGTGTATTTGTCCAGCGCCAACCCGGCCAGCGATGCGGCCAGCGCAAAAGCAATGGCCCACATGAACAGGCGTTTATGGCGAATGATCTGATCGCCGCAGGTCAGCCCGAACAGCAGCGGGGCGATGCCGTACAAGGCGAACGCAAAGTTGCCAAAACCGGCGCCATTGAGCGTCGCCCAGGCCGCCGACAGCAGCAAGGCAATGAAGCTCAGCCAGACCCCAGGCCCTGCCTTGAAACTGCGCAGTTCGAGCGCGAAGAACAGCAGACAGGCCACCTTCGGCACATAGAGCAGGGCCGATATCCCGGCCTTATCCAGGTAAAAACGCAGGGCGCCGGAAAAGGTCTCGACCAGAATCAGGCCGATCGCGACCAGCACAATGGCGGTGGATTTGTCGAACGACATGATCGACGGTTTTTCAACGTAAACGGGGGAAGGCGACATCATGAGTACAGCCCCTCGGGAGCGCTGGAGTTGAACGGCAGGCGTAGCAGCGCAAAAGAGAAAGAGTCGCCTGCGAGGCGAAGCTACCGCTCATCGAAGTCGGCGGGTGCCGTCGATTGAGGACAGGAATCGTTGTGTGTCGAATGACCGCAGCGGTGAGGGAGTGCCATGTGGGGCCCCTTCCGTGCGGCGTGACAGGGGATATATCAGCCTCAGATCAGGAGGCTGTCAATCAATTAGTCAAATTTTCGGACAGATTTGCAGTGCGTGAAATTTCAGATTATGTAACCTGTTGAATTCATTGGCGGTGAGAAAATTGACGCTAATAAATAGAAGGGAAAATGGGCTAGAGGCGGTGCTGCCTATGACTCACTTTTGTTACAGGTGCCTCACGATCAACACGAGGAGCGAATTCAGTCGCGATGGTTTGCCTGACCCTACATTTCTGTCAGATGTCCCCATGTCTCGCGAATGAATCCGCTCCCAAAGAGTGTTCGTCACCGGATGTGAGTCCGGGCCCACTCAGGTGTATTTGCGTTTGTCAGGCGCAGGCGGGAAGTATTGATATAGCCACGTCTCGCTCAGCGTCCGGTCGCCCGTCTTGATGAACATGCGCATCTCCACCGGGTCCATCGAGTCGCTGGTCGGGTACCAGTCGAATGTCACACGGAAGCCCTTGATGTCCGGCAGCACCAGTACGTTGAAGTCCTGAACCTTGCCGTGGGAGACGGTGACCACCGGCTCGATGCCCGAACCTTCCGGCAGGCGATCGATGCCGCCGCCGTTGAAATCAACCGCAAAGCGTCGCGCCCAGACGTCCGGGTAATGCTCGCCCGGCGCCCAGCCTTCAATGAAACCGCCCATGCCCGAACGCGTCGCATGCACCTGCGCCAGCGGCGTGCTCACAGGCGGCAGCGGGCTCCAGTACAACTTGTAGCCGTAGTTCATCGACATGCCGGCCTTGATCGGCACCTTTGGGTTCCAGAACGCAACGATGTTATCCAGCGTCTCGCCAGTGGTCGGCAGCTCCAGCAGATCGATGGAGCCCTCGCCCCAGGCGGTCGTCGGCTCGACCCACAGGCTTGGTCGGCGGTGATACCAGTCGACGGTGTCCTGATAAGTCTTGAAGTCGTGGTCCGTCTGGACCAGACCGAAACCTTTCGGGTCCTTGTCGGCGAAGGCATTGAACTGCAGCTTGGCCGGGTTGTTCAGCGGCCGGCAGATCCACTCACCGTTGCCGCGCCACATGGCCAGGCGATCCGAGTCGTGGATTTCCGGATGAATGGTGTCGCACATGCGGCGCTCATGGGTGCCGCAGCTGAACATGCTGGTCATGGTCGCGATGCCCATTTGCTCGATGTCGGCGCGGGCATTGATGTGCGCGTCGATGTCCATGACCACGCGGTCGGCCTGGCAATCGATGTCGAATTTGTAGGCACCGGTTGCGCTCGGTGAATCCAGCAGCGCATACACCACGAAGCGGGTGGCGTCCTTGGTCGGCTTCTCGAACCAGAATTTGGTGAAGTCAGGAAACTCTTCGGGCTTGTGGGCGTAGGTGTCGATCGCCAGGCCCCGTGCCGACAGCCCGTACTGCTTGTTGCTGTCGATGGCGCGGAAATAGCTGGCGCCGAGGAACGACAGGATGTCATTGATGGCGATTTCCGGGGCCTTGAACAGCTTGAAGCCGGCAAACCCCAGATCGCCCTTGAGTTGGGTCTGATCGATGCGGCTGGCTTCGTAGTTGAACAGCTCGGGGCGGAAATGCACCTCGCGCGCCTCGTTGCTCGCAGGGTCCACGCTGTACATGCGCACCGGGGTCTTGAAGCCCGCGCCGACGTGGAAGAAATGCACGTCCAGCTGGCCCTTGACGTCATTCCAGAGAGAATGACCCGCGTCGTATTTGATCGCATTGAACTGCTGGGGCGTCATGTTCGCCAGAGTAGGCGGCAGGTTCTGCTTGGTGCTGACGTAGGCTTTGCCAGCCATCTGCTTGGCGAGGTCTTGCAAGGTCTTGAAATCAAAATGTTCGATGTCGCCATCTGCTGCCGCCGCCAGGGCACGTGCTGCGTAAAGACCCGAGGCCGGCAGCGCACTATAGGCCGCCAGCGCCATGGAAGCTTTCAGGAGATTCCTGCGATTCATAAGGTGAAGCCTCTGAAGAAATGCCGTGCCTTCCTGCACATGAAAGTGCGCTTTCCCAATCCTTGCCGAACGCAAATTACCAACAAACAGATAACAATCTCGGCATCTTGTTCGCAAAAAAGAGAAAAAATCGTTTCAGGGCGCTACCGGCATGGCTTCAGAGTGTTGCCGTTTATGATCATGCCTGCTGAACGAACGCCAAGCGTACGGCAAAGCCGATCAGCATCGTGCCGAATACCCATTGTTGAATGCGTTGCGCGGTCTGACTGCTAGCGAGCCACCGACCGATCCAGCCGCCTGCCATCGCGTAAACGCTGTCGAACGACAGGCCAATCACCACCAGAATCACTCCCAGTTCAACAAACTGCCCGGCCACTGATGCCGCATGTGGATCGATGAACTGCGGCAGCAGCACTGAACAGAACAGCAGCGCTTTGGGGTTGAGCAGATTGGTCAGCAAGCCGCGCAGAATGGCCGTGCGCCAGGAGATCGACGTGTCAGACGCCTGCCCATGAGTGGTGGTGCTGATGGACCCCGGCTTGAACATCTTCAGGCCCAGCCACAGCAGGTACGCGGCGCCGACGACGCGCACGATTTCGAAGGTCCAGGGCGAGACCTTGAATAACGTGGCGAGCCCTAATCCGGCCAGCGCCACATGACCGCCTCGGGCGATGGCCAGCCCGAGCGCTGTCGCCAGGGCTTTACCGCGCCCATGTTTGGCGCCGGTCTGCAGAAGAAGGATCATGTCCGGCCCCGGGACCAGCAGGATCATCGACAGGGCAGCAATGAACAGCGCGAGGTTTTCCATGGTCAGGCTCTCAGGGCAGGGATGACGGAGGAAATTTTACGGCACGAGGGCAGGGCAGGTGCTTGCGTGTTTGACCCGCTTGGCAGCTAGTATTGGCATCTTCTGCCCTTACTGACGTCTGAAAGGTGTCTGTTATGCCAAATAAGCCAAATGTTAAGCTTGACGCCTACGACCGCCGCATTCTCGCTGCGCTGCAGCGGGACGGTCGTTTGACCAACGTGCAACTGGCAGATGAAATCGGGTTGTCGGCCTCCCCGTGCCTGCGTCGGGTCAGGCACTTGGAGGACGCGGGGGTGATTCGCGGCTATCAGGCGAGTCTGAACGCAGATGCGCTCGGCTTGGGACTGACGGTATTCATCGGCGTGAAGGTCGATCGCCATCACGAAGACGAAGCGCAGAAATTTCATCATATGGTGTCGGCGTTGCCCGAGGTGATCTCGGCCTACCTGGTGTCGGGCGAGTCGGATTTTCTGCTGCATGTGGTGATGCCGGACTTACGCAGCTATGACCGGTTTCTTACAGAGACCCTGCTGAAAATGCCCAGCGTGCGGGACATCCGCAGCAATTTCGCGATTCGCACCCTCAAGCCCCAAGGACCGTTGCCGTTGGGGCATTTGCCAGTTTGAAGCTGTGCGAAATGCTGGGGTGTGAAGACCTGTGGGAGCGAATTCATTCGCGAGAGGCCGGGGAACCTATACATCTCTGTTGTCTGCCCCATTTTTCGCGAATGAATTGGCTATGTCTGCGTTAATTGTTGCGCAGGTTCATAGCCAAGCGCTTCCTTCAGCAAAATCAATGGGTTGAGCTG
>NZ_JBWKWB010000013.1:0-41065 GCF_059421985.1 Pseudomonas sp. GW821-FHT02A11
CTTGAAGGCTGGAGTGTATTTCATGGTGGGCATCCCTTTGGTTGGACAGGGTGTCCAACTTTTGGGGGTCAGTTCACCATTTCGCTCCACTGTCCGGCCCCTCCTTCGTCGGGGTTCCCTCGCTCCGGCATTGCTCCGTGGGCCCGCCGCAAACGGGCCATCCATGGCCCGATGCGGCTCTCGCGGCATCCATGCCGCTCGGCCCACTGCGCAACGCCTCCACTCGGCCTCCCAAAGTCGCAATCTGTGGTGTCTCTGAAATCTGTGTTTTTGAACCCCATACCTTCCTGTAGCAGTCCGGCTTGCCGGCGGCAGCGATCTCCAAGGCCCCACCGCCGGCAAGCCGGACTGCTACAGGATCGGTGTCGGGCTTTTGATTTGTTTTTGATCTTGATGCGCAGTGGCACAGACACCGCCAAACGCGACTTGGGTGCGGGCCGAACGCAGGTTTCTTGGAGTGGGTCGAGCCGCATGGATGCGGCGAGAGGCGTGTGGGCCATGGATGGCCCATTCACGCCGGGCCCACGGAGCGAGACCGGAGTGGAGGGAAGTCCGACGAAGGAGGACCCTAGCCAGGAGTAGGACCCCTTGGTTACTTGGGGGTCTTTTCCAAGTAACTCGACGAAGTCGAAACAGGTCTGGCGTTAGCCAGAACAAAAGCGTCAGGCCAAACACCTCAATGCCCCGGAATGAACACCAAAAAAAAACGGCGCCAACAGGCGCCGTTCCTATTCATCTCCCCAACTTACTTCTTGGCCGCTTCCCAGCTCTTCAACAGATCCGAATAGGCAATGGTTTCGCCCTTCGGTTTCTCGTTGGCCAGCTTGCGCTGTGGAGCGAGGAAGGCGCCGTTGCTCTTCTCGGCCTTGGTGTACCACTCTTCAGCCGAGGTTTCCGGGTTCATCTTCGGTGCGCAACCGCTCGCATCCTGAACCTTGGAGCGCTCGATCCGGGTCATGATCGCGTCCTGATCCTTGGCCAGGCCATCCAGCGCCGCCTGCGCGGTTTTCTCGCCGGTAACCGCCTCAGCCACGTGACTCCACCACAGCTGCGCCAGTTTCGGGTAGTCCGGAACGTTGGTGCCGGTCGGCGACCACTGCACGCGGGCCGGGCTGCGGTAGAACTCCACCAGACCACCGAGTTTCGGCGCCAGTGCGGTCATCTCTTTCGAGTTGATGTCCGACTCACGAATCGGCGTCAGGCCGACGATGGTCTTCTTCAGCGAGACCGATTTGGACGTCACGAACTGCGCATAGAGCCAAGCCGCCAGACGCTTCTTCTCGTCCGAAGACTTGAGGAAGGTCCATGAGCCCACGTCCTGATAGCCCAGCTTCATGCCTTCTTTCCAGTACGGGCCTTTCGGCGACGGCGCCATCCGCCATTTCGGCGTGCCATCGGCGTTCATCACCGGCAGACCTGGCTTGGTCATGTCGGCGGTAAACGCGGTGTACCAGAAGATTTGTTGCGCGACGTTACCCTGCGAAGGCACCGGCCCCGACTCGGAGAAGGTCATGCCTGCCGCTTCCGGTGGCGCGTAAGCCTTCAGCCAATCGATGTATTTCTGAGTCGCGTAAACAGCCGCCGGGCCGTTGGTGTCGCCACCGCGGGTGATGCTGGAACCGACCGGATGACAGCTCTCGACGCGAATGCCCCACTCGTCCACCGGCAAGCCGTTCGGCAGGCCTTTGTCGCCGCTGCCCGCCATGGAGAACCAGGCATCGGTGAAGCGCCAGCCCAGGGACGGGTCTTTCTTGCCGTAGTCCATGTGGCCGTAGACTTTCTTGCCGTCGATTTCCTTGACGTCTTCGCTGAAGAATTTGGCGATGTCTTCATAGGCCGACCAGTTCACCGGAACGCCCAGTTCGTAGCCGTATTTGGCCTTGAACTTCTCTTTGAGATCGGCACGTTCGAACCAGTCAGCGCGAAACCAGTACAGGTTGGCGAACTGCTGGTCAGGCAGCTGATACAGCTTGGCCGGGGTGATGACCTTGCCCGACTCGTCCTTGACCTCAGGCGAGGTGGTGAAGGAGGTGCCGATGAAGTCTTTGATGTCCAATGTCGGCGACGTGACTTTCGCCCCTTCCGGGCTTGCCATCAGGTCTGTCAGAGACAGCGCCTTGCCATAGCGGAAATGGGTACCGATGAGGTCGGAGTCGTTGACCCAACCGTCGTAGATGCTCTTGTCCGACTGCATCGCGGTTTGCAGCTTCTCGATGACGTCACCTTCCTGCAGCAGGTCATGGGTCACTTTGATGCCGGTGATTTCAGTGAAGGCCTTGGCCAGGGTTTTCGACTCGTATTCGTGGGTGGTCAAGGTTTCGGAAACCACCTTGATGTCCATGCCACGGAACGGCTCGGCGGCCTTGATGAACCACTCCAGTTCCTTGAGCTGGTCTGCGTCGGACAGGGTCGTCGGCTTGAACTCGCTGGCTGCCCACTTCTTGGCCGCGTCTTCGTACTGATCGGCCCATGCCGAAACGCTCAAGCCGCTGAGCATCACCATCGTCGCTACCGTCACACTATGTCGCAGCTTGTTTTTCTTATTGAACATAGACACCTCCAGTGTTGATTCTTATGTAGTCCCGCTTTGCACATTCCGCCAACCGACCTGCTACGACAGGTCGGTCAGCCTTCAACCCCAACGCATCACCACCAACAGCCAGACCAGGGACAGCCCCGAGGCGACCCAGATGCTCCAGTCGGTCGCGCCGATGACCAGCAGATGCAGGTAGGCGCTGCCGAGAAGGCCGATGAACAGCCGGTCGCCACGGGTGGTGGCGATCGGCAGAAAACCGCGACGCTCGATGCTCGCCGAACGCAGCTCCCAGACGGTCATCGCAACCAGAATGGCGGCGATGGAACCGAAGAAAATCGCGGTCGGCAGTGTCCAGGACATCCACTCCATTTTTCGACTCCTCAGACACGACCAAGGGCAAAGCCCTTGACCACGTGATTACGAACGAACCAGATCACCAGCATGCCCGGCAGGATGGTCAACACCCCCGCTGCCGCCAGCACGCCCCAGTCGATCCCCGATGCCGACACCGTGCGGGTCATGACCGCGGCGATGGGCTTGGCGTTGACCGATGTCAGCGTCCGCGCCAACAGCAGCTCGACCCAGGAAAACATGAAGCAGAAAAACGCCGTCACACCGATGCCCGAGCCAATCAACGGGATGAAAATCTTGCCGAAGAATTTGGGGAAGCTGTACCCGTCGATGTAGGCCGTTTCGTCAATCTCCTTAGGCACGCCGGACATGAAGCCTTCAAGAATCCACACCGCCAGCGGCACGTTGAACAGGCAGTGCGCCAAGGCCACTGCGATGTGGGTGTCGAACAGGCCGATGGACGAGTACAGCTGGAAGAACGGCAGCAGGAACACCGCCGGTGGCGCCATGCGGTTGGTCAGCAGCCAGAAGAACAGGTGCTTGTCGCCGAGGAAACGATAGCGGGAAAACGCATAAGCGGCGGGCAATGCCACACTCAGCGAGATCACGGTGTTCAGGCACACGTAGTACAGCGAGTTGATGTAACCGCTGTACCAACTCTCGTCGGTGAAGATCACCTTGTAGTTCGCCAGGGTGAAATCCTGGGGAAACAGCGTCAGACCGCCGAGGATTTCGGTGTTGGTCTTGAAGGACATGTTCACCAGCCAGTAGATCGGCACCAGCAGAAACAGCAGGTAGATCCACAACGGCACGACTTTACGAAGATTCATGGCCGCTCCTCAGTTCTGTTCGCCATGGGTCATGGCGGTGTAGAACACCCACGACACCAGCAGGATGATCAGGAAATACACCAGCGAGAATGCTGCCGCCGGCCCCAGGTCGAATTGGCCGAGGGCCATGGTAGTCAGGGTCTGGCTAAGGAAGGTCGTCGAGTTGCCAGGGCCGCCACCGGTGAGCACGAAGGGCTCGGTATAAATCATGAAGCTGTCCATGAAACGCAGCATCACGGCGATCAGCAGCACGCTCTTCATCTTCGGCAACTGGATGTGTCGGAAAACCGCCCAGTTCGAGGCCCGATCAATACGCGCCGCCTGGTAGTACACATCGGGAATCGCCCGCAGACCCGAGTAGCACAGCAGCGCCACCAGCGAAGTCCAGTGCCAGACGTCGATAATCAGCACCGTCACCCAGGCATCCGAAGCATTGGCCGCGTAGTTGTAGCTGATGTGCAGCACGTTGTTGAGAAACCAGCCCAGCAGGCCGATGTCGCCTCGGCCGAAGATCTGCCAGATAGTGCCGACCACGTTCCACGGGATCAGCAGCGGGATGGTCATGACGATCAGGCACACCGAAGACCAGCGGCCCTTGGTCGGCATGGTTAGCGCAATGGCGATGCCCAGCGGGATTTCGATCAGCAGCACGCAGGCCGAATAGATGAACTGGCGCAGCAGCGAGTCATGCAGGCGCGGATCCTGCAGCACCTGCTTGAACCAGTCGGCACCGACAAAGTAGCGGCTGGACTGGTCGAAGATGTCCTGCACCGAATAGTTGACCACGGTCATCATCGGGATGATGGCGCTGAACGCCACCAGCAGAAACACCGGCAGCACCAGCCACCAGGCCTTGTTGTTCTGCACCTTACTCATGGGGCACCTCGCTGGCCGACGCGGCACTGGCGTCGGCTTCCAGCAGAAATTCATCGGCGTAGAGCATCAGCCACTGGGCCGGAAAACTGATCCAGGCCTGGCCTTGCGGCACCGGCTTGTCTTCCTGCAGGCGGACTTTCAACGACTGGCCGGCAAGGCTCAGGGTGAGGATCTTGTAGGTCCCCAGGTCCTCGACGTAGGTCACGTCGGCGCACATGGCGTCATCGAACGGCCCATCCCAGACGTGTACGAATTCCGGACGAATGCCGACTTTCAGGGTGCTCCACTTCGTTGCCGCCAGACGCTGTTGCAGAGCCTGCGGCAAAGGCAGATGGATGCCGCCAAAACCCACGCCGCCCGCTTCGGGCTTGACCTCGATGAGGTTCATGCCGGGGCTGCCTATGAAGTAGCCGACGAACGTGTGATGGGGTTTTTCGAACAGCTCGCGCGGCGTGCCGAACTGCACGATCTGGCCGCCGTACATGACCGCGATCTTGTCGGCGAAGGTCGAGGCTTCGAGCTGATCGTGGGTGACGTAGACCATGGTGATGTTGAACTGCTCGTGAATCTGCTTGAGCTTGCGCCGCAGTTTCCACTTCAGGTGCGGGTCGATCACGGTCAGCGGTTCGTCGAACAGGATCGCCGAGACGTCATCGCGCACCAGCCCACGGCCCATGGAAACCTTTTGTTTCTCGTCTGCAGTGAGGCCCTTGGCCTTCTTTTTCAGCAGCGGTTGCAGGTCCAGAACATCGGCGATTTCCTGCACCTTGATCTGAATTTTCGCCTCAGCCATGCCCTGATTACGCAGGGGAAAAGCGAGGTTGTCGTACACCGTCATGGTGTCGTAGACCACCGGGAATTGGAAAACCTGAGCGATGTTGCGCTGCTCCGGCGACATGTCGTTGACCACCGTGGTGTCGAACATCACCTTGCCTTCGGACGGGCTGAGCAGGCCGGAAATGATGTTGAGCAAGGTCGACTTGCCACAGCCGGATGGCCCGAGCAAAGCATACGCCCCGCCCTGCTCCCAGATGTGGGTCATCTCGCGGATGGCGTAATCTTCAGGACCGCTGGGGTGTGCGCTGTAACTGTGCGCGAGTTGTTGCAAGCGGATCTCGGCCATCAGGCAACCCTCGCCATGCGCAGGCCCGGTGCCTGGATAAGGCCGCCCTGCTGATCGAATACGAACAATTTGTGAGTCGGGATGTACACGCGGATCGGCGTATCGACGTCGTACTCGTGCACCCCCGGCAGGTGCAGCACCAGCGAGAAATGCTCGTTGCGCACATGCAGGAAGGTTTCCGAACCACTGATCTCAGCGAGTTCCACGGTCACCGCCAGTTCGAGGTCGTCGTCGTTGGACGGCACCAGGCTCAGGTGGCTGGGGCGCACGCCGAAGCGGTATTCGCCATCGCCGATGGCGCGCAAGTCAACGTTGAGCGGGAAATGCACGAAGTTGGCGAAGCTCACTTCGTTGCCCTCGATGCGGCCCGGCATCAGGTTGATCGGGGGTTCGGAAAAGAGCTCCGCCGCCAGCACGGTTTTCGGCTGGTGGTAGACCTCCGGGGTCTTGCCGCTCTGGATCAACCGGCCTTCGTGAAGGATGGTCGTGGTGCCGCCCAAGGCCAAAGCCTCATTGGGCTCGGTGGTGGCGTAGACCGCGATGGTGTTGCGGGTCTCGAACAGCTGGCGCATTTCCTGACGCAGCTCTTCGCGCAGCTTGTAGTCGAGGTTGACCAGCGGCTCGTCGAACAGGATCAGCTCGGCGTCCTTGACCAGCGCACGGGCCATGGCCGTGCGCTGCTGCTGGCCGCCGGAGAGTTCGAGGGGGTAGCGAGTGAGGAATTTCTCGATGCGCAGCATCTTGGCGGTTTCCCGCACGCGGCTTTCGATTTCGTCCTTCGACATCTTGGCCTGGCGCAGCGGCGAGGCGATGTTGTCGAAAACGGTCATGCTCGGGTAGTTGATGAACTGCTGGTAAACCATCGAGACGTTGCGATGGCGCACGGCCACCTGGGTGACATCTTT
Source organism: Pseudomonas sp. GW821-FHT02A11 (assembly GCF_059421985.1). Classification (NCBI taxonomy): domain Bacteria; kingdom Pseudomonadati; phylum Pseudomonadota; class Gammaproteobacteria; order Pseudomonadales; family Pseudomonadaceae; genus Pseudomonas; species Pseudomonas sp. GW821-FHT02A11. The sequence continues at coordinate 6,622 of NZ_JBWKWB010000013.1, forward strand.
GCCATTCATCAGTACTCGGCCGCTGTCTGGCTTGTCCAGACCGGCCATCAAGCGCATCAGGCTGGTTTTGCCTGATAAGGTGCGCCCCAGCAATACGTTGAATGAGCCGGGTTCGAAGCTCAGCGACGCATCAATGATCCAATTCTGACCGTCGACGGCTCGGCTGACGTGCTCAAGCGTGAGAGACATGGCGTGCCCTTTTTATTTGTCTTGTTCGGGGTGTAGCGTTTTTTGCTTGCAGGTCGTGACATTCGTCGACCGCTTGTTGGATAGCGACAATCGTGCCAACCGGCCTTCGCTAACGAAAGCTGTGCTGTAACCCGCCGGCTAGAGCGATCAGGGCAAAAATCGTCGGCGAGCGATATTCGTTGATGAACATAAGTGAACAGGAAAGACTGAACACTTGAACAAAATGAACATTGACTTTGAACACATCTGAACAACAATGGGTGAACGTTTCGAGCATGGACGCTTGGCTCACGCCGAACTCAGACAACAATAAAAGCAACAGAACGGAGCTCGCCCATGGCCGCAACAGGCGCATCCACCGCTCACGACACCATCATTCAAGACTCTTGGGCCCGCTGCCGCGAATTCGGCCTGGATCATCAGTCACGCCCGGCCTTCCATCGACTGCCTGAACAGCAGGTTTCACAACTGCTTGAACGCCATCAGGCGCTGGTGCAGACCACCCATCAACAGGTCCTGCCCTTCTACGAGAACATCCTCAGCAATTCCAACTGCCTGATCCTGCTGGCCGATCAGCAAGGTCAGGTGCTCAATTCCTGGGGCACCCAGCGCTTCGTCGTGCCGGAACAACAACGAGGCTTCGTTGCGGGGGCCAGCTGGCTGGAACAAGGGGTCGGCACCAACGCCATTGGCACGGCGCTGGCCTGTGAACAGGCGGTTCACATTGAACACGATGAACACTTTTTGAAGGCCAATCGCTTCATGACCGGCTCTGCGGCACCGATATTCGATGCCTCGCGGCGCATGATTGCGGTGCTCGACGTGTCCAGCGACAGCTTCCTGCCGCCTTCCCATACCCTGGGGATGGTGAAGATGATGAGCCAGACCATTGAGAACCGGCTGATTCTCGACCAGTTTCAGCACGGTTATTTCCAGCTGACGTTCAACACCGGCCTGAACAACCTCGACAGCCAGTGGGCCGGTTTGCTGGTGTTCGACGAGAGCGGACGCATCCTCTGCGCCAACCGTCGGGCCGACAACCTGCTGGGCGTGAGCCTGTTGCAGGTCAATATCGAGCACCTGTTCAAGGCGCCGATCGCCCATTTGCTCGACCAACAGGAAGGCCAGCCCTTTGCGCTTCAGGCTTCGGGGCATAACCGTTTTCATTGCTTGATCAAGCGACCGAAAGCGCCGGTGCTGAAATTCAGGACCGTGACCGCGCCGAAGAAAGCAGAAACGCCGATACCGGGTTATGGCGATGAAAAAGTCGCCAAGGCAGCCCGTCAGGCCCAGCGTTTACTGGAAAAGAACGTGCCGCTGCTGATTCTCGGCGAGACCGGCGCGGGCAAAGAGGTGTTCGTCAAAAACCTGCATCAGGCCAGCTCCCGCGCTGATCAGCCTTTTATTGCAGTGAACTGCGCGGCCATTCCGTCGGAGCTGGTGGAGGCTGAACTGTTCGGTTACGAAAAAGGCGCGTTCACCGGCGCCCACCACAAAGGCAGCATCGGCCTGATCCGCAAGGCCGACAAAGGCACGCTGTTCCTCGACGAGATCGGCGACATGCCGCTGCCGGTTCAGGCGCGCTTACTGCGTGTTTTGCAGGAGCGATGCGTGCAGCCGTTGGGCAGCAGCGAGTTGTTTGCTGTGGATATCCGGGTGATCTCGGCGACTCACTGCTCGCTGCGCGAACAGGTGCAAAGCGGGCTGTTTCGTCAGGACCTTTATTACCGCATCAGCGGCCTGAACCTGGAACTGCCGCCGCTGCGCGATCGCACCGACAAGGCCGAACTGGTGCGGGCGATCTGGGAACAGCATCGTGAACCGCAACAGAGCGCGGGGTTCGAGCCAGAAGTGCTGGCGTTGTTCGAACGGCACCCATGGCCTGGGAATCTGCGCCAATTGAGCAATGTGATTCAGGTCGCGTTGGCACTAGCGGACGATCAGCTGATTGCTGCCGAGCATCTGCCTGAGGACTTCTTTGCTGATTTAGAGCTTGCGGATCTGGACTTGGAGAGCGAAGCCAGCGGACCGGAAATGGCCTTCAATCGCAAGGCTGCGCTGGATACGCCGGAGGAGTTGAACGAGTTGCTGCAGGCGGCCGGGGGAAATATTTCGCAGCTGGCCAAGCGGCTGGGGGTGAGCCGCAATACCCTGTACAAGCGGTTGCGCGAACAGGGGTTCTGATTCGGGAGGTGCGGTGAGGCCCGACGTCATCGCGAATGAATTCGCTCCCACAGGTGAAATGCGATCAACCTGTGGGAACGAATTCATTCGCGAATCGGTGTAACAGGCGCGGATGTGTCAAGCGCTGAGGATCAATCCGCCAACCGCCAGGTCGTTGCGCCCTTGCCGTCTTCCAGCACCACGCCCATGGCGGTGAGCTGGTCGCGGATGCGGTCGGATTCGGCCCATTTCTTGTCGGCGCGAGCCTGCAGACGGGCTGCAATCAGCGCTTCCACTTCTGCTGCATCGACACGCCCTTCAGCCCCTGCGCGCAAGAAGTCATCGGCTTGGAGCTGCAACACGCCCAGCACGCTGGCCAGTTGCTTCAAGCGTGCCGCAAGCCCCGCTGCTGCCACGACATCGCTGTCACGCAGGCGGTTGATCTCGCGAACCATCTCGAACAGCACCGCACAGGCTTCCGGCGTGCCGAAGTCGTCGTCCATGGCCGCAGAGAAACGCTCGACGAACGCTTCACCGCCGGCAGGCTCGGCCACTGGCAGGCCCTTGAGCGCGTGGTAGAAACGCTCCAGCGCGCCCTTGGACTCTTTCAGGCTGTCTTCGGAATAGTTGATCGCGCTACGGTAATGGCTCGATACCAGCAGGTAACGCACCACTTCCGGATGGTATTTATCCAGCACGTCGCGAATGGTGAAGAAGTTGTTCAAGGACTTGGACATCTTCTCGCCATTGATGCGGATCATGCCGCAGTGCATCCAGCCGTTGGCGTAGGTCTTGCCGGTGGCCGCTTCGCTCTGGGCGATTTCGTTTTCGTGGTGCGGGAATTCCAGGTCGGAGCCGCCGCCATGAATGTCGAAGGTCTCGCCCAGGCAGCAGGTGGACATCACCGAGCACTCGATGTGCCAGCCCGGACGCCCCGGCCCCCAAGGCGACTCCCAGCTCGGCTCGCCCGGCTTGACGCCCTTCCACAGGACGAAATCCAGCGGATCGTCTTTCGCTTCGTCGACCTCGATCCGCGCACCGATGCGCAAATCCTCGATCTTCTTGCGCGACAGCTTGCCGTAGCCCAGGAATTTGCCGACGCGGTAGTACACGTCGCCATTGCCCGGCGCGTAGGCGTAGCCTTTGTCGATCAGGCTCTGGATCATGTCGTGCATGCCGCCGATGTAGTCGGTGGCGCGCGGCTCCATGTCCGGCTTGAGGATGTTCAGCCGCGCTTCGTCCTCGTGCATTGCGTCGATCATGCGAGCGGTCAGGGCATCGAACGCTTCGCCGTTTTCACGGGCGCGGTTGATGATCTTGTCGTCGATGTCGGTGATGTTGCGCACGTAAGTCAGGTCGAAGCCGCTGAATCGCAGCCAGCGGGTGACCAGGTCGAACGCGACCATGCTGCGGCCGTGGCCCAGGTGGCAGTAGTCGTACACGGTCATGCCGCAGACATACATGCGCACCTTGTTGCCATCGAGCGGCTTGAAGACTTCTTTGCTCTTGGTGAGCGTGTTGTAGATCGAAAGCACTTTCTGCCTCTTATCTGTACTGCATCAGGTCCAGGAATCGCGCAGCGTCACCGTGCGGTTGAATACCGGTTTGCCAGGTTTCGAGTCCTTGATGTCCGCGCAGAAATACCCTTCGCGTTCGAACTGGAAACGGTCTTCCGGCTGAGCTTCACCCAACGAAGGTTCAGCGCGACAACCGGTCAGGACCTGCAGGGAGCCTGGATTGATGTTGTCGAGAAAGGTCTTGCCCTCCTCCGCTTTTTCCGGGTTCGCGGAGAGGAACAGGCGGTCGTACAGACGCACTTCGCATTCGATGCTTTCAGCCGCAGGCACCCAGTGGATCACGCCCTTGACCTTGCGGCCTTCCGGGTTCTTGCCCAGGGTTTCCGGGTCGTACGAGCAGCGCAGTTCGACGATGTTGCCATCGGCGTCCTTGATCGCTTCGTCAGCGCGGATCACGTAGCTGCCACGTAGGCGCACTTCACCGTTCGGCTCTAGACGCTTGTAGCCCTTCGGCGGCTCTTCCATGAAGTCATCGCGATCGATGTAGATCTCACGGGAGAACGGCAGCTTGCGCACGCCCAGTTCTTCTTTCTGTGGATGACGCGGCAGTTCAAGGTGATCGACCTTGTCTTGCGGGTAGTTGGTGATCACGACCTTCAAAGGACGCAGCACGCACATGGCGCGCGGGGCGTTGGCGTCCAGGTCCTGACGGATGCTGAATTCGAGCATGCCGAAGTCGACCACGCCGTCGGAACGGTTGGTGCCGATCATTTCGCAGAAGTTGCGGATTGAGGCCGGGGTGTAGCCGCGACGGCGGAAGCCCGACAGCGTCGACATGCGCGGGTCATCCCAACCGTTGACGTGCTTCTCATCGACCAGTTGCTTGAGCTTGCGCTTGCTGGTGATGGTGTAGTTCAGGTTCAGGCGTGAAAACTCGTACTGGCGCGGCTTGCACGGCACCGACAGGTTGTCGAGGAACCAGTCGTACAGCGGACGGTGGCTTTCGAATTCCAGGGTGCAGATCGAGTGGGTGATGCCTTCGATGGCGTCCGACTGACCGTGGGTGAAGTCGTAGATCGGGTAGATGCACCACTTGTCGCCGGTCTGGTGGTGATGGGCGTGACGGATGCGGTACAGGATCGGGTCGCGCAGGTTCATGTTTGGCGAAGCCATGTCGATCTTGGCGCGCAACACGCGGGCGCCGTCTTCGAACTCACCGGCCTTCATGCGGCCGAACAGGTCCAGGTTTTCCTCGACGCTACGGTCACGGAACGGGCTGTTCTTGCCAGGCTCGGTCAGGGTGCCGCGGTATTCGCGGGCCTGCTCGGGGGTCAGGTCGTCGACGTAGGCCTTGCCGGCCTTGATCAGCTCAACGGCCCAGTCGTAGAGCTGGTCGAAGTATTGGGAGGCGTAGCGCACCTCACCGGCCCAGTTGAAACCCAGCCACTTGACGTCGCTTTCGATGGCGTCGATGTATTCCTGGTCTTCCTTGGCCGGGTTGGTGTCGTCGAAACGCAGGTGCGTGACGCCCCCGAATTCCTGAGCCAGACCAAAGTTGACGCAGATCGATTTGGCATGACCGATGTGCAGGTAGCCGTTGGGCTCCGGCGGGAAACGGGTCACGATCTTGGTGTGCTTGCCCGAATCCAGGTCTGCCTGCACGATCGGGCGCAGGAAGTTGGTGGGAATTGCAGGGCCTGCCTTGGTGTTGGCAGCAGCGTCTTGAGTGGGCTTGCTCATAGGATCCTTGAAAACCTGACAGTCTTGGCCAGGGTAGGCCGAATAAATCAAAGCGCCTATCATAGCCGAACCTGTCAAGCCCCTGACAGCGTGCAGTGACAAAACTGCCGAGATACACGAACGGGGGTTTGCAGCGGCGACTTTAATTGCAACTTCCCGTTGTACGACTTGCCTCTGTAAACTGCGCGCCTGGGTGAAATCAGCGGTTCTTGCAGTCAGCTTCTATGCTGTAAGCCGCGATCCACGTCCAAAAATGAATTCCTTCAAAGAGTAGCCAAGATGACCCAAGTCAAACTGACCACCAACCACGGCGTGATTGTCCTCGAACTGAACGCCGAGAAAGCCCCGATTACCGTGGCCAACTTCGTTGAGTACGTCAAAGCAGGCCACTACGAAAACACCGTATTCCACCGCGTCATCGGTAACTTCATGATCCAGGGCGGCGGTTTCGAGCCAGGCATGAAAGAGAAGAAAGACAAGCGCCCAAGCATCCAGAACGAAGCCGACAACGGCCTGCCGAACAAGAAGTACAGCGTTGCCATGGCCCGTACCATGGAGCCGCATTCGGCCTCCGCGCAGTTCTTCATCAACGTCGCTGACAACAGCTTCCTGAACCACAGCGCCAAGACCGCTCAGGGCTGGGGCTACGCGGTGTTCGGTGAAGTGGTCGAAGGTTCGGACGTGGTCGACAAGATCAAAGGCGTCGCCACCACCTCCAAAGCAGGCCACCAGGACGTACCGGCTGACGACGTGATCATCGAGAAAGCCGAGATCGTTGAGTGATACTGCTGATCTCCGATCTGCATCTGGAAGAAGGACGCCCGGACATTACCCGGGCGTTTCTGGATCTGCTGAGTGACCGGGCCCGCGGGGCCGAGTCACTGTATATCCTCGGGGATTTTTTCGAAGCCTGGATCGGCGATGACGCGATGTCGCCCTTCCAGCGCTTGATCTGCGAAGCCCTGCGCGCCTTGAGCGACAGTGGCACGCAGGTGTTCCTGATGCACGGCAATCGCGATTTTCTGATCGGCAAGGCCTTTTGCAAGGCCGCAGGCGTCACCCTGTTGAAGGACCCGAGCGTCGTGCATTTCAACGGTGAGCCAGTGTTGTTGATGCACGGCGACAGCCTGTGCACCCGCGACGAAGCCTACATGCGTTTGCGCCGTTACCTGCGCAATCCTCTGACTTTATGGGTGCTGCGCCACCTGCCCTTGAGCACCCGGCACAAGCTGGCGCGCAAGTTGCGCAGCGAAAGCCGTGCGCAAACCCGCATGAAAGCCAATGACATCGTGGATGTGACCCCTGAAGAAGTCCCGCGGATCATGTCCGAGTACGGGGTGAAAACCCTGATTCACGGCCACACCCACCGCCCCGCCATCCACAAATTGCAGATCGGCAGCGATACCGCGCAACGGATCGTGCTGGGGGACTGGGACCGCGACGGTTGGGCGTTGCAGGTGGATGAACAGGGCTTTCAGTTAGGCTCGTTCGGGTTTGTGCAGGGGCAGCCGTTGACGATCGGGCACAACCAAAGCGCTGACTGAATACGATTGATCGGCTGGCATTAACCTGTGGGAAGCGAATTCATTCTGGGCGGCATTCCGACGATGGGCCGGCACAGCCGATAGATAGGTGTCGGTTGCGCGACCGTATCGCGAATGAATTCGCTCCCACAGGTTGTGCCCGTCACGCCTCACAATCCCAGTCCCATGCCGGCTTTGGCGTCATCAAAATCGCTACCGCCGACAGACCGTGCTGCTTCAGGTTATGCGTTCGGCCGTGGAAAGCGACGAGACTCAATGCCCCGCCCCGGGCCCGGCCTTGGCGGCGAACGGTGGTTTGGCCAGCCAGATGACCAGAATCAGCGCCATGAATCCCCAACCCATCATGTAGAAGTAGTCCACCGTCGACATCATGTACGCCTGGCTGGTGACCATGCTGTCGAGCTGCGCATAGGCCTGGTTACTCGCCCCGCCCAGCGTATCCAGCGCATGACGGGTGGTCGGCTCGTAAGTGTTCACGTTTTCGCTAAGGTACGCGTGGTGCATGTTCGCCCGACGAATCCAGATCCAGGTCGTCAGCGACGCCGCGAAGCTGCCGCCCAGGTTTCGCAGAAATGTCGCCAGCCCCGAGCCGTCGGCGATCTGTGACGGCGGCAGGTCAGACAGCAGGATGCTCAAGGTCGGCATGAAGAACACCGCGATCCCCGCCCCCATGAACAGCTGCACCATCGCGATGTGGTAGAAATCCACCTGGCTGGTGAAATTCGAGCGCATGAAACAACTGGCGCCAATCACCAGAAACGCCATCCCGGCCAACAGCCGAAGGTCGAATTTTGGCGCGTACTTGCCCACGAACGGCGACAACAGCACAGGCAAAATCCCCAATGGCGCCACCGCCAACCCGGCATAAGTGGGCGTGTAGCCCATCTGGGTCTGCAACCATTGCGGCAGGATCAGGTTGATGCCGAAAAAACCCGCATAGCCCAGCACCAGACAGATGGTCCCGACCCTGAAATTGCGGAACGAAAACAGCCGCAGGTTCACCACCGGGTGTTCGTCGGTGAGTTCCCAAATGATGAACGCCGCCAGGCCAATCGCCGAGATCACGCTGCCTATGATGATGAAGTTCGACGAGAACCAGTCCAGGTCGTTGCCTTTGTCGAGCACGACCTGCAACGCTCCCACGCCGATGATCAAGGTGATCAGCCCGATGTAATCCATCGGCTGGCGAATGATGTTCACCGGGCGCGCGGCCAGTTGCGTGCGCACCACAGCGGCGGCGAACAGGCCGATGGGCACGTTGATGAAGAAGATCCACGGCCACGCGTAACTGTCAGTGATCCAGCCGCCCAAAATCGGCCCCGCGATTGGCGCCGCCACCGTGACCATCGCCAGCAGCGCCAAGGCCATTCCGCGCTTTGCCGGGGGGTAGACGGCAATCAGCAAGGTTTGCGCCATCGGGTACAGCGGGCCTGCGACCAACCCCTGCACCACGCGAAACCCCACGAGTTCAGGCATTGACGTTGATATACCGCAGAGAAAAGAGGCGATCACGAACAGCAGCGTCGCCCATATAAAGAGCTTCACTTCACCGAAACGCCGACTCAGCCACCCAGTCAAGGGCAAGGCGATAGCGTTACTGACCGCGAACGAGGTAATGACCCACGTGCCTTGGTCCGAGCTTACCCCCAGGTTGCCGGAAATGGTCGGCAAGGCCACGTTGGCAATGGTGGTGTCCAGCACCTGCATGAACGTCGCCAGCGACAGGCCGATGGTGCTCAAGACCAGGCTGGGCGGCGTGAAAGAAGCGGGAGCGTTGTTACTCATCGCGAATCCTTTGAGTCTCGGGCGTGACCCCGACGCGAGGGTCGGGGCCAGTGGATTGGCGGGTTAGCGCTGAGCGGCCTTGACCGGGCCGGATGCGCTGTTTTCATGAATCAGGCGCCCGATCAGCGTGTCGGCCTCAGCCAGTTGCTTGACGTAGACATCCGTTGTGAACGACGCCTGCTTGGGCGGCTGTTGCGCCAGTACCGGACCGCTCTGGTCGTGCAGGTTCACGTCGACCACCGTGGACAGGCCGATGCGCAGCGGGTTCTGCTTCAACTCATCGGGGTTGATGTGAATCCGCACCGGCACGCGCTGCACAATCTTGATCCAGTTACCCGTGGCGTTCTGCGCAGGCAACAGGGCGAACGCGCTGCCTGTGCCAGCGCCGACGCTGTCGACGGTGCCGCTGTATTTCACATCGCTGCCGTAAAGGTCGGCCTCGATATCCACCGGCTGGCCAATGCGCATCTTGCCCAGTTGAGTTTCCTTGAAGTTGGCGTCGATCCACACTTGATCCAGCGGGATAACGGCCATCAGCGCAGTGCCCGGCTGAACACGCTGGCCCAGTTGCACGGTGCGCTTGGCAACATAGCCGGTCACCGGAGCGATCAATGTGGCGCGGGCATTGTTCAGGTAGGCCTGACGCAGTTGCGACGCCGCAGCCTTGACGTCGGGATGGGAGGCCACGTTGGTGTCGTCCACCAGCGCGGTGCTGGTCACCAGTTGCTGCTGGATGTTGTTCAGGGCATTTTGCGCGCTGGTCAGGTCATCCTGCGCGTGAGACAGCTCTTCCTGGGAAATCGCCCCGCCCGCCGCCAGATTGCGCCGACGGTTGTAGTTGTCCTGTGCGCGTTTGACCTCGGCACGCTGAGCCGCCAGTTGCGCCTTGATGCCGTCAACATTGCTGTAGAGGCCGCGTACCTGACGCACCACCTTGCCCAGATTCGCCTCGGCACTTTGCAGCGCGACTTCGGCATCGTTCGGATCGAACTGCACCAGGACCTGACCTTCGCGGACCAGATCGCCATCGTCGGCGCCGATGCTGACCACCGTACCCGTCGTTTGCGGGGTAATCTCTACCACGTTGCCGTTGACATAGGCGTCGTCGGTGCTTTCGTACCACTGGCCATAGATTTCATACCAGGCCCATACGCCAATCCCCGTGAGGATCACAAGGATCAACAGGCAGAACAGCAGCAGCTTGCGCTTGCGCGGGTTTTTCTGCGGCTGACCTTGCGCGGCTTTCTGATCTTTTTGCTCGCCCTGAGTTTTCTGCTCGTCCGGTTGCTGAGCGTCGTTGTTTGGTTCGTTTGCGTTGTCGTGAGTGGCAGTGGCCATGACGATTACCTTAATGAGTCAGCGAAGCAGTTGACGGGACGGCCGGGGCGGCATTTTCGCCGGGCTTGCTCTCTTCAAAGCCTCCCCCCAGGGCCTGCATCAACTGGATCGAAAGATCGATTCGTTCCGCGTTGAGATCAGCCAGTTGGCGTTGCGACTGCAGCAGTTGCTGCTCCACAGTCAGCACGTCGAGGTAATTGCCGATCCCCGATGAATAGCGCTGGACTACGGTGTTGTAGGACTTCTGAATCACGTCGGTGGCCTGTTGACGGGCCTGGATCTGACCTTCGATCGAGTGCAGCTGGCCGATGTCGTCGCTGACATCGCCCAAGGCGCGGACCAGGCTCTTGTTGTACTGCGCAACAGCAAGGTCATAGTCGGCATCGCGGGCGTCGAGGTCGGCGCGACGACGGCCGCCATCGAAGATCGGCAGCGAAAGGGTCGGCGCAACGTTGAAGAAGCGGCTGGCCGAGCCGAACATCGCATCACCCAGCAACGACTCCATGCCCGCCGACGCACTGAGGTTCAGGTTCGGGTAGAAGTTGGTCTTGCTGACTTCGATGTTCTTGCTCGCGGCCTCCACTCGCCAGCGCGCGGCCACCAGATCCGGGCGACGACCGAGCAATTCGGCAGGCACCACGGAAGGCAATGCCACGACGGCAGGCTTGAGCACGTTCGGCCGGGCCAGTTCTTCGCCACGATCCGGGCCTTTGCCCATCAATACGGCCAAGGCGATTTTCGCAGTGCGCAGGCGTTTGTCGGCGTCGACCAAGGCTTCGCGGGAGCTGGCTTCCAGGCTCTCGGTCTGCTGGTACTGGTATTGGCTGTCGATGCCGGACTTGAAGCGACGAGCACCCAGCTCCAGCAATTGCCGGGTGCGCTTGAGGTCATCGGCGGCCAGGTCGCGAACGACGTAGGCCTGACCCAGATCGCTGTAGGCGCGGGCGACGTCGGCGGCGAGGGTCAACTGCGCAGCGCGCTGGTCGATTTCAGTGGCGCGGGTCTGGCCCAGTGCCGCTTCCCAGGCGGCGCGTTGGCCGCCCCACAGGTCGAAATTGTAGTTAAAGCTGCCACCCAGGCTGCGCAGGGTGCTGTACCGGCTGCCCTCCCCGAGTGGGTCTTGATCCCTGGCCAGACGAGAACGGCTGACGGTGGCGCTGGCATCGACGGTCGGCATCCGCTCGGCGTCGGCGGCATAGGCTGCCGCGCTGGCCTGGTGGGTGCGCGCCGCGGCGATCTGCATGTCCGGGCTGTCGCGCAGGGCTTCGGTGATCAGACCGTTGAGCTGCGCATCGCCCAGGTGGGTCCACCAGTCGCGCTTGGGCCAGGCCGCAGGCGACAGGGTGACGCCGGTCAGGCTTTGTCCGGCCTGCAGGCTGTTGGCATCGATGCCGACGCCTTCGGTGTTCAAGCCTTTGGAATTGGCACAACCGGCCATGACCAGCGCGACGAATACAAGGCTCAACGCTGTGCGTCGGGATGAACCGGGGGAGCTGTGCAGGGCCGGGCCCTGCTGGCGTTGGATGTTCATTTTGCTGCAATCCGCGCGAGAGTGATCGGATCGGCCGCCGCCACCAGCACTTTGGTGAGCAGCTTCTCCAGCAGGGTCAGTTCGTCATCTTCCAGTACGCCCACCATCTCGTTCATGGCCTTGGCGCCGATCTGCGGCAGCAGGTCGGAAAGCGCCTTGCCTGATTCGGTCAGCACCAGCCGCACCTGTCGACGATCCGATTCCGAACGGGTGCGCACGAGCAGATCTTTCTGCTCCAGTCGATCGAGCATGCGGGTCATCGAGCCGCTGTCCAGGCACAGCGAACGGCACAGGTCGGCCGGGGTTTCGGCGCCGTACAGGGCCACGATGACCAAAACCTTGAACTGTTGGGCAGTGAGGTCGTAGGGCACCAGGTGCTTGTCCAGGATGCGGTTTTTCAACAAGTCGGCGCGACCGATCAGCATGCCCAGCAGGCTGTTCTGAAAAGTCTCGGGAGTGAAATGAGCCATTGATAGTTACCCACTATCTGCCTAAGCAGTGATTTTTGGGTGATATTACTGCCTAGGCAGCAAACACACAATGAAACATTTTTTAAGCTGCGGAGTTCTGGAAAAACGTGTTCGTCGGACGGTTGAGCTCGGGGCGGCGGCGACGCATTAGGATTTTCCGCACTTTTACTTTCCAAAATCGACGCCTATCATCAGTTGGCCGCTCGTAGTGGCTCTTCGGCGTGCCATGGCGCACGTCTGCACTCTTATCCGAAGCAGTCGAGACAGATGATTACTCTTCAGGACCTCAACGATTTCATCAGCAACCCGCAATTGAGTGACAGCGTTGCACAGGTCTGGGACCTGATCGGCGCACACTTCGAGCAAGCCCAGGCCACACTGCCTCCCGAGCGCGCAATGCCACGCCGCGAACTCTCTTTCCACGATCACGTCCGCTTGTTGGGCTATCTATCACTGCTGATCGAGGGTATCGCAGGAGACGTGGTCGAGATCGGCGTCTGGAAAGGCAAATCGCTGGTGCTGATGAACGAAGTCTGCAACCGGGAACGTCGCGTCATTGGCATCGATCCGTTCGAATTGCCCAATCAGTTCGAGGAGTTCAGTCATTACAAGGATGCCCTGCTGCCCAACGCGCATATCCTGCGGGGGTATTCGGAGTTGTGTGCCGAACGCTTCTACAACCTGAATCCGAAAGTGGCGTTGCTGCACATCGATGGCGGCCACGCCGGACGCAACGTGTTGCTGGACTTCCTGCTGTATTCCCCAAGTGTGGTGCCTGGTGGGTTCGTCGTATTTGACGACTATGCCGATTACCTGCATTCGCCAGAAGTCGGGCCGGCCGTCGACCTGCTGCGGGCCACTGGCTATTTCAAGGACTTCCACGTGCAGGGCTGCGTACGCGGCTTCGAGAACAGCTACGTGATTCAGCGCGTTCGCTGATCAGTTTTCCTGTCCCCCCACGCCCGGCTGCCGGGCGTCGCACTCAAATCAGGCCGGAACACCACTGTGAAAACGGAAGTCCTCATCCGGGCTTTCGATCAGTTCGCGTTCGGCCAGGCGAATTTCTTCGATCTTGGCGTCAACGTCCGCAGCATCGCCATAGAGGTAGGCGAGCTTGAGGTAATCCTGAAAGTGCCGCGCCTCGGATTTGAGCAGGCTGGCGTAGAACTTGGCCAGATCCGCGTCCAGATGCGGAACCAGTGCGGCGAAACGCTCGCAGGAGCGGGCCTCGACGATGGCGCCGACGACCAGCGCGTCAGTCAGGCGAAACGGGTTGTGGGTGCGCACGAGCTTGCGCAATGACCCGGCGTAGCGCGCCGAACTGATGTTGGCCATAGGAATGCCACGTTTCTTGATGATGCCGATCACCTGCTCGAAGTGACGCAACTCCTCGCGGGCCAGGCGCGACATCTTGGCCAGCAGGTCGAACTTGTCGTTGTACTGGAACATGAACTGGAAGGCCGCGCCGGCGGCTTTCTTCTCATTGTTCGCGTGATCGATCAGCAGAATATCCAGGTTCTGCAGGGCGGCCTGCACCCAACTGTCCGGGGTGGGGCACAGCAAAAAGGCGTCGACGTCTGGATAAATCTGCATGGGTTCACAACTGGCTGGCTGGGCAAGGCGCAGCATTATACGGGGCTGATTGCGCAGAGCCAGTGCCTTCGTGCGCAAAAGCCGTGACGCCGATCAACGCGACGATTGGCGGCGGGCAACTATAGTTGAACAGCGAGGGTTGAACAGCGAACAGTCAACGCCCGCCCATGGTCGAACGCTTCGTGCAGCTTTCCAGGGAGATCAGCTCATGCAATCGATGCGCAGGATTCTGGTGATCATCGAACCCCGTGCCGAGACCCATCAGGTTGCCAATCTGGCCATGCCCCGCGCCTGCCTGATTGCACGCGCCACGGGCGCCAGCCTGCATTTGCTGGTGTGCGACAAGAAACTGGATCACAGCGAACTGCTGACTGACCTCAAGCACGTGCTCGAAGCCAAGGACATCAAGGTCACCACCGAACAGGACTGGCACGAAAGCACCCATCAGACCATCGTCAAGGTTCAGCAGGCTCAGGGCGCTGATCTGGTGATCAAACAGCACTTCCCCGATGGCGCGCTCAAAAAGGCCCTGTTGACGCCCGATGACTGGAAACTGCTGCGTCACTGCCCCTGCGCCGTGCTGATGGTTAAAACCGACCGACCATGGAAAGGCGGCGCGGTTCTCGCGGCGGTGGACGTCGGCAACCCGGACGGCGAGCACAACGCGTTGCACTACAGCATCGTTAGGCACGGCGTGCGCATTGCGGAAATGGCGGGCGGTGAACTGCATGTGATCGCAGCGCACCCCTCGCCCATGCTCTCGGCGGCGAACCCGGTGTATCAGCTGTCCCCGACCATCGACGGCAAGTACCGCGAGCAGTGCAAGGCATTTCAGACTGAATTCAGCATCAATGATGCACACCTGCACATCGCCGAGGGGCCCGCTGACGTGTTGATTCCCTACACGGCCCATCATTTAAATGCCGCGGTGACAGTGATCGGGACCGTGGGCAGAACGGGGATTTCTGGCGCATTGATCGGCAATACCGCCGAAGTGGTGCTCGATTCATTGGAAAGTGATGTGCTGGTGCTGAAAAGCGAAGAAGCACTGGCGCATCTGGAGCAGCAGCTGGCGCGGGTTTGATTCAACGTGCAACCCACATCGAGGAGTGCCCAGCAATCATGAGACCTGTGGGAGCGAATTCATTCGCGAGAGGCCAGCTCATCCGATACACCTCTGTCGAAGTACGACCGCATCGCGAATGAATTCGCTCCCACAGGGCAGAATTGTTGGCGATCAGCCCATCGCATCGTTCAAAAACCCCGGCGCGATGTAGCGCTCGTAGTGGGCCTGCGACAGCAGGAAAAACTCCCGATCAATGGCATCGCGCAGATCAGGCAACGGCCAGTCGCGGAACTCGGGCATCAGCACCATGCCGTAGGCTTCAACGTTGTTGATGACCCGGGCGCCGCGCGCAATCAGTTGATAAGCCCAGCAATATTCCGATTGCTGGGGCACGAAGCGGATCTTGCGCTGCTCCAGCTGCTGACGCAGCAAGGCCGGGTCGAACACCTCGACCTTGGCGGTCATCACCTGCACCAGCAATTGCTCGAGCCGCAGCCACACCGCACGTTTTTCGTCCTCGTTGTAGCCGTTCCAGTGGATCACTTCATGGTGGAAGCGCTTGCACCCCCGGCACACGAGATCCCCGTAAACGGTGGAGCACAGGCCCACGCAGGGCGTCTTGATGATGTGATTGGGCATGGCGGAAAAACACGGCAGCGGACGAAACAGGCCTGCATGTTAGCCCTTTGTCTAACGGGGTACACCCCTGAAGATGTAGGGGCTAACTTACCTTCTGCCTTTTTTTGCCGTAGAATCACCGGGCCTTTTAAGGCGCCAATGTCCGTTGGAAGCTGTTTTCAAAGCGTCACGAGCACAGTCCAGGATCTGTACGCAAAGTCGGCAAGCGCCACTTTGCCTATGGAGCCTTACCCCGCAGTACGGTTCGACGCAGGCGTAATCCTGCGTCCCCTCCCTCCCAGAGCCGTTCATGCAGGCGTAAAACTTTGAAAACAGCTTCTGTTGGAGATCGTCAGCTTCCTGCCTGAAAACTCAAAAAGTTTTGATATGCACGGTCGCGGACTTTTTCCGGATGAGCGTCCCGGACACCCATTTGGGACCACTGATGAGGGTAATACTGTGCTTGAAGCCTACCGTAAACACATCGAAGAGCGTGCCGCCCAGGGTATCGTGCCCCAGCCGCTTAACGCCGAACAAACCGCAGGCCTGGTCGAGCTGCTGAAAAATCCACCGGCTGGCGAAGAAGCTGTCCTGCTTGACCTGATCACCAATCGCGTTCCACCGGGCGTTGACGAAGCTGCCTACGTCAAGGCCGGTTTCCTCTCCGCTCTGGCCAAGGGCGAAGTCTCCTCCCCTCTGCTGGACAAGAAGCGCGCTGTCGAACTGCTCGGCACCATGCAGGGCGGCTACAACATCGTGACCATGGTTGAGCTGCTGGACGATGCCGAGCTGGCGCCTGTCGCTGCCGAGCAACTGAAGCACACCCTGCTGATGTTCGACGCCTTCCACGACGTCGCTGAAAAAGCCAAAAACGGTAACGCACACGCTCAAGGCGTGCTGCAGTCCTGGGCTGACGGCGAATGGTTCCAGAAGCGCCCTACCCTGGCCGACAAGATCAGCCTGCGCGTCTTCAAGGTCACCGGCGAAACCAACACCGACGACCTGTCGCCTGCACCGGATGCCTGGTCGCGTCCCGACATCCCGCTGCACGCCCTGGCCATGCTGAAAATGGCCCGCGAAGGCATCGTGCCTGACGTGCAAGGCGCCATCGGCCCGATGAAGCAGATCGAAGAAATGCGCGGCCAAGGCTTCCCGATCGCCTACGTCGGTGACGTGGTCGGTACCGGTTCCTCGCGTAAATCGGCGACCAACTCGGTCCTGTGGTTCTTCGGTGACGACATCCCTTACGTGCCGAACAAGCGCGCAGGTGGTTTCTGCTTCGGCAGCAAGATCGCTCCGATCTTCTACAACACCATGGAAGACGCCGGCGCTCTGCCAATCGAATTCGATGTCTCGAACATCAACATGGGCGACGTGATCGACGTTTACCCGTACGAAGGCAAGGTCACCAAGCACGACAGCGACGAAGTGATCACCACGTTCGAACTCAAGACCCCAGTGCTGCTGGACGAAGTCCGCGCCGGTGGCCGTATCCCGCTGATCGTCGGCCGTGGCCTGACCAGCAAGGCACGCGCCGAACTGGGCCTGCCGCCTTCGACCCTGTTCAAGCTGCCTGAAGTTCCGGCTGCCAGCACCAAGGGCTTCACCCTGGCGCAGAAAATGGTCGGCAAGGCCTGCGGCACCGACGGTATCCGTCCGGGCACCTACTGCGAACCGAAGATGACCACCGTCGGCTCCCAGGACACCACCGGTCCCATGACCCGTGACGAACTCAAAGACCTCGCGTGCCTGGGCTTCTCCGCTGATCTGGTGATGCAGTCCTTCTGCCACACCGCGGCCTATCCAAAGCCGATCGACGTCAAGACCCACCACACCCTGCCTGACTTCATCATGACCCGTGGCGGCGTTTCGCTGCGTCCGGGCGACGGCATCATCCACAGCTGGCTGAACCGCATGCTGCTGCCGGACACCGTCGGTACCGGTGGTGACTCGCACACCCGTTTCCCGATCGGCATCTCGTTCCCGGCCGGTTCCGGTCTGGTCGCGTTCGCTGCAGCCACTGGCGTCATGCCGCTGGACATGCCCGAATCGATCCTGGTCCGCTTCAAAGGCAAGCTGCAACCGGGCGTCACCCTGCGCGACCTGGTTCACGCCATCCCTTACTACGCGATCCAGAAAGGCCTGCTGACCGTCGAGAAGAAAGGCAAGAAAAACGCCTTCTCGGGTCGCATCCTGGAGATCGAAGGTCTGGAAAGCCTGACCGTCGAACAAGCCTTCGAACTGTCCGACGCCTCGGCAGAACGTTCGGCCGCCGGTTGCACCATCAAGCTGTCCAAAGAGTCGATCGCTGAATACCTGAACTCCAACATCACCCTGCTGCGCTGGATGATCGCGCAAGGCTACGGCGACCCACGCACCCTGGAACGCCGCGCCAAGGCGATGGAAGCCTGGATTGCCAATCCAGAGCTGCTGGAAGCCGACAAGGACGCCGAATACGCCGAAGTCATCGAGATCGACCTGGCCGACGTCAAGGAGCCTGTGCTCTGCGCGCCGAACGACCCGGACGACGCCCGCCTGCTGTCCAGCGTCGCTGGTGAGAAGATCGACGAAGTGTTCATCGGTTCGTGCATGACCAACATCGGCCACTTCCGCGCTGCCGGTAAACTGCTGGATCAGGTCAAGGGTCAGCTGCCTACTCGTCTGTGGCTGTCGCCGCCGACCAAGATGGACGCTCACCAACTGACCGAAGAAGGCTATTACGGCATCTACGGCAAGGCTGGCGCGCGCATGGAAATGCCGGGCTGCTCGCTGTGCATGGGTAACCAGGCACGTGTGAACCCGAACGCCACCGTGGTATCGACCTCCACCCGTAACTTCCCGAACCGTCTGGGCGATGGCGCGAACGTTTACCTGGCTTCGGCCGAGTTGGCGTCGGTGGCATCGATCCTGGGTCGCCTGCCGACCGTCGAGGAGTACATGGAGTACGCGGGCAAGATCGACAGCATGGCTGCCGATGTTTATCGCTACCTGAGCTTCGACCAGATCGCCGAGTTCCGTGAATCCGCTGCGAACGCCAACATTCCGGTTGTTCAAGCGTAAGATCGAGACACTGCGTTGAAAGAACCCCACTTCGGTGGGGTTTTTTTATGGGGTTTCTTGAGCGGATTTTAGTGGCTCGGACACCGTTGCTGATTCGGTGTTTTTAGTGCCCTGACGAGGCTCTGCCTGATTGGGCCCACCGCCGAGCGTGTAGGAGGAGTCGGAGGTTACGACGGCCGCGAAGGCGGTGGGTCAACTGGCGATAAAGTGTCAGGTACGCCGCTTTCGCGGCCGTCGTAACCTCCGACTGCTCCTACAGCGACCGGGGCCAAACAAAGAGCCTTGGGTGCAGGCCAAACGTAGGCGCCCCAAAAAAATGGTGCGGTGTTCCCGGCACACCGCAAGCCGAAAGCCTCAATCAACCAGCCAAACCTTCAAACCGTATCCACCTTCAACGAGTGATCCCCCAACATCCCGTTGATGATCGATGCCGTATCATGCCCGCCCGCAATCGCCCCACCCGCACCCGCAGCCACCCCGTATTGCTGCGCGACGTTGACGCCCGCCAGATCGATCGTCTGAGTCGGCGCACCACCGGCCACACTGCTTACATCGATGGTCGACACCAGCGAAGCGCCGCTGCCACTGACACTGAAGTGCAGGAAGTTCTCCAGCGAATTCGCATCGCCATGCTCCCCCTGCAACAGCTGCGACAGGTCGAGCTTGTCGATCCCGAAGTTGAAATCGGTGATCGTGTCATGCCCGGTATTGCCCGCCTGATACAGGAAGGTGTCATGACCCGGCCCGCCGGTCAGGGTGTTGTTGCCCGGTCCGCCAATGAGGATGTCATCACCCGCGCCGCCGTTGAGGACATCGTTGCCCAGCCCGCCATTGAGGATGTTGTTGCCCTGATCACCGGTCAGGTGGTCGTCGTAGTTCGAGCCGATCAGGTTGTCGATGTTGACCAGCGTGTCGATCCCCGCCCCGCCGGTGTGTTGCGGCCCGGTTTCGGCGGTGCTCACGGTCACGCCCGCAGTGGCCAGCGAGTAGTTGGCGGTGTTGTTGCCAGCGCCACCGTCGAGCAGGTCGTTGCCCGGCCCGCTGAAGAGCATGTCGTTGCCGTTGTCGCCAAACAGCTCGTTATTGCCAGGACCTGCCACGAGCACGTCGTTGCCGTCACCGCCATGCAGCTGGCTGTCTGCGGCGCCGACCAGCACGTCATCCCCGGTCGTACCCAGCACCACATGGCCATCCTGATGGGCGATGTTCACCGCCGCCGTGCTGCTGCCGCCATGCGGGTCGGTCACGGTGTAGGTGCTGTGCACGTCCGGCGTGGTATTGACTGCGGCGTAGTCGATGGTCAGGTTCAGGTTGTAGTGCTCTCTCACCCCCGCATCGGCCTGATTGACCACGATCAGGCGGTACACGCCGTCTTCGCTCGCGGTGAAGGTTCCGCCGTCGGCGATGCCGTGGTAGGCGCCGTCCTCGAATTTCCAGGCCATGCCCAGCACATCGTTGGTCAGGTTGTGGTCGACGGTGACGGTTTCACCGGCCTTCAAGTGCACGCTGTACAGGTCTTGCGCGTTGGAAGGCGCACCGTTGACCGCTCCCAGGTAGCCGCTGATCACCAGCATCGCCGTCGTGGCGGTGGTGTTGAAGAAGTCGCTGCGCTCGAGGTTTTTCAGCTGGTTGCTGTACTTGTCCTGGGTCCCGGAGAACTGAATGGTTTTCGCCGAAGAGGCGGTGAAGTCCACACCCTTGGCTGTCCAGCCGGTGTTGAAGGTGGTCGGTGTGGCCGTCAGTGCGCCGCCACTGCCGGGCACGTCGTTCGCCGCCAAGGCGGCGCCGGGGATGACGATGCTCGACCCGCCTAGGTTGGTGATGACGTTGTCAGCCACGGCGATCGGCGCGTCGTACACCGGCGGCGGCACGATGTGCACGCTGAGGTTGGCCGATGCCAGGTCGCCGTCGTTGTCACTGAGCACGTAATGGATGTTTTCGGTGACTTCATGATTGACCCCGACCGCAGGGGTGTAGCTGTAGTCGCCGGTGTTCATGTTGAGCACCAGAGTGCCGTTTTCGCCGACAATCGTCAGGGTGTGGGTCTGGCTGTTGAAGCTACCATGGTTCTCCCCGCCGCTGCTGGTGACGCCGCCCTGGTTGTGGCCCGCCTTCGGATCAAAGGTGTAGGTGGTGCCGTCGATGCTCACCGACTTGATGAAACCCTGATCCGCGCCGAAGCTGCCGCCTTCCAGCAGGCTACCGTGAATCCCGCCCTGCACGGTGCCACTGAGCACCACGTTCAACTGGCCGAGGTCGGTGACGATCAGCGCATTGGCGTTGCTGCCGGTGGCGCCGTTCCAGGCGACCGGATTCAGGTAGGTGCTGCTGACATCGGTGCCCACGCCAATGGCGATGGCGTTGATGTGATGGTTGTCGAGGAACGTGGTCCAGGCCTGTTCTTCGTTCGCGTCGATGCCGTCGCCCCGGGCCGGACTCGGCACATGACTGGGGTCCGAATGCTGCGGCGAGGTGGTCGGGTTGCCGTCCGAGAAGAAGTAGGCGAGGTTCTGCCCGCCCGCGATCGCGCCCTTCTCGACGAACGCCTGCTGCGCCGCTGCCAGTGCCGCGTCGTAATTGGTGCCGTTGCCCGCTTGCAGCGCGTTGACCATGGCTTTGGCGGTGGCGACATCGACCCACTCATTGCTGCCGATGTGCGCCTGGCTGTTGAACGTCACCAGTTGCACACGCACATCGCCCAAGGCTTCGTACTTGTTCAGCAGCTCGATGATCGCCTGTTTTTCCAGGCCCAGACGAGACAAACCGTTAACACCCGACGCCTCGTTCATGCTCGCCGAGTTATCGACGATCAGCATGAGGTTGGTGTTGACCCCTTCACTGCTTACGGTCTTGTCGATGCACGCCGCTTTTGGCTGGTCGTCAACAATGTTGACCACGATCTGCGCGGTGGACGAATGCCCCAGCGAGTCGGTGACCGTGTAATTGAAGGTGTCGTGGGTGATGTTCGGGCCATCGTTGGCGGCCGGTGTGGTTTTCGGCGCCGAAGTCAGGGTGTAGGTATAGCTGCCGTCGGCATTCAGATGCAGCACGCCGTACTGGCCTTGCGCCGTGCCATTGCTGGCGCCCGCCAGGCTGAAGGTCAGCGCGCCATAGCCGCCATGGGCCGAGTCGGCAACCGTGCCGGTTCCGGTTTCGGCGGTGGACGACGGATGACTGCCAGTGACATTGCCGGGCGCCAGGTCCTTGCCGTCCTGATGGGTGTCCAGCGCGCTTTCTTTCACGGTGACGTCGTGGTCGTCGCACGCGACCGGTGGGCAGGGTGGCGCGACGTTGACGGTAACCGTGGTGGTGCTGGTGTCGCCGTCGGCGTCGCGAATGGTGTAGGTGAACACATCGTGCTCGCCGTCCGGCCCGACCAGCGCAGGGTTGCTGTGGTAAGTCGCGTTGCCCTGGCTGTCGACGATCAGGGTGCCGTACAACCCGGTAATCACGGTGTTCAGGCCACTGGTCACTGGAGTCGAGGTGTCGCCGCCGGCACGCACGCCGACGATCAGACCGCTGGCGCCTGCGCCATCCGCGCCCGCCGAGTCGTTGAGCAGCAAATTGCCGCTGACCTCCCCGCCTGCCGCGACGTTGCCGATATCGCAATGGGCTTGCGGCGTGTCGTCGACGATCTTGACCACGACACTGCCGTCGGAAACGTCCCCATCGTTATCTACCGCGTGCACGGGGATCTGATCGTTGAGCGTGGAGCCGTCGCCTTGATTGTGGTTTTCCGCATGATTGAGGGTGTAGGTGTAGCTGACCTCGCCCGTGATCGGGTTGTAATTGAGGATGGTCAGCGTGCTGCCCGACGGCAGGGTGGTCGATTGTGGCGAGGTAATCGGGACGCCATTTTCGATCACGTTGATGCCGCCCACGGTCAGGGTCTGCAGACCATCCGGCGCGCCGATGTTGATCGTACCGGGCTGGGTCAGCGCATCGTGATGGGGGTGAGAACCGTCAGGCAGGTTGCCCTCATCGACCGTGCAATCACCGCCACCAATGGTCACCCCTGAGTTGTGATAGACGTTGACGGTCACCGTGGTGGTGCTGGTGTCACCGTCGGCATCGCGGATGGTGTAGGTGAACACATCCTGCGCGTCGCCGGTGCCGCCCGAATTGGGGTTGGCGTGATACGAGGCGTTGCCGTTGGCATCGACGATCAGGTTGCCGTACAGGCCTTGAATCACTGTGCCGACGCCCGTAGTCACAGCGGTCGAGGTGTCGCCACCTGCGCGCACGCCCACGATCAACCCGCCTGCCGCAGGGCCATCGGCCCCCGCCTGGTCATTGGCGAGGATGTTGCCGCTGGTCTCCCCACCTTCTTTGACGTAGCCGATGTCGGGGTTGGCCTGAGGCGTGTCGTCGGTCACATGGACGTTGATCGTGCCGTCCGCCACATCACCATCGCTGTCCACCGCGTGCACGGCGATCTGCTCATTATTGACAGTGCCGTCGCCCTGATTGTGGGTTTCCGCGCCATTGAGGGTGTAGCTGTAGGTCACTTCCCCGGTGTTCGGGTTGTAGCCGAGGACCGTGAAGGTGCTGCCCGATGGCAAGGTGGTCGATTGCGGCGCGTTGACCACGCCGTTTTCGATCACGTTGATGCCGCCAATTGTCAGAGTTTGCAGGCCATCGAGCGCGGTGATTTTCAGGGTGCCGGTCTGGGTCAGCGCAGTCGCATTAGGATCGCTGCCATCAGGCAGGTTGGCCTCGCTGAGGTTGCAATCGCTGCCGCCGATGATCACGCCGTCGTTGTGATAGACGTTGACGGTCACGGTGGTGGTGCTGGTGTCGCCGTCGGCATCGCGGATGGTGTAGGTGAACACATCCTGCGCGTCGCCGGTGCCGCCCGAATTGGGGTTGGCGTGATACGAGGCGTTGCCGTTGGCATCGACGATCAGGTTGCCGTACAGGCCTTGGATCACGGTGCCGACGCCCGTATTCACAGCGGTCGAGGTGTCGCCACCTGCGCGCACGCCCACGATCAACCCGCCTGCCGCAGGGCCATCGGCCCCCGCCTGGTCATTGGCGAGGATGTTACCGCTGGTCTCCCCACCTTCTTTGACGTAGCCAATATCGGGATTGGCCAGAGGCGTGTCGTCGGTCACGTGAACGTTGATGTTGCCGTCCGCCACATCACCATCGCTGTCCACCGCGTGCACGGCGATCTGCTCGTTATTGATCGTGCCGTCGCCCTGATTGTGGGTTTGGGCGCCGTTGAGGGTGTAGCTGTAGGTGACTTCGCCGGTGGCCGGGTTGTAGCCGAGGATGGTCAGGGTGTTGCCTGACGGCAGGGTAAGGGATTGCGGCGAGGTGATCGCCACGCCATTGGTCACCACCTCGATGCCGCCGATGGTCAGGGTCTGCAGGCCATCGGGGGCCGAAACCTTGATGACGCCATTCTGGGTCAACGCCTCAGGGTTGGGCGTACTGCCGTCGGCCAGGTTTGCCTCGCTCAGCGTGACGTCGCTCGCGCCGAGAGTCACACCATTGTCCACCGGTGGCGGCGGCTCATCAGGCGGAGGGGTCACGACCGGTGGTTCATCGGGAGGGATCACGACCGGTGGTTCATCGGGAGGCGTGACCACAATCGGCGGCAAAGTGGCGTCAGGCGTGCCGTTATCGAACAGGCCAACCTCGAGCTCGGGGATGATAAAGGCCGGGTTGATACCCGCCGTGGGGAAACCGATAACCGGGGTCACGGAGCCTGCGGTTTCAGTCAACAGGACAAAGCTGTGACCGCCGCCCAATGCCGAGGGCGAGCCGCCGGGATTGGCGTTACCTGCAGCGGGGGCTTCAGTGACCTGGCTGGGGTCGGCGCCAGCGGCAATCGCCGTCTGCACCTGCTGCACATCAGCCAGCTGCTGGCTGGGCGACACCGCGTCGGGCGTATCGACGTGGGTGGCGTGGTTGGCAAGGATCTGCGGTGTCAGCGGCATGCTGCTGTCGCGGCCCAGGGTCAGTTCGCCGCCCTGAGCCAGGTGCACCGCCACCGCGCCTGTTGGACCGGTTTGCAGTTGTTCGCCCGCGTAGACCCTGTCTCCCTCGACGACCAGTCGTCGGGTGCCGTTGCTCGCCACCGCGAAAACATCGCCCACCACCTGCTTAACCGTGCCGATCAACTTGGCCATGTCCACTCCCTTGCTGCAAATACCGGATCAGAAAATGTTACGAATCCAACAGAAAATGTTCTATCAGCGCACAGAAAAGGTCTGAAGCTGGCTATCAACGACAATTTTATGTCGCTGAATCATTTCAAGTTTTTGCTCGAAAACCGCTTGAGCGTACGCCGTCAAATTTCCGTTGAATCACTAAAAAAAGACCTTTTTACGCTTGTAAGGCTTTGAATACAGGTCCTTCCTGAAATCAACATTCGCTTGGATTGGCCAAATGGCATAAGTTTTTTTTGGAATAAAGGATATGAAAAAAACGTCTGAGCTTTTGCAAAAGTTGTTCTTAGCTCTGATGTTACAAACCTGATACGGTTTTAACAGCTCTTATCGCCGGTTTTTTGGCGTTAGCAGCACGACAATAATCCAGGGAGAAGCTCCATGCGCGATTTGACCCCGCTCTACAGTGCAGTTGTGTTGGCGGTCGCCTGCGCCCAAGCGCAAGCCATGTCACTGAATCAGGCGATTCAGAACACCATCGACAATCACCCCGAAATCCATTCAAACCTGAACAACCGATTGTCGGCAGACGAAGACGTGAAAGTCGCCAAGGGAGGCTATCTTCCGACCGTTGATCTGGTGGCAGCCTACGGGCGCGAGCACACCGACAGCCCTACCACCCGGGCCTTCGGCAACCACAACGAAGAAACGCTGAACTACACCCAGTCTGAACTGCGCCTGCGTCAGATGCTGTTCGACGGCTTCAACACCAAGAACGAAGTCGGCCGCACTCAGGCGGTGGTCAATTCCCGGGCGTACTACCTGCGTGGCACCTCCGAGGACCTGGCCCTGCGGGCCATCGAGGTCTACCTCGAAGTGCTCAAGCGCCGTGAATTGCTGGACCTGGCCAAGAACAACCTGCAGGCGCACCTGCGCATCAACGACCAGATTGGCCTGCGTACCAATCGTGGCATCGGCAGCAACGCCGACAGCGATCAGTCCAAGGCTCGTCGCGCGCTGGCCGAGAACAATTTCTACACCGCTCAAGTCGATCTGGCCGACGCCGAAGCCAACTTCTTCAGCGCCGTGGGCAGGATGCCAGACGAGCTCGAAGCGCCCCCTTCGATCAAGGGCGAGGTCCCCAAGACTCTCGGCGATGCCCGCCAAAGCATGTTGGTCAACAACTCGTTTCTGAAATCGGCCCAGGCCGATGTCAATGCCGCCGAGAAGCAGTACGAGGTGGCCAAGTCGCCGTTCTACCCCCGTTTCGACGGCGAGCTCGCCGTGGGCGCGAACAACAACATTGCCGGCGAAGAAGGCCACGACAACGAGTGGCGCGCCGCGGTGGTGATGAATTACAACCTGTTCAACGGCAACCGTGACAAGGCCCGCCTGAACTCCGACGCCTACAAGACCGGCCAGGCCATGGACATCCGCAACAACGCGTTGCGCATGATCAACGAAAACCTGTCGCTGGCCTGGAACGCAATGAACAACGCCCGCGTACAGACCCCGATCGCCCGTGAATACGCCGAAACCACCACCAAGGTTCGTGCCGCCTATCAGGACCAGTTCGGCCTGGGTCAACGCACCCTGCTTGACCTTCTGGACAGCGAAAACGAGCTGTACAACGCCGCCCGCCGCTACACCGAGCTGCGCTACACCGAGGAATATTCGATGTATCGCGTGCTGGCCACTGAAGGCGAGCTGCTAAGCAAGGCGCGTGTCGTATTGCCAACTGCCGCAGTCGCTCTGACAGAAGTCAAAAGCGAAGCCCGGCTGCCCGACTTGAAGTAACGATGTAGCGCGTAGAGCGCGGGAGAAGTCTGTGACCAGCATGGAACTGCCTGAATTAGAGCCCGCTTATCCGTTCGACCCACGTTCGGACTTCGACGACCCGCTGATGGATGGCTTGCTCATCCTCTGCCGCCTTCACGACTGCAGCGCCAGCCGCACAAGCCTGAGTGCCGGTCTGCCCCTGGCGCAACAATCCTTGAGCGTCGATCTTTTGCCCCGCGCCGCTGCCCGGGCCGGTCTGCAGGCGCGCATCCTGCGCCGTCACCTCAACGCCATCGACGGCCTGAACCTGCCGGTGCTGCTGTTGCTCAAGGGCAACCGTTGCGCGATTCTCCGGCGCTGGGAAGCGGACGGCCGCGCGCTGATCCTGCCCAGTGAGGCCGATGGCGGCGAACAACGGGTGACCCGTGAAGAGCTTGAACTGCTCTACACCGGCCAGGCGCTGTTCGCCCGCCCCCGCCACGAGCTGGAGAACCTGCGCACGCCGCTGGTGCCGCGGGTCAACGCCTGGTTTCGCGACACCCTCAAGCTATCGCGCTGGCTGTACAGCGACGCGATTCTGGCCAGCCTGCTGATCAATCTGCTGGGCCTGATGGTGCCGCTGTTCGTCATGCAGACCTACGACCGCGTGGTGCCCAATCAGGCGACCTCAACGTTGTGGGTGCTGGCGATCGGGCTGCTGATCGGCACTGGCTTCGAGCTGACCCTGCGGCTGGTGCGTGCGCACCTGCTGGATCAGGCTGGCAGGAAGACCGACGTGATCCTCTCGGCGACGCTGTTCGAGCGCATTACCGGCATGTCGATGAAGGCGCGTCCGGCCACCATCGGAGGGTTCGCTCAGAGCATTCATGACTTCCAGGGCCTGCGTGAATTTCTCACCGCCGTGACCCTGACCAGCATCATCGACCTGCCCTTCGCCGTGCTGATGCTGGCAGTGATCGGTCTGCTCGGCGGCTGGCTGGTGGTGATTCCCCTGGTTGCGTTCCCGATCACTATCGTGTTTGCCTGGATCATCCAGATACGCCTGCGCGACACCGTCGAACGCAGCCTCGCGCTGGGGGCCGAGCGTCAGGCGTTGCTGGTGGAAACCCTTGGCGGCCTGGAAACCCTCAAGGCCTGCGGGGCCGAAAGCGAACGCCAGCACAAATGGGAAACCACCCATGGCGCCCTCACCCGCCTGGACAGTCACGCTCGCGACCTCTCGGCGCTGGCCAGCAACGGCACGCTGTTCATCCAGCAGTTCTCGGGGATGGCGACCATTGTGGCCGGGGTCTACATCATCATCGCCGGTAACCTCAGCGTCGGCGCACTGGTTGCCAGCTATATGCTCGGCAGCCGCGTACTGGCGCCGCTGGGGCAGATCGCCGGGCTGATCACTCGCTATCAACAAGCGCAACTGACGATGAAAAGCACTGACGCGCTGATGGCCCTGCCGCAAGAACGCGACCCCGCCAAACACCCGCTGCAACATACCCGGCTCATGGGCGCGATCGAGGTGATCAAGGCCAGCTTCGCCTACGGCGGGCCGGGCACGCCAGCGGCGCTGAACGACGTCAGCATCACGGTCAGGCCGGGCGAGCGCATCGGCATCATCGGCCGCAGCGGCTCAGGCAAAAGCACCCTGGCGCGGCTGATGATGGGCTTTTATGCGCCAGACGAAGGCCAGCTGTTGCTCGACGGGCTGGACCTGCGTCAGGTGGACGTCGCCGACCTGCGTCAGCAAGTGGGCTATGTCGCCCACGACCTGCCGTTGTTGGCCGGCAGCCTGCGCGACAACCTGACCCTCGGCGCGCGTTACGTGACCGATGCGCGAATGCTGGAAGTGGCCGAGTTGACCGGCGTTACGGAGCTGGCGCGCAACCATCCGCTGGGCTTCGATCGCCCTGTTGGCGAGCGCGGGCAACTGCTGTCCGGCGGTCAGCGTCAGGCCGTTCTGCTGGCTCGCGCGCTATTGCTCGACCCACCGATCATGCTGCTCGACGAACCCACCAGCCACATGGACAACGCCAGCGAAGACGTCCTGCGCCAGAAGCTGTTCGATCGCATGCAGGGCAAGACGCTGCTGCTGGTCACCCATCGCATGTCGATGCTCAGCCTGGTGGACCGCCTGATTGTGCTGGACAACGGCAAGGTCGTTGCCGACGGGCCCAAAGAGCGGGTCGTCGACGCCCTGCGCAAGGGCCGCGTCGGCCCGACCACGGTTTAAGGAGCGTTACCCATGTCTTCCGCTCACAGTTATTTTCAACCTGGCCGCCAGGTCGACAACGCGTTCATGCCCGAAGTCGCAGGCGTTGCGGCAGAAGATGCTTCGCGCCGCTCGCGGGTCACGGTATGGATCGCCGCCGCCCTGATCATCACCGCGCTGGTCTGGGCCAAATTCGCCGTGTTGCAAGAAGTGACCATGGGCGAAGGCAAGGCGATTCCCTCGAGCAAGGTTCAGGTTATCCAGAACCTTGAAGGC
Organism: Pseudomonas sp. GW821-FHT02A11; assembly: GCF_059421985.1. Taxonomy (NCBI): domain Bacteria; kingdom Pseudomonadati; phylum Pseudomonadota; class Gammaproteobacteria; order Pseudomonadales; family Pseudomonadaceae; genus Pseudomonas; species Pseudomonas sp. GW821-FHT02A11. The sequence goes on from NZ_JBWKWB010000013.1 coordinate 35,610, forward strand.
GGCATCGTCACCGAGATCTTCGTGCGTGAAGGACAGATCGTGAACAAGGGCGATACCCTGCTGCGCCTGGACGACACGCGGTTTCTGTCGAACAAGGGCGAAAGCGAAGTCGACAAATACACCTTGATGGCCCAAGTCGACCGGCTTTCGGCGGAGTCCGAGGGGCGGCCGTTCAAGCCGTCCGCCGAGGTGCTGAGCAAGGCGCCGCAGGTGGCGGCCGATGAACAATCGCTGTACGACTCGCGCCAGCGCCGTCTGGCCAGCGAACAGCGCACCCTGCAGGAACAGCTGCGACAGAAGACCCAGGAAGTCGCCGAGTTTCGTTCCAAACAGGACCAGTACCGCAATCAGCTGGGCTTCATTCAACAGGAGCTGAGCATGTCGGCGCCGTTGGTGAACAGCGGCGCGGTGTCGCCCGTGGAAATCATCCGGCTCAAGGGCAAGGCCTCTGAAGCGCGAGGGCAAATGGACGCGACCTCCCTGGCGATTCCTCGGGCGGAAGCGGCGATCAGTGAGATCAAGAGCAAGATCCAGGAGTCGCTGGACAGCTTCCGTTCGGATGCTGCGAAGGATCTGAACGACAAACGTTCGGACCTGGCCAAAGCCAGCGCCACCAGCATCGCCATCGACGATCGCGTGACCCGCACCACCGTCACCTCGCCGGTGAAAGGCATCGTCAAGACGCTCAAGGTCAACACCATCGGTGGCGTGGTTCAGCCGGGCAGCGACATGGTGGAAATCGTGCCGCTGGACGACAACCTGCTGATCGAAGCCAAGGTCCGCCCCCAGGACGTGGCCTTCCTGCACCCCGGCCAGAAAGCCATGGTCAAGTTCAGCGCCTACGACTACACCATCTACGGCGGCCTGCCCGCCAGGCTCGAACTGATCGGCGCCGACACCACCACCGACGACAAGGGCAACACCTTCTACCTGATCCAGGTGCGCACCGACAAAAACCACCTCGGCGGCGATGACAAGCCACTGCTGATCATTCCCGGCATGGTGGCGACGGTGGACATCATTACCGGGGAGAAGAGTGTGATGGATTACCTGTTGAAACCTGTGCTCAAGGCGCGCACCGAGGCGTTGCGCGAGCGGTGATTCTTCCCTCGGTCACACAGCACAACCTGTGGGAGCGAATTCATTCGCGATTGGCCCGTACACCCGATGATTTTTTGTCGGATGTACCACCGCATCGCGAATGAATTCGCTCCCACAGGTTTCAGGCTACTTGCGCTTCTTATCGCTCTTCTCGAACGCCGCTTGCAGCGCATCATTGATCGTGCGCAGCACCTTCACCCTGGCCCAGCGTTTGTCGTTGGCTTCCACCAACGTCCACGGAGCGATTTCGGTGCTGGTGCGGTCGACCATGTCCCCCACTGCTTCGCGATACAGCGGCCATTTGCTGCGGTTGCGCCAGTCTTCGTCGGTGATCTTGTGGCGCTTGAACGGGATCTTCTCCCGCGCCTTGAAACGCTCCAACTGCGTGGCGTCATCGATGGCCAGCCAGAACTTCACCACCACGATTCCCGCATCGGTGAGCTGTTCTTCGAAATCGTTGATCTCACTGTAAGCGCGCAACCAGTCGGCCTCCGAGCAAAAACCCTCGACGCGCTCCACCAACACCCGACCGTACCAGGAGCGGTCGAACACAGTGAATTTGCCCCGCGCCGGAATCTGCCGCCAGAAGCGCCACAGATAAGGCTGCGCCAGCTCGTCCTGGGTCGGTGCGGCAATCGGCACGATGTGGTACTGCCGAGGGTCCAGAGCGCCCGCCACTCGCTTGATCGCCCCACCCTTGCCCGCCGCATCATTACCTTCGAACACCGCCACCAAGGCGTGACGACGCATGCGTTTGTCGCGCATCAGGCCCGAAAGTCGCGCCTGTTCGGTGATCAGCTGTTCGTCGTAATCATCCTTTTCCAGCGACAGGGTCATGTCGAGATTGTCGAGCAGGCTCAGTTCGTCGGTGTTGCTCGGCAGCGGCCCGATGTTGACCAGATTGGTGCTGCCTTCCGGGGTCTTCAGCGCGTTCTGCAAGCCTTCGAGCAACAGGCGGCCCACGGTCAGGCTGCGGTAGTTGGCATCCACCCCCTCGATCACGTGCCACGGCGCGTAGTCGCGGCTGGTGCGTCGCAGCACCCGCTCGCCGAAGCGCACGAACTTGTCGTAGGTCTGGGATTGCTGCCAGTCCAGCGGGCTGATGCGCCAGCTGTGCAACGGGTCGTCCTTGAGGGTCTTGAGGCGCAGCTTCATCTGCTTCTTGGACAGGTGAAACCAGAATTTGAAGATCACCGCGCCTTCATCGACGAGCATCTTTTCCAGACGTTCGGCGCCATTGATCGCCTGATCCAGCACCGGGTCCTTGAACTGCTTGTGCACCCGCCCCTGAATCATCTGGCTGTACCAGTTGCCGAAAAAGATGCCGATGCGGCCCTTGGGCGGCAACTGGCGCCAGTAACGCCAGACCGGCGGGTGGGCCAGTTCTTCGTCGGTCTGCTGATCGAAGGTGCGCACTTCTATATAGCGCGGGTCCATCCAGTCGTTGAGCAACTTGACCGTCTCGCCTTTGCCCGCACCTTCGATGCCATTGATCAGCACGATGATCTGGCGCTTGGCCTGTTCATGCAGTTCGTACTGGGCTTCAAGCAGCGCTTCGCGCAGGGCCGGCACCGCAGCGTCGTAGGTTTCGTCGTCGATGGTGTGGCCGATTTCAGCGGATTCGAACATGTAGAGCTCCCGTTCCTTGTCGCTCAAGACTAGCGGTTCCATACGAAATGTTCTGCCGCGAAGGTGAGGCAAGGCGAAAACAGCCGAGGAAGCGGAGTCTACGTGTCGTAAATGAGCATTCCGAGGCTGTTTTCAACGCAGCATCACCGAGTGACAGGGCATTTCGTATGGGACCGCGCGGATTGATGCGAGCGATGTGGGATATGACAGCGAATCACTGCCATGGGTCAATCCTCATACAGCGAAGCAAGGGTCGCAGTGGGTTAAGATGCCGGCCTTGCACCTGCCAACGCGCCTTCAGTAGCCCGATCATGACCACCATCCAGCACGCCCAGCTCGACTGGGACGAAAACGGCAACCCGATTTCCCGGGCATTCGCCGACGTCTACTTTTCCAACGAATCGGGGCTGGCCGAAACCCGTCACGTATTCCTGACCCAGAACGACCTGCAGGCCCGCTTCACAGCGTTGCCTGCAAACGCACGGCTGGTGATCGGCGAGACCGGCTTTGGTACGGGGCTGAATTTCCTCTGCGCCTGGCAGTTGTTCGAGGCCTGCGCCACACCCGGCGCGCGTTTGCAATTCGTCAGCGTGGAGAAGTTTCCTCTGAGCCGCGCAGACCTGACCCGGGCGCTGAATCTGTGGCCGGAGCTGAAGCCCTTTGCCCATCAACTCTTGGCGCAATACGTGGCGATTCACGAAGGCTTTCAGCGGCTGGTGTTCGACGGCGGGCGGGTCACCCTGACCCTGTTGATCGGCGATGCGCTTCACATGCTGCCGCAGCTGGACGGCCCGATCGACGCATGGTTTCTCGACGGCTTTGCCCCGGCGAAAAACCCGGAGATGTGGACGCCTGAGCTGTTCGCCGAACTGGCTCGCCTCGCCGCGCCCGGTTCGACCCTCGGCACCTTTACCAGCACCGGCTGGGTGCGTCGGGCGCTGAATGCGGCTGGTTTCAAGATGAAGCGGGTGCCGGGCATCGGTCACAAATGGGAGGTGCTCAGGGGCGCGTTCATCGGCTGGCCTGAAGAGACGCCTGCACCTGCCTCGGCCAAGCCCTGGTTTGCCCGACCTGCGCTGAATCATCGCGAGCGCAAGGCGCTGGTCGTCGGCGCGGGGCTGGCGGGTTGTGCGACGGCGGCAAGTCTGGCGGCGCGGGGCTGGCAGGTCAATTTGCTGGAGCGGCACGGCGACTTGGCCCAGGAAGCGTCAGGCAACCCTCAAGGCGTGCTGTACCTGAAACTCTCGGCCCATGGCACGGCATTGTCGCAGCTGATCCTCAGTGGTTTTGGCCACACGCGGCGCTTGTTGGAACGGCTTGAGCGGGGCGTCGACTGGGGTGACTGCGGGGTGCTGCAACTGGCGTTCGACGAGAAGGAAGGCGAGCGACAGGCGCAATTGGCGGCGGCGTTTTCCCCTGATTTGCTGCATGTGCTGGATCAATCTGGCGCCGAAGCCAAAGCAGGCGTTGCCTTGGCAAGCGGCGGGCTGTTCTACCCGGAAGGCGGCTGGGTTCACCCGCCAGCGCTGTGTCGGCATCAGGCGAACGCTTCGAACATCCGCCTGATGGCGCATCACGACGTCGTCGAATTGCGGCGGGACGGCGACCTCTGGCAGGCGTGGGATGGCGAGCGTTTGCTGGATTCGGCGCCGGTCGTGGTGCTGGCGGGGGCGGCAGAGGTCAAACGCTTCCCGGCCAGCGCGCAGCTGCCACTCAAGCGCATTCGCGGGCAGATCACCCGTCTGGCGCAAACTAAGGCCAGCCAGTCGTTGAGCACGGTGGTCTGCGCCGAGGGCTACGTTGCGCCGGGGCGTCTGGGCGAGCACACGCTGGGGGCCAGCTTTGACTTCAAGAGCGACGACCTGACCCCGACCACCGCCGAGCATCTGGGCAATCTGGCGCTTTTGCGGGAGATCTCCGACGACCTGACCGAGCGCTTGCAAGCCGACCACTTGCCTGCCGAACAGCTGCAAGGTCGCGCGGCGTTTCGCTGCACCAGCCCGGATTACCTGCCCATCGTCGGCCCGCTGGCAGATCGCGAGGCGTTCATGGAGGCGTTTGCGGTGTTGCGCAAAGACGCCCGGCAGACGCCTGATGTGCAATGCCCCTGGCTTGACGGGCTGTACATCAACAGCGGGCATGGCTCACGCGGGTTGATCACTGCGCCGCTGTCGGGGGAGTTGATTGCCGCCTGGCTGGACAACGAGCCCCTGCCCTTGCCACGCAGCGTGGCCGAGGCCTGCCATCCGAACAGGTTCGTGCTGCGGCAGTTGATTCGGGGGAAGTGAATCAGCCCGTTCCACACATCCTGCGCCGGTCACACATTCTGCAAACAAAGCCTATCCCTGTAGGAGCAGTCGGAGGTTACGACGGCCGCGAAGGCGGTGGGTCAGACAAACCGCCTTCGCCACTGTCGCACAGCTCCAGAAGCTCCCACAGGTTCAGTGATGATCATGACTTTTTGGCACGCCGCAGATCCCCTGTAGGAGCAGCCGGAGGTACGACGGCCGCGAAAGCGGTGCGTCAGACAAACCGCCTTCGCCACTGTCGCACAGCTCCAGAAGCTCCCACAGGTTCAGTGATGATCATGACTTTTTGGCACGCCGCAGATCCCCTGTAGGAGCAGCCGGAGGTACGACGGCCGCGAAAGCGGTGCGTCAGACAAACCGCCTTCGCCACTGTCGCACAGCTCCAGAAGCTCCCACAGGTTCAGTGATGATCATGAC